>JAAYNR010000025.1 GCA_012520735.1 Lentisphaerota bacterium | reverse complement strand
GCACGAGTGGCAGGCAGGAATGCCTACCGTACATTGGGCGAGTGGCATAGAGTAGGATAGGCATTCTTGCCTGTCCCGAGGAGGTGGATGGGAGTGGCAGGCAGGAATGCCTACCGTACATTGGGCGGGGAATGCCTTAATGGTTTAACACACTTAATCGAAGAATAGAGGTGGTTTCGTTTAAAGGTGGCGTTTAAGTGTTACGGCGTGAGCGCCGCCGGGGGTTATGTCACGCCCTTTCAGGGCTAAATTTATTATGTGACGTAACCCCGTGGCGTTGCCCCGGGCTGGAATGTATAGCCCTTTCAGGGCAGGGAGGGGGCGATTCGTTTAAGGGCGGCGTTTTGGGAGAAACGCGCCTTGCTGTGGTGCGGGTGATAAAGGTTGCATTGGCAATTGTTGGTAAGATCAGTTATATTTAAGTGCCACAAACCAGAGTTGTCGATTGACAGCAATTGGTCCATTATGGGAGTAGTGATGCGTTTTGCCCTCTATTTAGCATTAAAATATTTGAAGCCGAAGCGTTCTTTTACCTCGGTTGTAACTTTGATTTCGATACTGGGTGTTGTGCTCGGTGTGGCGGTGGTGATTATTGTCCGTGCCGTTATGACTGGTTTTGGCGATATGTGGCAGGAGAAAATACTGGCATTTAAGCCGCATGTAACAGTTACCATGCCGGGTGGCATCATTACTCAAGAGGAGGCACTGAGTGAGTGGATTGAAGCTATCCCTGAGGTGACAGCAGTGTCGCCGGGGATAGAGACCAGAGTGTTGGCAGAGTATGGCCGGCGTATTGTGGCGCCATTGATTGTTGGCATTGATCCTGACAGGGTGGAGGGGTTGATGCAAGTGACTAATATTGTAGACGGGGTTTTTGATCTGGAGGGCGACTCGGTGGTGTTGGGGGTTGACCTTGCTGCAGAGATGCAGATAGGTGTGGGAGATACCATGCTGGTCTATTCACCGATGAATTTGGTAAATCCTGACGAGGTCTATTTTCCGGAAGAGTTGGTAGTGCGGGGTATTTTTAATGCCGGACAGCGTGATTTTGACAGTGGTTTTATTTTGACCTCACTGGCTGTGGGGCGAGATTTAATGGGGTTGCGTGAGGGAGCTTACTCAATACATGTTAAAACGAGTAAGCCGCAGGATTTGCCGGCCTTTGCACGGGTGGTGGCCAATATCAAAGCGGTAGTGGGTGATAGCTTTCTGGTCAGAACCTGGCACGAGGTGGATCGTCAGCTCTTTAATGCGTTGGCTGTTGAGAAGAATATGATGGCTATTCTGCTGATGTTTATTACGGTGGTGGCTATATTTTGTGTAACTAATACGCTGATTGTGATTACCGTGCAGAAGAGCGATGAGATAGGGTTGCTTAAGGCACTTGGCTTCAGTGGGCGTCAGGTGATGATGACTTTTGTTCTCCATGGTTGGGTGCAGTGTATTATCGGTACAGTGTTGGGGGTAATTACGGCGGTGTTGATTCTCCATAATCTGCAACATCTGGTTTCGATATTGGCCATGGTGGGTGTAGAGGTGTTCCCCAAGCAGGTATATGGGCTGGACAGCATCCCCTGGCGGCTTGTGCCGTGGGAGGTGGTGCAGGTGGCGTTGATGGTAATTGTTTTTTGTACTCTGGCGAGCTTCATCCCGGCGCGCCGTGCTGCCCGCCTCGACCCGATGGTAGCCTTGCGCAAGGAGTGAGCAGATAGTATTTTGGTTTGTAAACCGTGGACAAGAGAGAAAAAAGGAGCAAAAATGAAGGTAGTTACATTGCTGGTGGTAGGTGCGGGTGGACGCGGGCAGGGGTATGCCAAATTTGCCAAGAGTTGCCCTGATCGGGCGCGGGTAGTAGGTGTGGCTGAGCCACGCGATTTTTTCCGTCAGAAACTGGCACAAGAGCATGAGATAGCGGCTGAGAATGTCTTTGACGACTGGCGCAAGGCGGCGGCTAAACCGCGTATGGCTGATGCCGTGCTTATCTGCACCCAAGACACCATGCACGAAGAGCCGGCGATAGCTTTTGCCAAACTGGGGTACCACGTTTTGCTGGAAAAACCGATGGCACCGAGTGTTGAGGCGTGTCGTAATATTGTTGCGGCGGTGGAGGAGACGGGGATTATTTTTGCGGTATGCCATGTGTTGCGTTATACTGCCTTTACCAAGGCGCTTAAAGAGATACTTGACCGGGGGACAATTGGCGATATTACCTCAATTGACCATTATGAGCCGGTAGGGTTTTGGCATCAGGCACACTCCTTTGTGCGGGGTAATTGGCGACGTGAAACCGATTGTAACGGCATGTTGCTGGCCAAGAGTTGTCATGATATTGACTGGTTGAGTCATATTATGGGTAAACCGTGTGCGCGGGTTTCGTCTTTTGGGTCGTTGCGCCACTTTAAACCATCTGAGGCACCAGCAGGTGCTGCTGCGCGGTGCATGGATTGCAGCTTGAATGATACGTGTCCATACTCTGCCAAACGGTTTTACTTTGCCATGCTGGAGGAGGAGCGGCTGGCGTGGCCGCTGGATGTGGTTGACCCAGAGATGACAGCGGAGACTTTAGAGAGAGCATTGCGTGAAGGTCCATATGGTCGTTGTGTTTACGCCTGCGACAACGATGTTGTTGATAATCAGGTGGTATGTTTGCAGTATGCCGATGGCTCTACGGCTAATTTTACGATGACCGCCTTTAATCCCGGCGGGGCCCGCCAAACACGTATTGGCGGTACGTTAGGGTATATTGAGACTATTGACAGCTCTGTGATTAAACACTTTGACTACGCCACAAACAAGTGGCAGGAGATTGATACTAATGCCGGCGACGACTCGGTTCTGGGTGGTCATGGTGGGGGCGATGGTGGTTTAATGAACGCGTTTATCGGCGCTATTGCCACGGGCGACCGTTCACAGATACTTTCTGGAGCGGCAGCTACACTGGAGTCGCACCTGACAGTTTTTGCTGCCGAGGAGTCGCGCCGCAAGGGGATAGTTTGCCAGATGTAATTATAGGCAACCAGGTTACACGGGAGAGGTGAAGTTAGGCTGATTACAACTGGAACTGTCGTTGAACAAACGTTGAATTGCTATCAACAATGGGATATTGAACAGCGGTGTAGTTCATGGTAAACTTAAAAGCAGTAATTTATGTGAGGCTAAGTAATTGGTATGAAAAAAACAAAATCTGGTTGTGAGACGTGCACATGGGACGATACGGCTGCTTGGCTGAATCGTCACACCTATCTATCTGGCGTGGATCTGGAGCTCGAGGTTTTGCAGGCTGAGCAGGAAGGGCGTGACTTAGCGTCGGTACGGGCGCAGATACGGGCGTTAAACCGGGTTGCGGCTCCTGACAATGGTAATCCTTTGGGGGGTGGCCGTAATGGACAATGGCTTGAACGTTATAAGAAACTCTCTACATCAATACAGGAACTGCCCCTGCGCAGCGGTTATCCATACAATGAGCCAAACGATCTGGCGGAAATTGTTGCAGCCCGTGGTGAGCCGGAGGTAGAGGTACCGCAATGGAGTGGCACCAAGGCTAAGTTGCGGCGCCAAATTCATGGAGCACTGCTAGGGCGCGTTTGCGGCTGTCTACTGGGTAAGCCGGTGGAAGGGTGGCACCGCACCAGTATTGAGATAACCGCCAAGGCCACCGGCAACTGGCCATTAGAGCGTTACTTCAGAGTGCCGACGAAAAAGATGGCCGAACGGATTGCAGCGCTGCGTCCGGTCCATAAATTCGGTGCAACTGTAAAAGAGAGGTGGTACAATAGTTGTCTGATGCCGCATATTAACGGGATGGTGCCAGACGACGACACAAATTACACGGTGCTGGGGATGGATTTACTGATGCGCTGTGGAGGAGAGTTTACGGCACAAGATATGGCTAGTGCCTGGTTACAGGAGTTGCCGTTATTTACCACTTTTACAGCAGAGAGGGTTGCCTACCGCAATCTGGTAGCAGGTGTGGTGCCACCATATAGTGCCACGCTGATCAATCCCTACCGCGAGTGGATTGGCGCACAGATCAGGGCAGATGCCTATGGCTATGCCAACCCGGGTAATCCGCAACGGGCAGCAGAGTGGGCCTGGCGTGATGCGACAATTTCACATGTTAAAAACGGGATATACGGGGCTATGTGGGTAGCGGCCATGTTGGCGGCGGCGGCGGTGTTAAGGGATTGGGAAGAGGTGATTTATGCCGGTCTGGGAGAGATACCGGCGGGGAGTCGTCTGCGGGAAGATGTCGAGACGATAGTGGCACTGTGGGACGACGGGGCAGATTTTGACTTAGCCTGTGAATATATCCATGCGCTATGGAATGAGAGACGAATGCACGACTGGTGCCATACTAACTCAAACGCACAGATTGTGGCGGCATCGTTACTGTGGGGCGGGCGAGACTTCGGTAAGTGCATCGGACAGGCAGTAATGGCTGGGTTTGACACCGACTGCAACGGTGCAACTGTAGGGAGCTTGTGGGGGATGATGTATGGGGCGGGGCGCATTCCAAAAGAGTGGAGTGAACCGGTTAATAATATTTTGCGCACCAGTCTGGTAAACTATCCCGAGATTGCGATAGATAAATTTGCCGCCAGATTTGCCGACTGGGCGAGGGGTGACAAATAATAAATTTTGTTCGCTGGGAGAGAGCCACGGAAGGTGCTGAATGGGATTATTTCACAGAGGTACGGAGGCTCAAGCTACCTGGAGAGGATTAACCACGGAATATACGGAATACACGGAAAAGGGGAAGAAAAGGGAGAGTTAACCACGAATGGACACGAATGGGTCCGAATGGTGACTGTGCGCGGGAGCGCACAGTTGGAAAAGTGAAGGTGGAGGGAGGGATAGAATGCCTTAATGCCTTAATGTGTGTGTGGGGAATGCCTTAATGGTTTAATGGCAAACACAGGGCGAGGCGGTTTCGGAGAAATACGTCTTAGCCTATGCGTTGAGGGGGATGACGGTGATGGGGTCGGCGGGCATTGCGACGCATCTCTCCCATTCGTGGTCGTAGCGGCTCCAGGAGCCGTCGGCACCGCCACCGCTGGCGGTGTAGCCTTCGGCGAAGGTGACGCCGGCTAGTTTGCCGAAGGCGCGGGCGCGTCGTTCAGCGTAGCCTTTCAGGCCGCCGGGGAATTGGCTGGGGAAGCACTCCATGGCGCGTTGCTGGCGTTCGACATCAGCGGCTGAAAGTTCGAAGAAGATGGTGGGACGCCAGCCGCCCATGGAGCCGCCGCTGCCGGGCTCGCGGTGGAGTTGGGTGAGGTTAGCGCCGGCGTTGTTGAGGTCGTTGGTGACGAGCTCTACAAAACGGCCGACGCTGTAGTGGTCGGGGTGACGGTCGTTGGGGGTGTGGTTAAGGATCAGGTCGGGTTTCTCTTCTGTGATGAGGTTTACAAGGCGGGCAACACACTCGGGGAAGAGGTAAGCATTCTGGACAGGCGGCAGACCGTACCAGGTGACTTCGTTGGCCATAGCGATGGTCTCTTCGCGGCTGCGGAAGGCGGGGAAAACGGTTTGACGGTCGGGGGTGTGGAGGTAGTAGCTTTTAAAGCCGAAGAATTCGACCCTGGCGGCACCGAGTTGAGCGGCACCTTTTAACGACTCGGCGCGTCTGGTCGCCAGAGCAGTGGCGGCATCTTTAATAATATAACCGGAGCCTACGTAGGGGTTTTCTACCATCACTACATATACGCCACGGGCACCTTGGCGGGTGAGGCGTGAGAAGAGCCCCCCGGTGCGGTATTCAACGTCGTCGCAGTGGGCGCCGATGGAGATGAAGGTTTTGATGTTATCTAGTTTCATAAGATGGATGCCTCATTTGTGGTTTTTGGGTTGTTTATTGGAGAATGTTTTGCCAGGCGGTGGCGATGGCTTGGGCGGCGGGGGAGTCGGGGGCGTAGTCGATGATGGTTTTGCTGGCCATGAGGGCGCTGTTTACGGTGGGGTCAAAGGGGATATGACCCGATATGGTGGCTCCATGGGTGGAGCAAAGGGTTTCAATGTGTTTGGCTTGTTGGCTATTAAGGTCGCATTTGTTTATGATGACAGTTGCGGGGACTTGGAAGTGGTGCGTGAGTTCGAGGACGCGCTGGAGGTCGTGTACGCCGGAGACGGTGGGTTCGGTGACGATGACTACGAGGTCGGTGCCGCTGACGGAGGCGATTACGGGGCAGCCGGTGCCGGGGGGGCCATCGCCGATAATGAGGTGGCGGGCACTTTGAGCAGCGAGGCTGGCGGCTTGGTCGCGAACCATGGCGACGAGGCGACCTGAGTTCTCTTCGGCGATGCCGAGGCGGGCGTGAGCCATGGGGCCAAAGGGGGTGTCGGAGATGAACCAGTGGCCGGTGATGTTTGGTTCGCTGGTGATGGCATTGACGGGACAGGCGCGAGGACAGAGGCCACAACCTTCGCAGGCCATGGGGTCGATGCGGTAGGTGGCGGTATGAGTGGTATTGGCTGGGCCGTCGGCTGAGATGGCGTTGAAGTGGCATAGTTTGGCGCAGAGGCCGCAGGCGGTGCATTGCTCGGCCATGATGGTGGCTTTTACGCCGCCGATGAAGTCGTGCATTTCACGGACAACGGGTCGGAGCAGGAGATGGAGGTCGGCGGCATCGACATCGTTATCAGCGAGAACCGGTTGTTTGGCAAGCTGGGCAAAGGAGGCGGTTACAGTGGTTTTGCCGGTGCCGCCTTTACCGCTGATGACGGTGATCTCACGGTGTCGCACGGGTGGTGTGGCTGAGGCAGACGGCAGGATAGCGGGTTTGGCGGAGGGGGTTATGGAGAATTTTTCAAGGGTCGGCGGGGGTGGTGTGGCCCCTTTCAGGTTGTCGAAAATATGGAGCAGGTTGGCACGGAGCTCGGGGAAGTTTTCGCTGAGGTTGGTGCCGCTGGAGTAGGCCTCGGCATACGCACGGCTGAAGGGGATGCGCCCGGCAATGGGGATGCCGCTGGCGGCAGCGTAGTCGGCGATGATGGTGTCGGTGCCGTCGGAGCGGTTAATGAGAATGGCTGTGGGGACGGCGAGTTTGAGGGTGAGGCCGACAGCGAGTTTTAGGTCGTTAAGGCCGAAAGGGGTGGGCTCGGTGACGAGGAGGACGATGTCGGAGTTTTTGACGGCTGCGACAACCGAGCAGGCTGTCCCGGGGGCGGCATCAATTATGGTAATAGATTCGGGGTCGGTTGCGTCGCGTTGTTGACGGACGGCTCCTACTACCATGGGTGCAAGGGCTTCGCCGATGTTGAGTATGCCGTGGGTAAAACGGAAGGGGTGGTGCTGCGGGGCGTGTTGGACTTTACCGATGGGGGTAAGGTGTTCGGTGATGGAGCCGGTGGGGCAAACATAAGCGCAGGCACCACATGAGTGGCAGAGGTCGTTAAAGATAATCACTTTATCTTTGACAACGGCGATGGCGTTATAATTGCAGGCGGCGGCGCAGGCACCGCAGCCTGTGCAGGTGTTGGGTGACCAGCGTGGTTTGAGGACTGTTACAGGGTGCTCTTCGGTGAAGGTAGGACGGACAAAGAGGTGGTCATTAGGTTCCTCGACGTCACAATCCATCAGGTGAACATGGTTGCCGCCTGCAGCGAGGGCGGTAGCGAGGTTAACGGCAACAGTGGTTTTTCCGGTGCCACCTTTACCGCTGGCAATTGTTAAAATCATGAATAGCGTATTCCTGTATTGGGTGGTAAAACAACTCCGGTGGAGATGTTTTGCGGTTTAGTAAGGTGTTGTTATTTGAGGAGGGGTTCAATAATTTTGCGCATGGCGACGGCTGTGGCGGTATCGGCGAAGTGTTGCACAAAGGGTTGGCCTCCGTCTCCGGCTTCGACGATTTTCGGGTCGATGGGGATCGAGCCGAGGAAGGGGACTTCCATACTTTCGGCGATACGCTGGCCGCCACCGCTACGGAAAACCTGAGTTACTTCACCGCAACCGGGGCAGACGAAGCCGCTCATGTTCTCGACGATGCCGATGACCGGTACGCTCATCTGCTTGCAGAAGTTTACCGATTTGCGGACATCGATGGCCGCGACGCGTTGGGGGGTGGTGACTACTACAGCACCGTCGAGGCCGGGAGAGAAGGGGGAGAGGAGCTGGCAAACCGAGAGAGGTTCGTCGCCAGTGCCGGGGGGAGAGTCGATGACAAGGAAATCTAGTCCATCCCATTCGACATCGGCGAGAAACTGTTTGATGACACTCATCTTCATGGGGCCGCGCCAGATAGCGGCATCGTCCATGCTGTTAAGGAGGAAGCCGAGCGACATCACCTTGATTCCGTCGGCATCGACGGGGAGAATGCCTTCTTCACCTTTATGGACGCGTTCCTGCTCCACGCCGAGCATAGTGGGGATGCTGGGGCCGTGGATATCGACATCGAGGATACCAACACTTTTGCCGGCCAAGTGGAGGGCGGTGGCGATGTTGACGGCAACGGTGCTTTTGCCGACACCGCCTTTACCGGAAAGGACGACGATCTTACGGCCAACCCGGCTCATGCGGGCATATAGTTTATGCTCATCAGCGTGGGGGTCGGCGGCCTGCGCGTTATGGTTATTTTCAGCGTGGTGGGTGTTGCCGGCCGAGGGGCAGTCGGCAACATTACAGCTTTCGCACATTGAGGGTTCGCAATCGGTGTGTGGGGTATCGTTACTCATTTTATTTTCCATTTTGTTTTTATGGTATGGTTAGTTAAAAATCGGCGGTAAATCCGGCATAGCCGGATGAGACATAAGATCCAAGTTTTTCGCTAAGGTAAGCTGTGGCGGTGTCGCCACTGCAGTGGCAGAAGACCATGCGTGAAATTTGTAAATTGGCGAGGGCAGCTACGGTTTTTTCGAGCCGTTCGGTTGAGGCACTGCCGAGATGGGCACCGCCTACTACTAGGGCGATACGTGGCTGCTTGCTGATTTCAGTGATGTAGGTGAGGGTGTTGATCAATCCGGCATGGCTACAACCTAGACAGATAACCAGACCTTGCGGGGTGTCGAACCAGAGGGCGTTATCATCGAGTACGGGGTCGGGGTTAGCCGCCTCTTTATCGAGGAAAAACGGGCCACCGCAATCTTCAAAATCGGTGACGCGTGGTATTGGGCCACTGAGTTTGACTCCCGGCGCAATGGTGGTGGGACGTGTTACAGCGCGGCGGTTTTTAACACGCATAGCAGCCATGGTGACGGCGGAGTCTACCGGCATACCTATAGGTTTGGCCCGTTCGCGGATGCTGTAGCGGCTACAATTACAACCGGGGTGGCAGTAGAGTTGGGCAGTGGAAGCTTTTTCAAGCACATCACCCAGATTGCCGGTGTGGTCGTAGTGGCCATGGCTGAGGGCAACAGCAGTGGCACTGGCAATGTCGATTGCCAGTGCGTCGAGGTTATACCAAAAAGCGTCGCCTTCACCGGTGTCGAATAGAATACGGTGATCAAGATGTTCGATCCAGACGGCAAAACCGTGTTCAGTTTTGAGTCCGTCGGCTGCATGGTTATCTGACACTATGGTGAGGCGGGTCGACATAGCAAACTCCCTGCCGGTGTGGTTACTAATGTGCGCAACTATTTGTGCCGGTTTTGAGTGTATTGGACAGGTACGCTTTAACCAGCTCCGCGGGGGCACCAACTGGTGCACCAACAACCACCTTGATCCCTTGTTCGGTGAAGAGGTCTTGAGCTCGCTGGCCCATGCCACCGGCAATAATGAGAGTGGCATTTTGTTCCGCCAGCCAGCGTGGCAAGACGCCTGGCTCATGGGGGGGCGGGGTGAGATTATTAGAGGAGATTATCTCGCCGTTTGCGGGATTGGCTACGATCAGGGCGAATTGCTGGCAATGGCCAAAGTGTTGGCATAGCTGGCCATTGGCCAGAGGTATTGCGATAGTGAGTTTGGTGTCTGACATAATTAGATTAACCTTTCTGCTCCGGAGTAAGCTTCTTCAATTTCCATAGTTACGGCGGCAAGCCCCGGGTGTTGGGGCATGTTCCACTTTTTCATATCGTCATAAACCGGCCCGGAGGTGTGGTAGGTTAGACGCCCTTTAAGCTGGTAGGCTTTTTTGTCGTTAGTGATAAAGAGGATAGAGGCTTTGCCACCGGCCACAATATTAGCGCGGGTTTTGTTGAAGTAGTTATCGGCTATCACGATGGTCTCTTCAAACAGGGCTACGCTAGAGGCATAGATAGAGTTTGGGGTACCATCGGTAGCGGTGGTTGTGAGAACCAGAGGTTTGACAAGGCGGTTAAAGGCCTCGAGCAGTTGGGGGGTGAGTTTGGTCATTTTGTATCCTTTAATTGCTGATTTTAGGCCCAATGGCCTTCAACATTGGCGGTGTTGAGTTGTTCGAGTTTACCACTCTTAAAGAGTTCGAGAGCCTCGGCTACGGTAGCTGCGGCTGTTGAGTAGACGGCGACATTAGCAGCAGTGAGGACGCGGAAGGCCTTAGGACCGCAGTTGCCGCTGACCAGAGCTTCGGCACCGCTGGCGGCCAAATTTTGTGCCGCCTGAATACCGGCTCCTTGGGTGGCGTTGAGGTTCTGGTTGTTGTCGACAACAACTGTCTCTGCTGTCTCGGTGTCGTAAATCAGGAACTGTGTTGCACGACCAAAACGGGGGTCGAGTGGAGCGTTGAGGTCGTTACCTGAGGTGGTGAATGCTACTTTCATCTGTTGTGTCTCCTTATCTGTAAATAGGTTCATTGTTTGATTTGTCTATTGTAATAGGCCAGCCGGCTGTAAATGAGAGGGGGGTGTTGTTGATAATCAGGCGGTCTTTAAACCAGTAGGCACCGAGGCCAAAGGGGAAGAAGTTGTTCTCTGAGTTATCTTCTGTGCAGTCGCAATAGCCGCTATGCAAGCCGGGCAGTAACACTCCCATATAAGTGGCTGAGACGGTGGAGGTTTTATCGTTAAGGGCAAATGGTACTCTCATAGAGCCTTTAAAGATGCCGGTACGGCGGGCTAAAGAGATTTTAGCTCGGGTGGGGTTATCCTGCTGACGCTCTATGGTGATGGAGCTGGCAGTGACGTTAAGGTCGAGCTCAGGTAGGGTGGTGGCGGTGCCGTAGAGGTGGCTGGTGGGGGTGATGTGGGTGGCCAGCAGTTTTAAGGGGGCGGCGGCGGTATAGTTATCGGCCAGGAGGGTGAGGTCTGCCTGTGGATCGTAATAGCCACCGCATATGTTGAGTGTCAGATCAAAATGGGTTTGCGCGGCACCAAGGGTAGATCGCCAGTACGACTCTACTGAGTTACAAGAGGTGATAGCGTTGGGTGCATTCGGGGTTTGCTGAGCGGCATAAGGTGCCATAGTGATTAGCGCGGCTACAGTGTAGGTGCGTTTGCCGGTATAAATGACGAAATTGGCATTGCCGTCTGTTTGTGGTTGCAGGGTGGTGCTACCGCTTATCGCCTGACCATTAGCGAGGCGTCCGGCGTAGTTGATACGGCCGGTTCGGGCTGACGAGGCTTTAGCATTAACGGTGAGGAGTGAGTAACCGATAGGGGCGCAGTCGCCAACAGCGAGTTGCGGGATCATCGTGGCGGTGTAATAGCCGACATAGGCATCGGTCTGCTGTGCCGCACTCCAGCGTGCTGTGCCGAGAGAGGCTTCAAGTGGCTGTGTATAGGCAGGATCAACAATCACGGCACTGAGTACGCCGTCGGGGGTGAGGGTGACATCGAGGCTGTAATCGCCTTTTTCCAACAGCCCGCCGACGGTGCCTGTATCGTCGTAGGTGGTCCAGTTCTTCCCTTTAAAAGAGATGTTGCCGTTGGCGGAGCTATACTTGGCTGAAGCGCGTCCCTTACGAGTGACAGAGAGGGCGAGGGTGCCGGTGATGCGGGTAGTGTCGGCACTGTCGACCACGACACCTTCACTCTTGATGGCACTGTCAGCGGCCGGGTTGAGCTCTGCAAGCGGTACTACAGTGAGATCGATATTGACCTCGTTACCGGTGACGGTATTACGGATGCGGCGTTCGGAGATACGGTAAGAGGTGCTGTAAGCACCAGAGCGTGTCGGGGCGCCGGAGATGATCAGCTCCTGACTCGCCTGATCGATTACAGCGCGCAGGCCGGTGGGTAGTTTGCCGCCGCTGCGAGCGAGCAGGAGGGTACCATTTTCTGTTTGAGCGATAGGGATGCGGAGTTCAAAATCGACAATAGTGGGGGTAGTCTCTGCGATTTGGGTGATGGTGAAAACAGGTGCTGCGCCCTCACCTTGAGGTGGGGTGGGAGGAGCGGAGTCATCGAGCGCACGCTCAATCCGGTTAATAAGCGTTTGTGCACTGGTGCGATAAGGGTAGCCGGAGATACGAGTGTCAACACGGACGGTACCATCGGTGTCGATCCACTGGATGCGGAGAAAAGGATATGAGCCGTCACCATCATTAGTGGGGGCATTGCGAGTCCACTCATAGAGTTCACCGGGGAGGCCGGTTTTGCCCTCATTGGTGACGAGGAAAAGCTTACGCTCCTGCCGCCAGGCGGCAAAGGCAGCAGTATTTACGGCCTGGCGAGCTACGGTAGTACAGCGTGAGCAACCATTGTTTGACCAGAAACTGACTACGGGTACACCTGTCCCGGCAGCGGCAGCCAATACTTCTGTGATGCTCTCATGCCACTCACCACGTACCACCGGGTTACCGGCAGGTGTTACATCATTAACAGGCCCGGCGGCAGAGGCGACAAATGTAAGCATTACCAAAACTGATACGACACTAAATTTACCTGGATTCATAGGTCTCAAACTGCAGCTCCTTAGCTGATTAAATAATTATAATAACATAACCGCCTTTCACGGTTGAGTAATCAGGAAACAATTATGCCGTAATCGGCAAAGCAAGGGAAGGTGAAAAAACAATGGTGTGCTTGCTTTTTTCATCAATTTACGGGAAGATTGTCTAAAGCAAAGGGAAAAGAGATGAATATTAAAGTGCTATTTTTGAATTTAGTGGTGCTCTCACCTTTTTTGGTGTTGATGGCACAAAATTTCTCGGGGAGAGAACGGTTTCCGGGTCGTGAGCATGGTGCAGGCCGTGAACAACCGAGACTGGAGAGGAGCGAGGAGAGTGGTTCTGGTGATTCGGTGCCAGAGCTCTCTCGTAACAATACAACCAGTGCGCTGGAGCAGTATTCGGCGATTGCGGCGGGCTTTGCGGCAGAGAAGAAGGCGGTGCGCGAGGTTCGTTTTCACCGTTGCCGGCACATCAAGGGGGAGACACTGGCACAAGCGCTGGAGAGTTTTATGACACCGGCCGGTACAGTAGCGGCCAATGAGGAGTCGGATACTGTGGTGATTACCGATGTGGCCGAAAGCATTGACTTGCTGATGGAGGTGGCTGAGCAGCTTGATAAACCGGTGTCACAAGTGTTGGTAGAGGTGAGGATAATTGAGTTCAGTATAGACCGCGACTTCCAAAAAGAGATCAATTTGGAGTTTCAGCGTATGGCCAATGTTGCTGATATTCCGAACCTGCCCAACGACTATATGAGTTTTGTAGGGCGGCTTACCGGGGCGTTTGTAGATCCGGGGAGTAATCCACTGGCAACACGGGGCAGTCTATCTTATATGCGCTGGAGTGCCAGTACTGAGAGTCTGCTCACCTCATTTGTCCGTTTTCTGGAGACCAATGGGCGCGCCAAAATACTCTCAGCACCCAACCTGATTTTACTGCGCGGCAGTGAGGGGAGTATTATTACAGGTGAAGAGGTGCCGATTCAGACTCAGACGATCACCTCGGGGTCGGTCAGTACATCGACCACTTTTAAAAGTGTTGGCATTAAATTACGTATCTCGCCAATTATTGTTGATAATGGCAAGATAAGGCTTCAGGTGAACCCTGAGGTTTCGAACGTCACCCGCTATGATGAGAAGACCGGGGCACCAATTATTGCTGTACGCAGTGCCAACACAGAGCTGGAGTTGGGGAGTACGCAGTTGGTCTCTATTGGTGGTTTGTTACGGAGTGAAGAGGCGGAGCGTGAGCGGCGGGTGCCGATTCTGGCCAGTATCCCTATTCTGGGGCATCTTTTCCGTGGTACCAGCAGGACAAGTGTGCAGACTCAGTTGGTGATTTTCCTGCGTGCTACAATTTTGGGTGATGACATTGACCAACTGCCGGCTATTCGTAACCTTGAGTTGCCGCCAGAGGTGCAGCAGCAGATAGACCTTGAGGAGCAGAGGTTTCTCATGCCAAAAGAGAGCGTAGGCAAAGATGTGGGTAAGTTTTTTGATATTAAGGCAACTGAGAAGGCAAAAAAATAGTGAGTACCTTAAAGACAAAGCGTGTTGCCCGGCGCAAGCGGATCACGGCGGCTGTTGCAGTGGTACTGCTGGCAGTGGTTGGTCTGGTATTATGGCGATATTATGGTAGAGAGAGTCGTAACTCGGATGAGGTTGAAGCTCGCGACCGCTATGCGGTGGTAACCCGTGGCGATTTTAATGTGGCGCTGGATCTTGACGGCACACTCGATGCTATTGAGCATCACCTGATACGTCCGGCACGCCAGAGTGGTCGTTTCGGCTTGGAAATTGTTGAGCTGGTGGACGACCACAGCGAGGTAAAAGCGGGTGACCTGCTGTTTCGGTTTTCTGATGAGAAACACGCTATTGAGAAAGATCGGTTGGAGTTAGCACTCGACGATGAACAGACTAATTTACAATTGGCGCTGGAAGATCTGGCTATGACCAAAGCGGGAAACTTGAGCAATATCAGAGCGGCTTATGATCAGCTCCACTCGGCGCAAGAGGCGTTGTCGCGTTATGAAGATGAAGATGCCCGCCGTAAAAGGAGTGAGTTGGAGACGGCTATTCAGACGGCGCGCGCCAAGTTAGCACAATCGCGTACAGAACTCTCTGATGCCCGTGCTAAGCTGACAGACGCACAAATGCAGGATCCTGATAGTGTGGCCGGATTTGAGAAACAGGTGTCGGAGAGGGCGCAAGCTGTTGATACAGCACGTGATGCTGTATCGGCGGCATCGGGCAACCTGCGTGTCTTCAAACAGTACGACCATCCACAAAAAATGCGCTCATTGCGAGAGGCGGTAACCAAGGCGGAGATGGCGTTACAGCGTGATCTGGTAAATGCAGCGGGCAATCTAGTGAAGAACGAGCGGCGTATCACCAACCACCGTACCAGAATACGGCAACTTGAAACCGATTTGGCACAGCTTGAAAAAATATGGAAGAACTTGACCTTGCGCGCCCCGGCTGACGGTATTATAACATTTGGTAACCCGCAGCGGCGTAACTGGATGCAGCCGGAGGATTTTAAGGTTGGTACTAGTGTCAGTGAAGGGCAAATAATGGCAACAATTCCTGACCTCTCGAGCTTTCTGGTACGGGTCGATTTGCCGGAGGAGTTCAGGTCGCGGGTCTCGACGGGGTTACGGACTGTGTTACGCAGTAAAGCGGTGCCGGATCTGGTGATGGAGGGGCGGATATCACAGGTAGCGGCAATGGCTCAGAATGTAATTCAGTGGGATCGTTCCAGCCCCAAGGTCTATCCGATTGAGATATCGACCGACGCTAAAGATTCTCGACTGATGCCCGGGATGTCGATGCGGGTAGAGGTGGTGGTTGAGACGGTCAAGGATGTTTTGTACCTGCCGATTGAAGCACTGCACCAGCGTGAGGGGACCACCTATGCCAGAGTTAAAGAGCTGACTGGAGTCAGCGAGCGGGTGGTAAAAACCGGACGGATTTCAAACAACTATGTCGAGGTGGTTGACGGGTTAAAAGAGGGTGAGCGGGTTGCTCTTTATCAACCCGGAACTGCCCAGTGAGTAAACGATGGCACTGCTGAGTTTTAACAATGTGTTTAAGGTATATCGCGAGGGCGACCATCCGGTCTATGCGGTACGCGGTGTCAATTTTACTATATCAAGCGGCGAATTTGTAGCGGTGATGGGGGCATCCGGATCGGGGAAGTCGACTATTTTGAATATTCTGGGTCTGTTGGATAGGCCAACTACCGGTACATACAAGCTTGAAGATATCGACGTATCGTCGCTCGACGACGACGAGATGTCGGAGATACGGTGCCGGCGCATCGGGATAGTTTTTCAGTCGTTTAACCTCTTTGCTCAGTTCAGCGTGGTGGAGAATGTCTGCACCCCGATGCGTTATGCTCATGTGCCACCGGCAATAATGAGAGCACGGGCTGAGGAGTTGCTAGGCAAACTGGGGATGTCACATCGCCTTAGTCACCGTCCGACCCAACTTTCGGGTGGTGAGCGGCAGCGGGTGGCGATTGCCAGAGCACTCTCAAATGACCCACCACTGATTCTGGCCGATGAACCTACCGGTAACCTCGATGAGAAGACCGGAGAAGAGGTGATCAGGATTTTAACTACTCTGGTTGAGGGTGGGCGCACTGTGGTGATGGTGACTCACAATCCCGCCTATGAGGAGATAGTAGACCGGGTGATAAGACTGCATGACGGTGAGATAGTTGAGGACCGTCCCGGTGGCAGAGGAGGTCGGCGTGCTTAACTTTTTGCGAATGTTGCAGATGACGCTGATGAACCTCTCATGCCACGCCTTTCGCTCACTGCTGGCGGCCTTAGGCGTGGTGCTTGGGGTGGGGGCAGTAGTGGCGATGATGGCTATCAGCGAAGGCGGGCGGCGTGAATCGATTGCCCGTATCCGAGCTATGGGGATCGACAATATTGTGATCCGCTCGGTGAAGCCGACACAGGAGGGGCAGTCAGAGACTTCGTCCAGTCAAGGGAATGTTAACATCTACGGCATTAAAGCTAAAGATACAATACACATGTTAACCACCTTTGAAAATATTGGTAAAATTGTTCCGGTGCGTGATATGCAACAGCGACTCTTTGCCAATGGGCGGCGTACCGGTATCAGGATGATGGCCACTGTGCCGGAGTTTCTCAGTATCACCTTCAGTCAGCAGGCCGACTCCCGTGGGCGCTGGCTGACCGACTTAGACGAAGTTCGCTGCAACCCGATCTGTGTACTGGGTGTAGATGCGGCTCGGACAATTTTCGGCATAAGGGATCCGTTGGGACAGACCATTAGCGTCGGTGGTGGCTCTTTTAAGGTGGTAGGGCTGCTGCGCAACCAACGCGGTGCCAAACTGGCCGGTCAGTACGATCTTAATAATCTGGTCTACATCCCTTTTGCCACCGGCAATGCGGTTTTTGGCGATTTACTGCCGGTTGAGGGGTCGATGCGCGAGCGGGTTGGGGTTGATTACGACTTTTTGTATATTAAAGTTGACGATGTTAACTACCTGCCTGATACGGTTAAACGTTTGCGCAACTACCTTGATACCACGCGTGACACCCGTGACTTTGAGGTGCAAGTCCCTTATGAATTACTGTTACAGGAGGAGGCCACGCAACGGGTTTTCAGTATTGTCATGGGCTCTATTGCCGCTATTTCACTACTGGTTGGTGGCATCGGTATTATGAACATCATGTTGGCTAATATTTTTGAACGGACACGTGAAATTGGTACTCGGCGCGCTCTAGGGGCTCGCAAGCGTGATATTCTTTTCCAGTTTCTATTGGAGTCGACCATTTTGACGGCGCTGGGGGGTGGTGTTGGGTTGACACTGGGGATTTTGATAGCGCGGCTGGTAGAGCACTTTGCCCATATGAATACAGCTATCACTATGCCCAGTGTGGTAGTATCGTTGGCGGTCTCGATCTTTACCGGGGTAATTTTTGGTACCTATCCGGCTTGGAAGGCGGCTAATCTCGATCCAATCGAAGCGTTACGGCACGAGTAGGGTGGCATCTTTAACAATAGACAAAGAGAGAGACTTAAAAAAAGTGAAGTTATGGAGGTGATTATGAGCGGATATGACAATTTAACCAATACGGTTGCTCCGATTGAGTACGGCGTACCGGTAAGATCTCCGGGGGCTTGTTCACTTTATGCTGGACGTGATGCTGTCGGCAACAGTTGCCTTTACGGGGTGATGGGGCAGGAGACAGAGAGTGGGGCACTCTTTCTACTCCGTATTGATCCGGGCACCGGGGCAGTCGAACGTTTTGATGCACCTCAAGGGTATAACGGGTGTCGGTCAGCACTCTGGAGTGATAGATGGAACCGTCTGTTTATGTATGCCAATATCTGCGAACATGTCAATGCCGATCATATACGCCTGGGGAGCGGATTACTGGTGTTTGATCCGCTGGTTAGTGAAATTGTCGAGATCGCTACGCCGGGGCAGAGTAACGAAGAATCACTCTCGGCCATCAGTATTGCAGAGTCGCCTGACGGTGCTTTCCGGATCAGTGGAACTGTAGCCGAGCCGATTGACAGGCTACCGGCTGCTGCATCTATGCCAACTCTCCCCGATGGCTCAACCTATCGCTTCCTCGACGGTCACGCTGAAATGCGTCATACATACCGGCATGTAGGTGTCACTACGCCACAAGGGGAGTTGCGGATACTGAAACTAGACTACCAGGCTAACGGCACAGCGATCTACCTAGTACGTAACGGGCCGGATGGTCGGCTCTACGGCTCCAGCGTGTTACCTCTCCACTTCTTTGCCTGTGATACCGATGGAGCCAATATGGTAGATTATGGAGCGGCATCTACAGCGAGTGGAGAAGTTTACTCCATGGATCACATGGATCGGAAAATTTACTTCTGCTCTTACACACGCTATATTGGGGGTTTATGATCCGACCAAACCGTGGTCGTTTGGTGTACCTCTTGATCATCCCGATCCGGTTAATGCCGGATATTCCGACCCTGCGATAGAGTGTCGCTACAGCTTTGGACCTGACGACAATCCACGTCAGCTTGGGCGGATGGATAACGTAGCTTATCGTCCGCGCGACATGGTGTGCGGTGCGGCGGGTAAAGTATGAGTAGCATCGGTTCCCGATTACGGTATGTGGGGGGGTACACTCTCCTGGTACGACCCCAAAAGCGACACTTTTGGCGGGGCACATCGTGACATCATCCCGCATTGCAGTCTGGCAGCAATTACGTATCTGCCGGAGTTTGAGCGGCTGGCACTCGGGTTTATCATCTACGGAGGCTCCGGCACCACACCCAAAGTCGATAATGCCGGGTTTGCCGTATGGGATCCCATAGAAGATAAACTAGTTTGGAGTGGTGATCTGGGGCTTAAGCTTGTAGGCGTTATGGACTTGGAGAACTGCGGTGATGGTCTGGCTTATGCCATAATACACCCACAGCCGGAGAGTGTACTGCAAGCCGACCTGCTGTTGATTGATATGATTAATCAGCGGATAGTAGAGCGTCGGCGGCTTGACGACGTAGCCGGCTGGCCGCTCGAAGTGAGCTTCCAGCGCGACGATAAGTATCTCTACGGAGCTACCCGCGAAGCGATCTATCGGGTACCACTCCGGAGTGTCGATGTAGAGGTACTATGGCGCGACAAACTCAACGGCCCGACTGCCGGCGGTGCACTCAATAACGGGCGCTATGTTTTTGCAGTTTACGACAGGCTATTGGCTCTACCGGTGTGAGCGTCTGATAATTGCCACTATTTGGCACTTTTAAATTTGGGTATTTAGCAGTATACTAAAAGCTCTTATTTGAATATGGAGGTTTTATGGCAGGGGTTTTCAAAGCATATGATATTCGCGGTATTTATGGAACCGAGCTTACGGACGATTTGGCTTATCGCATTGGGCGGGCGTTTGTAACTTTTTTGGGAGAGTCGTGCTGTAAAGTAGTGGTAGGGCGTGATATCCGCGAACACTCACCAGCTCTTTTTGCCGCATTGGCAAAAGGCATTAACGAACAGGGTGCCGATGTAATCGACGTAGGGATCTGCTCAACACCGATGTCTTACTTTGCTAACGGCAGTCTCTGGGCCGATGCCTCTATTATGATTACAGCTTCGCATAACACCAGTGAATGGAATGGCTTCAAGCTGTGTCGGGCTAGAGGTGTACCGATTTCAGGTGCTACCGGCATTGCCGATATTGAAGAGATTGCGACAACAGGCAACTTCGCCCCGACAGCGGCTAACCCCGGCATAATTGAGACGTGCGACATACTGTCGCAATATTGCGCCCATGTCGCCAGTTTCAAAACATTTAACGGGAGTATCAAAATTGCCGCTGATATGGCTAACGGGATGGGCATTTGGGAGGCTAAGGCTCTTGAGGGGCTGGTGGAGATTGAACCACTTTACGGTGAACCCGACGGCACTTTTCCCAACCATGAAGCCAATCCGCTGAAGAGCGAAACTCTGGCCGACCTTCAGGCGATGGTACGACGGGGCAACTACGCCTTTGGGGCTGCCTTTGATGGTGACGCAGACCGCGCCGGGTTTGTTGATGAAAAAGGGACTATCATCCCCATGGATCTGATAACAGCACTCATTGCTCAAGATATATTATCACGCGGGCCTGGAGTGATTTTCTACGATCTCCGTTCTTCCTGGGTAGTCAAAGAGACGATTACCGCAGCCGGCGGCACCCCGATGATGTCACGTGTAGGGCACGCCTTTATCAAGCAACAGATGCGCGACCATAACGCCATTTTTGCCGGGGAGCTGTCAGGACACTACTACTTTAAAGACAACTACACTACCGAGTCGTCGGCTATGGCTATCCTCTCCCTGGCCAATATTGTGGCACGTGCCGGCAAGCCGCTCTCCAAATTAGTGGCACCACTGCGCAAATACAGTGCCAGCGGCGAGATCAACAGTGAGGTAAAAGGCGAGCCCAAAGCGATTCTGGAGCTACTTAAAAAACGGTATGCCGATGGTCATATTTTTGAGCTTGATGGTGTCTCAGTGGAGTACAATGACTGGTGGTTTAATGTCCGCTGCTCCAACACTGAGCCA
Organism: Lentisphaerota bacterium; assembly: GCA_012520735.1. Taxonomy (GTDB): domain Bacteria; phylum Verrucomicrobiota; class Kiritimatiellia; order RFP12; family JAAYNR01; genus JAAYNR01. The sequence goes on along the minus strand of JAAYNR010000025.1, from coordinate 12,164 downwards.
TTGGTAAGGCTTAACGTTGAAGCGACGACACCGGCGATGATGGCGATCAAACGCGATGAATTGTTAGCATTGATCAGGAGATAATCCCGGTATTTGCATTGCCAGCCGCATCTTCACTCTTCACAAATTAGTAGTATATCTGTTATAGTGAGGCCTATGCAAAAAAGAACAGGTAGAGGTGAATGGATTTATGGGCGACGCCCAGTTGGCGAGGTTTTCGCTGCCGGCAGGCGTCAAGTGTATGAATTGGCCATGGCTGCTGAAGATCGTGAAAGCATTGAACAGACACAGTTTCACGAGTGTGCAACCAAAGCAGGTGCCTTTTTTCGGCAGGTTACCAAGCGTGAACTCGACACAATCTCAGGGGACGGTAACCATCAGGGGGTTGCAGTCAGGGTGAGTGCTTTCCCTTATATCTCTATCGATGAAGTTTGTGCTGAGGTGCGGGAGAACGAGCGAGTCCTGATACTTATTCTCGATCATCTAGTTGATCCCCAGAATCTCGGCTCGCTTATGCGTACCGCCGATGCTGCCGGTGTTCAGGCTGTTATTATCCCTGAAAACCGTGCCGCTGCCATCACCCCGGCAGTGGTGCGTGCCTCTGCCGGTGCCGCTGAGCATATGCGTGTTGCCAAAGTTGTTAATCTGGTTCGCTCACTTAACGACCTCAAAGAGGCAGGGCTGTGGGTTGTCGGGCTGGCTACCGGAGGCGAAGGTGTTCGTAATTATACTGAGATCGACTTCAAGGGTCGTATCGGTATTGCTGTTGGCAGTGAGGGGCATGGATTGAAGCGTCTGACACGAGAGACTTGTGACTTTGTGGCGCGTCTCCCCATGGAGGGGGCTGTCGCCTCGCTTAATGCCAGTATTGCCGGTGCTATCTGTATGTATGAAGCGGTGCGCCAGCGCAATGCCTAATGCAGGGGGCGAATACTTTAAGCGTACGCTTGGAAAACGTGGTGAGAGGTGGCAGAGGCGGAGGAACCTCAGGTATCCAGTGCGCCCGTAGGGCGTGCTGGGAGGGGCTCTGGAGCAGCCCCCATGGGGGCTGTTTAGCGGCCGTTTGTCCGGTAGTGGTTTAGCCCTTCAAGGAGAGTTTTGATATTTTCCAGTGGTACGCCGGGGGCGATAGAGCTGGATCCGGCCAGCATCAGGCCGACTTTGGGACCATACTCAACCAGCCATTTCATCTGTTCGCGGACATCATCGGGTGTGCCGTGGGGTAGAGTGGTGGTGACCGATACACCGCCAATGATAAAGAGATCGTCACCATCGCGAGTTTTCATGCGGCAGATCTGTTCGTAATCCATGCCGTCTTCATATTGGAAGCCTTGGAAGCCACCCAGACCGCACTCCAGCAGGCGTGGCACCATATCCATGAGGTTGCCGTCGCAGTGCCAGATGAGGCGTATTCCGGCACCAAGCAGTGGTTTGATCGAGCGGGCAAAGTGGGGAAACCAGATCTGATCGAGCGATTTAATATCAACAAGCGTACCGCGTGAGTCGGCCATGTCGTGGTCGAGGCGTAACAGGAGTGGCAGGTTGCCTTTGGTCATGGCGGTGGCTGAGATGGTGTTTAAGGTTGTGGCAAAATCGGCCATGGCGGAGAAGCAGCGCTCAATAACTTCGGGGTAGAGGGCGTAGGCCATGAAATAATCGGCGAAGCCGTAGAGGCTGTATAGAAAAGTTGGGAACGCGAAAAAGCCGCTGTATTGACCCTTGAGGATGTTGGAGCCTAAAAAGTGTTGTACCTCGATCTCTTTCTCTATACGCTGGGCAACCTCGGCATCAAAGTTTTTCTCAAGCTCGTCACGCAAAGCCAGGCGACCGGGGATGAAAACTTTTTCGATATGCTCAACCACCGCTTCGGGTGAGTCGATTAGAATACCGTCACGTATGATCTCTGTGGCACCAGTGGTGGCATGGCGTGTGGTATTGCTGTCGAACCCTTGGTCACTCATGGAGAGGGGGTTGCGGGGGATCCATTGGTCAATGTAGCAGACACCGGCCTCACGTTGAAACTCCAGATAGACCCGTTCAGGTTCTCGTTCGTAACTGCCGGGGGGATTGCCTGTGATTTCATCGATATGCGACCATTGCATATCGTTAATGATCCAGGTGGGGATCCCGCGCACCGGCCGCAAGGCTATGGTATCGAGTGCCAGTTGGGCATTTGCGCCCCAGGGGCGTTGTATGGTGATGTAGTGATCATTTGTTGATATCCTCCTGTTTGTGTTAGTCTTCAAGAACTGCGGGAATATGCTGGATAACCTTAAGTAAACCGTAAGATTTGAAAAATGTCTTGCTGACAATGTAATAAAACATGGTTGTGTGGCACAAGGTTGAAATAGGTGATTAGGTGTAAGTGAGGGCGGTGGTGAGGTGGGCGATGGTGGTGGCAGAGGGGCGGTCGTGAAAGATGCCGTGGTTGGAGTTTGGGCGGACGCCGCGGAGGAAGAGGTAGTAGGCTCCACCGAAGTGTTGATCGTAGTTGTAGTTGGTGAGGTTTTGTCGCAAGAAGCCGTCAACAGCAACGGTGTAGATGAGGTATTGGAGGTAGTAGGAGTGGGCGGCCATCTCGGCAGCGATGCCGGAAGTGGCGAAGTTTTGTGTTTCACCGCCGAGGCGGTTTGATTTCCAGTCGACGATATAGAAACGATTGTTGTGATGGAAGAGGAGGTCGATGGAGCCGGTGAGGTAACCGAGAGGGATGGTGCGTTGTGATTTACCAATGGTGTCGATGAAGGTTTGATTACGGGCGGGGGTGTCCCATGTGGCGGTGAGTATATCGGCGAGCTGGCTCAGCTTGGGGTCGGGGGTGTCGCGCCGGAGGGGGAAGTGGAAGGTGAGTTCGGAGCGGCGTGAGGTGAGGGGGATGTCGGCCAGGGAGAAGGTATCGGGAGGGGTACCGAGGGGGGCGTGGAGAACAGCGGCGATCATGTTGTGTGCGGCATCGCGTTTGCGCTGTTCCAGCTCGGGGGTGGTGCTTTTGCAGAGGTTGAAGGAGTTGAGGATGGCATTAGCTTTGTCCCGGATGGTGGTGGTGTCGGACTGGAAATCGATTTTTTCGAAGATAGCGTGCCAGCAGTCACCGGTGCGGGCTCCGCCGGGGAAGAGGAAGATGTCATCGGCGGTTTGAGGTTCAGGGTCGGGGGTATCGGTATCGGAGCTGTCGATATCGCGTGCTACCGGAGTGGCTGTGGCACTGTGACTGGCAAGGGCGGAGAAGCTGGTGTGGCCATGTTTTTTGTCAACTTCGGCCTGGCCGTTATTATAGGGAGTGTCGAGTGGCTCAATGTTGAGGGCTTCCCAGCAGGTCGGTTCTCCAGCCGGGGCGGTTGGTTGGTCTATATCTTTTGTAAATATAAAGTCGTCTTTAAAGGGGCGTGTCAGCAGGTATGAGAGAGCATATTTAGCAGGATCACCGTATATTTCGCCGTCTTCATTTTTAATGGCTGTGAGATAGAGGCGATTAACAGCGCGGGTGAGGGCGACATAAGCGAGGCGGATGTCTTCTTGTAGTTTTTCGTTAAAGGCCGCAGTTTTACCATCTTCAGAGGTGGTGAGGTCGATTATTTTTTCTGCCGTACCGTCTGTCTCTTCATGGTAGGTGGGGAAGTTTGTGCCTGCCGGTGTTTTGCGCCATAAGGTGGGGACAAAAACAATAGGGAATTCGAGCCCTTTAGCGGCAAAAATGGTCATGATACGGACGGCAGAATTGTCACTGGCGGGGCGCTCTTTAAATGAGTCGTCTTCTTCTCGATGTTCTTTGTCCAGTTGGCGGCTAAACCAACGTTGCAGGGCGGTGGGCGAGAGGTGGAGGTTATTGGCAGTGATGTGGCAGATTTCAGCCAGTTGCCTCACTGTGGCGATGTCGGCTTCAGGGTCAATGCTTTTGCAGGATACGAGGTGGGCGTAGATATCGACATAGCTATTGATAAACTGAAAGGCTTCAAAAAATGAGCGTTGCAGCCAGATGGTGTGGGCTTCACGGAAAAGGGCAATCCACTCATCAAAGCCGAGTATATCAGAGGTGTCGGCAGTTGGAGTTTGTTTACAGGCGTTGCGGAGAAGGTTGGTAGCCAGCGTGCTGTTAACAGCACGCTGGTCAAAGGGGTTAAGCAAGGCGGTGAGGAGGAGGGCAAAATCTTGGGCGAGCGGTGAAGAGAATATCGATTTGCTGGGCTGTTTAACAAAAGGGATGCGGCGTTTGGCGAGCGCGGTGGCAATATGCGAGGCTTCGTCGTGGGTGCAGGTGAGGATGGCGATGTCGGATGGCCGCAGATGTCTGTCTCCTAAAGTGATGCCATTGGAGGAGTTGAGCAGCCGCACGATTTCATCAGCAGTGTCGTTGTATATCTGTGAGGTGACTGGGGCATCCTTACTTGGCTTGCCGGTGTGGATATAATACCTGATTTTAAATGGTTGGGGGTCGGGGGTGACAGTGTTATCACACAACTGGTGCTCAGGTTTGACACCATGCGATTTAACCCTGAAGAAAGTGATGTGTGGTGACATAAAGGTGCATTGGCTGGTAGTGTCACCCTCCTGGAAAAAGTCGTTAACGGCTTCTACGAGGTTATTTTCAGAGCGGTAGTTGGTGCCAAGCGATGCCTTGTTATTATTTTTGATCTCGCTGGCGGCTTGGTAGTAAGTGAAGATATCGCCACTGCGGAAGCTGTAGATCGACTGTTTGGGGTCGCCAACCATGAGAAAGGGGGAGTCACTGCTGCCAAAGAGGGTCTTAAAAATCTCATACTGGACAGGATCAGTATCTTGAAACTCATCAATCAGCGCAGCTTTAAACTCAGCTCGTAAAACTTCTTTGAGTCGCTCGCCGCCTTGGGCATCACGGAGAGCCTGTCGCAAACGGAGCAGCATGGCGTCGTAAGTGATGGCGCTACGGTCGAGTAGAGAGTCATTTATCTTATAGCGCAACTGTGTGGCAATAGCAGCTTGCAAGGCAAAAAGGGCTTGTTTGGCATTAGCAATGAGACCCGCACTTTCGGGGAGGCGTAGTGATATCTCTTTTTTCTTGGAATCTCCAGGGAATTTCCAAAAAACTTTTCCGTCTGCGGGTATGGCAGCAAAAAATTCGTAAAGATGTGAAAACGGGATTGAGATCTGCTTGTTTTTAGATTTTATTTTTTGCAATTGTTCTTCTAATTTACGGGTAGCTTCGTTGGTGCCGGCAGCTTCGGGTATTTTTGTGAGGTCATCACTCAGGCTGTTTTTTAAGTTATTTAATATTTCGTAACACTCTTCTTCAGAGATTGTCGGTTTTAGTGTGGCATCGAAATCAGCGGCGGCGGCTGTGACGGCTTTGACAAGATATTCAAATTTTGCAAAGGGGTTACAAGCGGCAGTATCCGGGGTGGAGTAGTTGTTTTCGCGCCACCAGATGCGACAAATATCGGTGATGATTTCGGTTTGTTCGGAGATAAGTTCGGCATCGGGGTCGGTGCCGCATTCAAAGGCGTAGCGTTGGAGGACGCGATTGCAGAAACCGTGAATGGTGAAAATTGCGGCACTGTCGAAGTCGATTAAAGCACGCCGTACGCGGCGGAGCTGTTCAGCTCTTACGCCATTTGCATTCTGGTTCGCAGGAGGATCGAGGAGGGGGAGGGTGGTAATGGGGGTGAGTCGGGCAGCGTTGTTGTTATCAGGTGTAGTGTTTAAAAAATTGTGGCAATCGTTAAGGATACAACGGAGGCGGTCGCGTAGCTCCTGCGTGGCGGCTTCGGTAAAAGTGACAACCAGAATGTTTTCGACTCTAAGCCCATGCGAGACGACTAGTCGCAGATAGAAGTTTTGGATATTATAGGTTTTGCCGGTGCCGGCACTGGCTTCGACCAGTGCGCCACCGGTGCAGTCTTTTTCGGGATCACCGATCCATTGGGTAAAGTCGTCCATGTTATTTTGTCAGTTCAAAGTGTTGGGAGAATACTGTCTGCGCGATGTCGGTAAAACGGTCGAGGCTTGTAGGGCCGTCTTCGCCAAAAGCGGTAAAATAGTATGGGTCATCTTTATCGGCTTTGCCGTTGTAACCAGGTTTCAACCACAATTGTTTGGCTTTGTCTAATGCTTCAGCTCTATTGCCGGGGCTTTCTTGCAAAGCTTTATAGTATGCGCAAGAGACATTAGGGATGAAAGGGGCGATTTGATCAAAGTTATCAGAGTAGATTTTAACGAGGTTTCGCAGGAAATCTTTTGCTATATCGGCATTGTCTGGTCCTGTAAAAATTAAAGTTTTTTTGTTTTTACGGTGGTAAATTATATCACGGTTATAGCCACAGGCTGTAGCGAAGAGGAGGCGTAGCCAACATGCCAGACGGTCGCTGGTTTTGTCACTGCTGTAACGGAAATCGGGTTCAGTGACGGCAGCAGCATTATCAAACTCCCGAGGGAGGACTTTAATTGCGCCGTTGACGGTGAAGTTTTCGATATCGAGTGTGGCAGGTTCAGAGGTGGCTTTATCCCATTTTTTCAATATGGTTAATAGTGATGCTTCTTTGTTTTCCAATATTTTTTTGATTTCAGAGGTTTGTTTATTGAAAAACTCCTCTCCATAATTGCCCAGAGGGAGGTTGCCCTGCTGCAGTAAAGTGTTATAGAGATTATTCAGAGCCGTGGTTTCGTCAGTGGTGTTTTTGACAAAAGCGGTAATTATTTTTTCATTAATTTGATAATTTTCGAGTGCGTTAGTCGTGAATGGCTCCTGCTCATCGGGGATATCCTCGCGGCGGGGACTGAGCCAGGCGCTGAGCCTATTATTGTAGAAGAACTTGGCGGGGTTTTTATAAAATTCGATCAGTTCATTTAGGGCGAGAGAGCGGCGAGCGGTATTTGGCAGAGTGGTTGGCGACGCAGCAAAAGCGGCGGTTACGGTTGGCTGGGCTTTTTTTGTTTGTAGTGTTGCCAATTGCTGCGCAGTTTTAAAAGAGGAGCGGGAGTATGAGAAGAGGTTGTTATCTTTGGTGTTGGAGAAATAAGCGGTATGGTGGGGGTGGAGGTGGTGGGTAGTGACAGGTGGGCAATGTGTGTTGCCCGTAGCACGTGTGGCAGCCTCACGAAGTTCCTGCAACGGTACGGCGGGTTGGATAGTGGAGTTGTCTTTAGTTGAGAAGCCGGTATAACTGAGATAGAGGCGTTCGCGGGCATTGAGCATGGCTTCGAGGAAAGCCATGCGGTCTTCCTGTCGGAGAGAGCGGTCGCCAAAACGGGGTTGGCGGCGCAGGAGGTCGTAAGCGGTGCGGTTGTTTTGGCGCGGGAAGGAGCTGTCGGCCATACCGAGGAGGCAGACGATGCGACGCGGCATAGTACTGCCGGGGCCGAGGGCACTGAAGACCACGGCATTAGCACCAGGGTCGTCACCGCCGTTGGCCGATTTCAGGTGGGTGTTCAGGGCTTCGCGGATGGTTGCCAGCGAGACGTTACGATCACAGTTGGCGGCATGGCCGCTTTTTGCGAGGAGGTCAACGGCGTTGCGGATAGTGGCTATCTCCAGGTAGTTATCGTTAGAGGCGGTGAAGAGGGAGTTGATGAGGGTGGTGAGGCGATCAGCCCACACTGTGGGGGGGCGTGGGGTTTGGGCATCTTCCGACCAGTCACTGAGGCGACTGACAAGGGAGATGAAGCGACCGAGCAACGGTGCGGCTTCTTCGGAGACAGTGTCGGAAGGGAGCGGTAGGGCATTGTCAGGTGCCAGTGTATGTTGGCCATAAGTGTAGCCAAGGAGCAGACGGTCGAGGCCATGGCGCCATGAGGTGGCGGGAGTGAAGTTGACACCTGTCAGTTTTTTGCGGTGTTTTTGGGTATGTCCCCAGCGGATACCGGCCTGATTACACCAGGCTGTGATGGTAGTGATGTTTTCGTCGGCAATATCGAAAGTGGTGGCGATGGCATCACAGTAGAGGAGTTGCAGTATTTCAGTACTGGTGAAGTAGCTGTCGGCGAGCTCGAGCAGTTTGATAAAAGCGGCGACGATCGGACTCTCTGCCGTGGTGACACGGTCAACTATGGCGTAGGGGATGGCTTTAGCGGCATTGGGGTTACGGTTGGCAAAGAGGGCGTGTATATATGGGGCATAGAGAGCCATATCAGAGACCTGAACCTGAACATGGCGTGGTTCCAGTGGTGGTGTTGATTCTGAGAACCAGCGGAGGAGGTGGTCGCGAAGTACTTCGACCTCACGGAGCGGGCTATGACAGATGTGGGTTTGGATTGAAGAGAAAGGGAGGGGGCGTTCATTGGCGAGGTGAGTGGTGGTGGCATCGTTATGGTTCTGCAGTAATTGCAGTTGGAGTGCTTGCAGAGCGGTGTCCGGTATTGGTTCAACGAAGCAGGAGCTGGCTTCGGCCTGACCTGCGGTACGGTCGAGCAGCTCAACGAGGAAATTGCGGTTGCCGCGCCCCTGCTGACCGAGGAGGATGTTGCCGGGGTGGAAATCGGTGTCACTATCGTTACGTGCTTCGAGCATAGTTTCGCGTAGAGGAGGGTCTTCAAACCAGTCGTTTTCGCTGGGATTCAAGGTGTAAAAAGTCACCGGAATGAGAGAGGAGAGTTTTTCGAAAAAGTGGAGATAGACCGTTGGCACCATGGCGGGAGCAAAGACGTGGACATGGCGGAAGTGGGCGGCCAGGTCGATTCGATTTAAGGCTTGTGGGTCGTTAGTTTTAACGAAAGAGGCGAGATAAGTCTGATTAATCAGGTCACCGCTTGTAAGGAGACGCCACAGGGTAGGTTGCCAAGCGATATCACTGGTGGCATCACGATTGCCGCCTTGTTGCCAGTTGAGCAGGGTGTCGGGGCGGTAGACGGTATAGTCGTCAAAAAGAGTGGCGAGTCGCAGTGAGAGCTTAAAGCAGCGGTGCTCAAAGCGAGGTCGGTCATTAGGGCGGAGGAAAGTATTAAGCTGTGAGAGCCCATTGCGGTTGAGATCGGTGGTGCTAAGGAGGTTAAAGATACGCCAGGTCATGGCATCACGGCTGAAAGGATGGGCGGCGGGGTCGCGCGGGGCGTTGTCGGTGTTGTTCATTTGCGCCAGTGAGTCGTTAACAAAGATGTTTAAGAGTGGAAACTCCCAATTAGCCATTACACCGCTCGGCCTACTGGAGAAGAGAAACTCCTGCTGTAACCATCCTTGAACAATACGGTTAGGGACGACGACACAATGTTTGTAGTTCAACACATCTGCAGGGCTAGTACTGGGTTCTGCGGCAGCAGCTTCAAAAAGCCGTTGCGCCAGTGTTTCCAGGCGATTACCCCATAAAACAGTGATCACGACGAGGCTCCTGTCAGGGGGTGATTTTTTTGAGCCGCTTCATAATCTCTTCATCGGGTTGCAGAGAGAAAGGCATGCCGGCAATTTTAACCATTCGATCAATGAGGTCGGCCAGAACAGTGGCACTTTCGGTCGCCATTTTTATCATGGGAGCCTGTTCTGCGGGTAGATTGCCGAGGTATTTATTAGAGACTATATCGACAGCACCCATGACTACTGTCAGGGGCTGGCGCATCTCCTGGCCGAGCTCGGCCATCAGTTCTAGTACTTGACGGCGTGAGAGGTCGGCATTATCGGAGCGCCCGGCAGGGATCATGGTGATCTGACGCAACGACTCTATCTGTTCCGAGGCACGCGTGGCCGCTTTTTCAAGGGTTTTGTTCATCTCGTCGAGGATCTCTTCAACAAGTGTGGGGAGCGTACCATCACCGGGGACAGTTTTCTGGAGTTTTTTCAACAAGACGCTGAGTTGGCTTTGGCTTTGCAAAGTGTTTTCGGCGGTAGCGGCAGGTGTGGCTGAAGTGGAGTCGTCGCCACCTGTACCCTTACCCTTACCTTTGCCTTTACCTTTGCCACCAATGGCAGCGGTACTGAGGTTTTCGATTGCTTCTTGAGAAAGCCCCAGAGAGGAGAGGCGTACTTTAGTGGTTTCAGGATCGACACCGCGCCGTTTAGCACCGGAGATGTGGCGTTTGAGACGCCGCTCCTTTTGTGCCATATCGACTTGCAGTTTCATATACTGGGCAACGAGACCACCGATAGCAAGCTCTTCAACCATCTCCTTAACCCGTGCTGCCAGCATCTCGACCGCTTGAATATCGGCTCCAAGGCGTTGCAAGCGATCGGTGATGTCGATTTCGGCATCTTTAATTATTTTACGGATGGCGCGGCGACCTTTAAGTGTGCGGTTGGCAGGATCTTCAAGGAGGCGGTCGCTCATATTCTGCAGACGTTCAACGGCCTGAGTGGCGACAACCTCGGGGCCGCTGAGATCGGTGTCAGGCGGTGGGGCTGCCATTTTAGAGAGTTGACTGACAACCTGTTTATCGTCCAAGTTGGTTTTTGTGACGGCTTTTTGTTGAGCCTCTTCGGGGGCGGCTTTATCAAACAGCCCTTCGAGAATAGTTACGGCATCTGCCATGGAGTCGTCGGTGGCGGAGGTTTTGTCGACTACTATCTGCTCTTCGGTAATACGTTGGTAAGAGTAGTGTGCAACACGAATATTAGACATACCGGCCTGTTCGATGAGAGAGGTTAGTCCTCCCGCATTACTGACCGTGGCGGGGTTGGCGAAAAGGAGGCGGAGAAACGCAGTTACTTCACTTTCTGCGATCCCTTTCTTAAAAACGAGCGATGGAGCCTGCATAGTGTTGAGACAACGTGCCAAGTCGCTGATAGTGTTTAGCGGCGGGCCGAGGATTTGGCCATCATACTGGAAGTCGTTACCTTCAATGGCGAGGTGGAGATCGCCATGGCGCACATTAAAACGTTTTAGAGCGGCCATAGCATCGGCAGTTGATTGCTGCGTAACCTTATGGTCAAAACCATACATACGGCCATTTGCATAGACAAAAGCAAAGCCACGCACCACATTATAGGCATCGGTGGGAGCCAGTGGTTGTTTCGAAGTGTTCATAGGCCTCCTAAAAATTATAGCTAAAAAAAGGGTCGCATAAGCGTGTGGCAATTATTGGTTAGATGTGGTTGTTTGTCAACCCTAATCAGGAAATTGCCTTTATGAGGAGATATTTCGGTGATATAGCGATGCGAAGCGGTTAATTTCACTCCCATTTGATATTTCTGGTGGTAAACATTGCAGCGGCCAACATGGCGAAAATCAGGATAGTACCGAGCAGCAAAGCGTAGTCCTGAAGCTGCAGTATTATATAGAGCATAGCATAGATCAGTGCTAATGTGAGGGCGATAATGGCAGCGCGGTGCTTACTTTTCAGGGCAAAGATGCTATAGGCGGAGATGAGCAGTGTACAGGCGATACCACCGATGGTATATGCGAGGCCGAAACTCAGGAGCTCCGAGAGTGCCAGCAAAAGTAGGAAAAAGATGACTAAAGCTGCACCTACAAGGGTGTATTGCACAGGGTGGAGCTTTATGGTGGAGCGGGTTTCGAAGATAAAAAAAGTGGTGAAAACTGTAATCAAGAAGAGAATGCCATATTTAATAGAGCGCTCCACCAATCGGTAATGGTCGATCGGGGCTAGGAGGCTGATGCCAAAGAACGATTGAGCGGTTGCGTAACTGGCCAGACCCTTAGAGTCTTCTGTGTTATTCCATTGCTGTGGTTGCGACCTGCCGTAGTACGATATGCTCCAATTGGCTGTAAAACCTTCGTCTGTAACAGTGTGTGTCTGGGGGAGGTAGGCACCATGGAATTTAGGGTCGGGCCAGATTGACTTAAGGTTTACCATAGTGTGGCGGCCAACAGGCATGAGATCGAGCGATTTACTACCGTTAAGCTCAACTGTGGTAGCAAACTCCAGTTTATTATCAGGGGCAACACTACCGGGGATATGGGCGTAAATTCCGCTACTGTAGCCGTTCAGGCGTGAACCGGGCTGGAAAGGGAACTCCTTATTATTAAATGTGATGCTTAAGGTAGAGGGTGTAGCACGCAGATCGGCCACATAAAAGGCGATTATAGCCTCATCCCAGAGTACGTTATCGGGTTTAACCTTCCAAACACTGAAATCGGGCGGGGCAAAATCACCTTTTATTTTCAGGCTCGCCTGATACAAAACAGCTTTATAAATGCCGTACTGACGAGTTGTGGGGTTAAGAGTACCGTCAATTTCCAGATATTCAGGGAGAAAGTAGGCTGTATCCTTTCTTTGCTGCACTAATACCTGATTTCCGGCAATGCGTG
>JAAYNR010000054.1 GCA_012520735.1 Lentisphaerota bacterium | reverse complement strand
GCTATGAAATAAAAAATATCACCCCGCCGCAGACCATCCGTGATGCCATGGAGAAGCAAATGCGTGCCGAGCGTGAAAAACGTGCCACTATCGCCGAGTCTGAAGGCGACCGTCAGGCTCGTATCAATCGCGCCGACGGCCAGAAGCAAGAGGCTGTTGCAGTCTCTGAAGGTGAACGCACCCGCCGTATTAATGAGGCCGAAGGTCGCGCTCAGGAGATCAGACTGGTCGCCGAGGCCACAGCCGCCGGTCTCCGTACTATTGCCGCTGTTGTCAATGAACCGGGCGGAGCCGATGCCGTAAACCTGCGTCTGGCAGAACAATATATAAATGAGTTTGGGCAGCTCGCCAAAACTAACAACACCATGATCATCCCCAGTGATCTGGCCGATGTCGCCGGCTTTATTAAAACTGCCGGTAAGGTGCTTAAAGCCGAATAACCTATGTGGCTGTTAGCAATAGACCGTTCTTCACCCGGAGCCGGTGCGGCTCTCTTTAAAAATGGTGAACTGATCGGTGAAACCTGTAAAAACAGCGACCCGGCACGCTCACCACAGTGGGTTAGCCAGGTCGCTGACCTTTTGCAGGAGTCGGGTATTACGGCACACGATCTTAGTGCCATGTGTGCCGGACTAGGCCCTGGCTCTTTCTCCGGCATTCGCTCAAGCCTCGCCGCTCTACAGGGACTGAGTCTCCCCAATGCCACCCCGCAATTCGGTGTAAGTAGTATCGCCGCGCTCGCATACCAACTCCTCACTACCAGTGTAGCCGCTAAAATCACTATTATCGGCGATGCCCGCCGTGAACGTTTCTGGGGCGCCACTTTCTGCCTCGATACACAAGGATATCTGGCTCTTTTTAATAATGGTGAAATCACCCCCCCTTGCCACACCTCTGCCGACTTCATCCTCTCACCTGTCGCAGCCCTCAGCACCGCTATCCCCGACAACACCACGATTGTAACCCCCGACTATAACCGCATTGGCGCGATACTGCAGCAGAAATTCAGCCCCTCCCGCCTCTTAAATTCGCCCCACTACCCCGATGCCGCCGCCATTGCGCGTCTCTACCTCTCAGCTCCCACCGCAGCTATCTCTCCACCACTCCCCATCTATCTCTCCCCCGCCGTTGCCGCTAAACCGTAAAGTTTTCACAATTCACAATTTACCACTTACATTCCCCTCCCGGTAGCTTGACCTCCATGTATTCCGCCCACATACTTGCCTTCCGTGGCTACCTCCCCCGAGCTTGAGTTCTTTGCTCTCTTTGCGTTCTCGCGGTGAATTACTCGGTTTTTCTTATTAAAACTGTTCCAGCCTCACCTCTCGTGACCGCTTCAGTCGTAACGCCTTAAACCCCGGGTTGGTCTCCGGCACCAAACAGTGTCCCAGCCCCGTTGCCAAGGCAGCGGCAGACGCATCACGCCGCGGCACCATAATCCCACTGTAAGGTATATTTACCCCCTTGTGGATTAACTTCCCTTTGGCATCTTCATAATCGCACCAGAGGGTAAACTTCCCTTTGAAGATGCCGCTGCGGGCTGCCAGTGAGAATGTAGCTACTGTCGGGTTGACCTCATCATACTCATACCAGACTGCTCCACTCTCTCTATCGCTGATCTTCTTGGGTTTTACCCCCTTGGTTATCAGCAAACGCCCTCCATTGACATTTAGCGGTACTTTATCGGGCTGACCAACCCAATCGTACAGCTCATCACCAACATAATAGGCCACATCTCCGGCCAAAGCACTAAGCCATAACGGAGCCGCATCAAGCGCCCCGGCCATTTCAAAACGCCCGCCACATACCTCCAGCATCTCCGTAAAGCCGTCAATACCACGCCGTCCCGGATTATGCCAGTACAGCAATGTGGCATCGGAAACCTTCAGTGTGCCGGCAGTCAAGTCGAGTGCCAATCTGCCACTCAGAGACCCTTTTTTGCTATATAGTGGTACAAACAGCGGTATTGTGGCACTCGTGCCGTCACTCTGTAGCGACAGTGAACGCGACACCCGTGTACCATCGGCCAATACTCCCGCCACCTTGACCACCCCTTTGTTACCAATTGTCAGCGATAAATAACCAACCCCATACGGTGCTCCATTAACCACCACATCGGCGGTCACTACCTCCTCTAACGGCAGGGCCACCGCATAACTCCCCCGCAACCCGGCCAGCAAGGTAGTAGCTTCAATGTCGCCACGAGCGGCAAAGCGGTTGCGGCCACCATCGAGATTAATAGCCTCTGCAAAACGCCCGCCGCTAACCTCACCCCACATCTTGTCCCCTTTTACATAAAGGGTCAAACTCTCCCCGCCACGGGTTGTCATGGTCACCGTAGCAGTTCCATCCGCCGCCACCTGATCCCAAGCTTTGGCCTTAAAGCTCAATGTCCCATTCTGCAGAGTAATCTTGGCACTGAGTGCCCCACCGGTCTTAGTAATTTTTACCACCATCGTCCCCAGTGCCGTTGCCACCGTACTGCCGCCAAATGGCGCACTGCCGTTAAGAGCCGCTTCATAAGTACCAACACTAGCCAGTGGCGTATTGTCAACCGCACCACCACCTCCATTATCGTCAGAGGAGTCGTTTATCAGGGCAAATCTGGCATCAATATAGATCTTCTCTGTAACAGTAAAGGTATACGACAATGCTGTCGATAGCTCACGATTGTGGTGTGGCGCATACCAGCAGACAAATCTATAACCCTCGGCAGGAGTAGCCGTAAGGGTGGCACTGGCGCCATGGCGATAATCGCCGGCACCTGACACAGTGCCTCCCGCATCTGGCAGCACCCTTATGGGCAGGTTAATCAATGCACTAAAGGTGGCCACTAGTTGCCGTGACGCAGTCACCTCAAAGCTATACTGTAAGTTGGTTGATACAGTAATGCCCCCCTCCTGCCAACCGGTGAAAACGTATGGGTACTCCGGCGACGGCATAACAGATACAGTAAGCGGTGTTCCATAGCTGTAATTCCCTCCACCGCTCAACTGCATTACATAATGCGAGCTGGACAATGACACCGTTGTGCCACTGGCAAAACGCCACACCCGCTCATTGTTGGCAGTGTTGGTGTCGGTCGGTGAAACTTGATCTATAACTCCCCTTATTTCATAAATACCCGCATGCGTAACGAGCTGATCGAATGCAATGTAGTGCGTTGCAAAGGGCTCCAGCATCAGGCTGCTTGTACCCAATAAAATTTCATCGCCGCCCGGTGGAGTCAAATAGAGGCGCAGGCGCGCCTCAGTGTCGGCTCCGCCGTTACGGACGCTCATATTAAAACGGTTGGTCTCGCCAATAATCAGACCATTGAAGGCTAAGCCGGTCGGGTCGGCAAGTCGGTTAATAAGCTGTAAATCGTTCGCCTCCAGCGGCAACATATTCGGTATATCGCGCTGCAACTGGCTGGCCACCGCACTGGCATTGCCCACGCCCCATGTACCGATGATCCCGTCAACCTTAATCGGCACCACCCAGATGCGCAACTCGCGCGGCGGCGGATCTTTAAAAACGGCACTCCCTCTTAACAGCAATCGATCCCCTTCCGGATAAGCCGGAATCACCGCCGTGCCACTCTTATAATAGACCTCAACCGTCTCCTGGTCTTTCTCAGCAGGAGGCAATATAAAACTCACCGTGGTGCCATTATTACGCAAAGCCCTTGCGCCAGCGGCGGTCGGGTCCCGTCGTAAAACCGGTGCCCGAACCGGTGTCACAGTCTGGTCGCCCAACTTCGCATAAAATTCCACACCACCAAGGGTCACCTCGCTGCAGGAGAGATCAAGGCTCAACAGTGTACTGCGCCCCTTTAGCAAAATGTGCGACCCGCTCGAACTCAGTCCGCCACTATGATGCGAGATTGTCCCTTGTCCGATGATATGACCATTGAGCCATATTTGCGGCGGCCAGTTATTTCTGTTTGTGCGGGTGAACGGCACCGCTTTCAGCGGCACCTGAGGTGCAAAAGCCGTTGTCGGATACGCCTTAGCCGCATATCCCGTCTCTGCCGGCAGAAAACCGTAACTCCAGTTATCACTCGGCGCAAAAGTGTATTTACCGATGGAGTCGCCGTAATAATTTCTCCCCAGCGGTATAGGGATCTGCGGCGCACCGTACCCATTAGCCCCGAAGGCTAAAGCATCCGGCCCCATAAAGGCGTTGTTCTCTATGGTTGGTGTGGGCGCACTCGCTTCACTCCAGCGTGGTTGCGCCAAACCAGCGAGCGAGCTGTTATGAAAAACCAACGAGCCGCGGAAAAGCGAGTCCCTGATCTCAACATCACTGCGGTTTTCAAGGTTAACGGAGTGTGTCCCCGAACTATCCGGGCAGAACTCGCAGGCATCGAATCTGATGTTACGGCCATAGATATACGTGGGGCCGTTGAACACTGATTCGGTAAAAGAGATCAACTCGCCCTCGCTGTTGCTTACGCTGACATTACCGTTGAAAACCGAGTTCTGGACACTCATTTTAAGCGCCGCGGCCGAGCTGATGCTGGCCGCCACTCCCGCCTCTATGAAAGTGCATCCGTTTATCGCCACAACCCCGCCCCTGACCTCAAGCAGACCCGACCACATCACATCTCTCATGGTTAACTCTCCCGCGCCCATCCAGGCCGGGTTTCCGTAGCTGTAAGGGTCTGGACTGTTATACAGGCTTGAATCGTGCGCCTTCACCGCTACCCCCTTGCTCAGACGTCCCAGAACGACACCACTGTTCGTGACATTGCCGATAGTGGTGCTGTTCATAGGATCAACCACAATGTTCCGGCAATTATCAAAGCTGATCTCCGCGGCATTGACCGAATAGTGGCCGCCATTAACACCACTGATTACAGTCGCTTGGTGCAGGTCAAAGTGCAGGGAATTGTACTTGAATCCTCCTTGCACGCCTCCAGGATAACTTTCAAATTCAGCATCAGCCAGATTTACAGTACCATCAAAGCAGCAGCAAGTTTATTCATAATATGCCTCCCAGCCTCACGGGTCAAAGATGAACCCTAATTTTGTCAATATGGTAAACATTTTCGGCTGCACACGTCACTGATTTTCAGCAATAATTCCAATTTGTTTTTTGACTCATCTTCTATTGCCGCCATCTCTTTGGTTTGATATAATAACCCGATAAAAAAGAGCGTTAGCGGGTAAAATTCAACCCCACGTTTACCAGAAAGGAAATCAACCATGATTAGTGATAGAACAGTAAATGCCATCAATGCACAGATTAACCGGGAGTACTTTTCAGCTTTCCTCTACTTGGCTATGGCTAATGATGCCATGGACAAAGGGTTCAAAGGAGCGGCACACTGGTTCACTCAGCAGTTTAAAGAAGAGACCGAGCATGCGTTGCGTTTTTCAAAATACCTTGAAGACCGTGGCGCAAAAGTGATGCTCACCGGCATGGATGCCCCGCAAACCGAGTGGCCCGATCTGCTGGCGATGTTTAATGATGCCCTTGCGCACGAGAAAAAAGTGACCGCCTGGATCAATGAGATCGCTGATATCGCTCTCGATGAGCGCGACTTTGCCACCCAGAACATGCTCAAGTGGTTTATCGATGAGCAAGTTGAGGAAGAGGCTTCTGTTAGCGACGTAATCTGGATGATCGAGATGAGCTCAGGCTCTAAAGGTGCCATGTTTATGGCCGACCGCACCCTTGGCAAACGCAAGGACGACTGATCACCAACCCTCCTGACACGGTTTTAAGCTAAGCATGAGACTGGCAACAGTAGAGTCTGGGGCGGTTTTCGGCATTGATGCCTTCTCTGTCCGTATCGAAGTTCACGCTGGCGGTGGCGATTTCGCCACCGTCATCGTCGGCCTTCCCGATGCTGCCGTTCGCGAAAGTAAAGACCGTGTCTGGACTGCTCTGCAAAACTCTGCGTTCCGCCCGCATGCCGGACGCATCACCATAAACCTCGCTCCCGCTGATATGCGTAAAGAGGGGCCAAGCTTTGACCTCCCAATCGCTATTGGTATGCTCGCTGCCACCGATGAAATAGACTGTACCGGACGCCTTGCCAGCTTTGGTATGATCGGTGAACTCGCCCTCAGCGGTGAAGTGCGACGCGTTCGCGGAGTCCTCCCGATCGTCCTCGAAATGCGCCGGGCCGGTCTCTCTGGTGTCTTGGTACCTGTCGACAACGCCGATGAGGCCGCAGTTGTCGAAGGTATTAATGTATACCCGGTACGCACCTTGCGTCAGGCTGCCGACTTCCTCGAAGGCAACACCTCCATTGATCCTGTCCATCACGACCTCGACGAGCTGTGTCGGCGCTCACGCCGCCCTGCTGCCGATTTTTTCGACGTAAAGGGTCAGGAGAGCGCCAAACGTGCGCTGGAGATCGCTGTCAGTGGTGGTCATAACATCCTGCTGATCGGCCCACCCGGATCGGGCAAATCTATGCTGGCCAAACGGATCGCCTCTATCCTCCCCGAGATGACTCTGGAAGAGGCATTGGAAGCTACCCGCGTCCACAGTATCGCCGGCTTGCTCGATGAACACCAGGCGCTGGTTCTTAACCGCCCTTTCCGTTCACCTCACCACACAGTCTCCGATATCGGCCTGCTCGGTGGCGGTGCCAACCCCATGCCCGGTGAGATCACCATGGCACACCGCGGCGTCTTGTTTCTCGACGAACTCCCCGAGTTCAGCCGGAATGCTCTGGAGGTGCTGCGCCAGCCACTGGAAGATGGCAAAGTAACCATCTCACGTGCTGCCGGTACTGTAACATTCCCCTGTCAGTTTATGCTGGTTGCCGCCATGAACCCTTGCCCTTGTGGCTACTATGGCGACCCCGGCCGTGAATGCCGCTGCGCCCCTCAGGCAATCTTAAACTACCGCAACCGCATCTCCGGCCCGCTACTGGACCGTATCGACCTCCACGTCGAAGTACCCGCTGTCCGCTATGAAGACCTCGCTGCGGTACCCAACGGTGAGACCTCTGAAACTGTGCGCCAACGGGTATGCGCCGCCCGCGCTAGACAGAACCACCGCTTCCACGGCCGCAAAGGAGCCCTCTGTAACTCCACCATGGCACCGGCCGATATCCACTCTTTCTGTACCCTCGGCAATGATGCTCAGGATCTGATGCGCCTTGCCATGAATGAATACCGCTTCAGCGCCCGCGCTTACGACCGCATACTCAAAGTGGCCCGCACCATTGCCGATCTCGATAACTCTGAAAACATTCTAGTCCACCACCTCACCGAAGCGATCCAATACCGCACGCTGGATCGGGCACAATAGGGAGGTCGCTTCATGGCTGCCATCCGCTTTGACCTCCACATCCACACGTGCCTCTCGCCATGTGCTGACCTCGAAATGGCTCCGCGCGCTATCGTTGCTGCTGCTCTGACCGCCGGTCTCCATAGTATCGCCACGTGTGATCACAACAGCAGCCGCAACTCCCCGGCCCTCGCTGCCGCCTGCCATGAGGCAGGCCTCCCATACCTCCACGCCCTGGAGATAACCACCGCTGAAGAGGCTCACGTCCTCGCTGTTTTCGACACCTCCGCTCAGGCCGCCGCCATGACTGAAATCGTCTACGCCGCCCTGCCTAAACGTCCCAATCAGCCCGAGGTGTTTGGCGATCAGCCAATAGTTAATATCGACGAAGAGATCGAGGAGATCGAATGGCGTATGTTGGCAGCCCCGACACGACTCCCGCTGCGTGATGTCGGCACCCACACCCATACTCTGGGCGGACTCTTCATTGCCGCACATATCGACCGCCCCGTCTCAAGTGTCTTCTCGCAACTAGGTGTCCTCAGTGGCGACGAAGGCTTTGATGCCCTCGAACTCAGTGCCCATGGTGTCGCTGAGGTATGGCACCCACGAACCGGCGACCTCCCCTTCATCAGATCATCCGACTCCCACTACCTCCACACTATCGGACGTGCCTGGAGTCAGGCAGAGCTCCCCGACTTCACCGTAAACTCACTACGTCAGGCTTTGCAAGACGGCTCTATCACTATCTCACCACCACTTGGCACAAAATAGTTTTTAGATTAAAAAACTATCCGCCATGTAGCGTCACCAGCAGCCTCTGCCTTTACCTCTACACGGTTAAGATAAACCTGTGGCACCGCCTTGAAACCCTTCAGCAATAAACCCGTGGCGCACGGTGGCGCCTCTGCTGCCTGTTGCGTGGCTGTGTATATCTGCTCAACCCAAACCCTGTTAGCAACTGGTCTGGCCACTACCCGTAGCAAACCTACATCACCATCAGCAACAATCTCACTACCATCGGGCAGGGTCAGTGACCATGGCGACAATTGTGGCATAGGCTGATAACCGATAAAGGTGTCGGCCTCCGGCACAGCCTGCAGATAGGCGTGTAGGCCCGGCTTGTTACGCAAAATCGCTCCCTGTAACTCCAGCTCCCCTGCAGAACCCTGTATCGCCCACGGTGAGGCGCGCATCACACCTTTAGCCAGATAAGGCCACTCTCCATTAATCGCCCGCCGCGGCACCGGATAGCGCTGTGGGTCGTAGCTCATCTCCAGGGTGTCATCTCCACTGCAATAACTCACCTCAACCTGCCGCTTCTCGCTCTCCCAGGCCAAATCGAGCTTTGCAGCCGCAAAATGCTCTCTGAATTTAGCAAATGAGCCATATTGTGCCGCATCGCCCATCTCAACCACAAAACCGGCCACCGGTGTCTCCCTGATTGTTATGAATTTCGCCGGTGTCAGAACCTCATCGTCACGAGTAGCACGTGGTTTGTCATCATCGGCCAGCAGGTCATCAAGTGCCCCCTGCAATGGACCACCAACACTCGGTTTGATTATTGCACTGCCGGGTGCTGTCGGTTTGGCCGGCGGTGTGTAGTCGATGTCGTAAAGGTAAGAGTTGATCAACAGTAGCGTACGCTTAAACTAATGGAGAAGAGTGAAGGGTAAAAAGAGAAGAGAGAAGTGCAAATCTCGCCCTGAAAGGGCTAAACATACCAGCCCGTGACAAGGCCACGGGATTACGTCACATAATAAATTTAGCCCTGTAAGGGCGTGACATAACCCACCCCTCCACACCACCCCTACAGGGTGGAAATCATCTTATTCCCCAAAACCTTGGGCGTTGCCCAAGGCTGGTATGTGTTGCGCCTTCAGCGCATTTTCAGCCCCCATTCGTGCCCATTGGTGTCAATTCGTAGTTTACCTCCCTTTTCTTCCCCCTTTCCCGTGTTTTCTGTGCTCTCCGTGGCTAAAAACCCTAAAATTTGCGCACACTACAGCCATATATTATGGTAAAATAGTCTCCATAATTAACTGAACCACTATACTTCCCACAGGCTGCGACATGTCGCTGCCATTAACTTTTAACCTATGCCTGCACATCTTGCCATCTGTTCTCTCCGTTGGGCCGAATTTGCCCTCCTCTATCTAGGCATGCCTCTGGTAATATGTTTTTGCCTCCCGTCAAAGTTGCTGCTCCCCACACTCTGGGTCGCCTCAGCCGTTGTTCTGGTTATCCTCTCCCGGTATTACCCCGCTGATTGCCCCCGCTTAGATTTGTCGGCGAGCGGGCGCCATCTCGTCAAAGTGCTGCTCCGTTTCCTCTGTGCCGCTCTCCTTCTCACTGTTATGCTCTGGCACCACGACCCCAATTCGTTATTGCGGATACTGCGCCATAACCCCACATTATGGAGTGTTATCATGGTTGCCTACCCGCTCCTCTCTGTTTTACCGCAGGGTGTAATCTACCGTCGTTTTTATCAGGCTCGCTATGCACCGCTCTTTGGCACACATCAAAGGTTGTCGCTCGTTATTGGTGCAGCTGTTTTCAGTCTGGCTCACCTCACCTTCCGTAATCACTGGGCGCTCCTTTTCACTTTTATCGGCGGCCTCATGTTTCTCTCTACCTACCGCACCACCAGACGCTCTACCATGGCTAATATCGAACATGCCCTCTATGGCGACTTTATTTTCACTATCGGATGGGGTAAATACCTCTATCACGGCACGCAGGCTCTCGCTGAAGCCGCCACCACTATGTAATGATAAAACACCACTTTTACCAGTTTTTAAACTTTACTGGTTGCGCAGAAAGTCAACCTAACGTAAACTACGCTCATGGTTACTGATAAAATTATAGTCATTATTCCCACTTACGACGAACGTGACAATGTCGGCCCCATATCACAGGCTGTTTTTGAAGCCTTGCCCGAGGCCAATATTCTGTTCGTGGATGATAATTCACCCGATGGTACCGGCGACCTGATCGATACCCTCGTAGCAGCCGATCCCCGTATCCACGTGTTGCACCGCAGTGAAAAGCAGGGGTTGGGGCGTGCCTATATTGCCGGCTTTAAATGGGCACTCGATAATGGCTATAACCGTATTATTGAGATGGACGCCGACTTCTCACACAGCCCTAAAGACCTCCCCCGTCTGGTCGAAACAGCCAAAGAGGCCGATCTGGTTATCGGCTCGCGCTATATCGGCGGTATCAGGGTGATGAACTGGCCTATGAGCCGCCTGATGATCAGTACTTGTGCCGGTATATATGTACGTATGATTACAGGTATGCAGATTTGTGATCCCACCGGCGGCTTTAAGTGTTTCCGCCGTGAGGTGCTGGAGGCGCTTGATCTCGACCGTGTCACCTCTAATGGCTACTCTTTCCAAATCGAGCTTAATCACGGTGCCTGGATGCAGGGCTTCCGTCTTAAAGAGATACCAATCATCTTTGAAGAGCGCCGCGCCGGCTACTCTAAGATGAATGCCGGTATCGCCGGTGAGGCGTTCTGGATGGTAATTAAACTGGCCTTCCGTAACGGACTGCGCCGCTGGCCCAAAAAACAGGCACCCAAGTGATACCAGCCACTCCCGCCACACGCCCCAAACTCCCACCTCTCTTGCGTGCCCTGCGCCCCAGCCAGTGGACTAAAAATGGCGTTGTGCTGGTAGCCTATTTTTTTGCCCGCTGGGACCCCAGCCAGAACACACACACCACCGGCTGGCTGCCGCTTCTTCTGGCTGCTGGAGCGGCTGTTGCCTTCTGCGCCCTCTCAAGTGCCGTCTATCTGGTAAATGATATCCACGACCGCACCACCGACCGCCTCCACCCGCAAAAACGGTTCCGCCCTATCGCCTCTGGTGAGCTCAGCATCACCAGTGCTTCAATTGTCGCTGCCATCTTGGCTGCCTCAGCTACCATCGCCTCGTTTGCCATCACCGGCGAACTCGGTATGCTGGCTCTCCTATACCTTCTCCTTCAAGCAGCCTACACCTGGTCTCTGCGTAGTATCCCTCTGGTTGATACTTTTATCATCGCCGCTGGTTTTGTCATCCGTGCCATCGCCGGTGCCGCAGCTATTGATGTCCGGATCTCTCCCTGGCTCCTCCTCTGTGCCTTTCTACTGGCACTTTTCCTCGCTCTCTGCAAACGCCGCCACGAAAAAAACCTCAGTGATAATATCAATGGCCAAACCCGCGGCTCGCTCGATGGCTACGATGCCCGCGTTCTCGATCAGGCCATTGCTGTTGTCAGCGCCGCCACGGTTGTCAGTTATGCCCTCTATACCCTCTCAGAAGAGACCGTCAGCCGTTTTGGTACTAACCGCCTCGGCTTGACCATCCCTTTTGTCCTCTTCGGTATTCTCCGTTATATCGACCTTGTCTACCGTAATCAACAGGGCGGCCGCCCCGAAAAAGTACTCCTCACCGACCGCGTCCTCATTGTTACCATTATCCTCTATGGCCTGACAGCCTTTATTGTTTTTCAGCTCGGTTAATCAGGAGCCACCATGAACCAACCATTCGAAATCAGCGCCGCTGACCGTGATATCCTCCGTCGTATCGCCGCTACCAAGGTCGAACTGGCTCACAGTGAAATAAATCAGGAGCGCCGCCGTGCCTGGCTGGCACACGATACCGCCTCCCCGCTGCGCCCCATGATTCTAGCCGAGAGCTTTGATATCCGCGACTCTGTTAAAGTTTTCGATCCCACCCGTGACCTCCTCTGCAGTGGTGATTGGGCCCGCACCATCGAGCACCAGCTCTTTGTTGAAATCCACCGTTTTGCAAATGTCGCTGACGACCACGTCATCGAGCCTTGGTACAACCTTAACTGGCACGTCTCCGCCACCGACTATGGACTCAATAAAACCGTCCACACTGCCAGTAATAACGGCCATCTTGGCGCCAATAACTGGGAACCGGCTCTCCATGATTTTGATGCCGACTTTAAAAAACTGCACCAGCGTGAGTTTTCTGTCGACCGCCCAACCACCCTCGCCACTAAAGAGGCAGTTGATAAGATCATCGGCGATATCATCCCTACCCGTATTCGCGGCTCTTTTTACTGGACTATGGGGATGACCATTAAAGCGATCGACCTTATCGGCCTTGAAAACCTCATGCTCTTTATGTACGACAACCCCGATGGGCTCCACCGTTTGATGTCTTTTCTCTGTGAAGATGCCATCGCCGAAGCCGAATGGCTGGAGCGTGAAGAACTCCTCTCCCTCAACAATGAAAATGACTATATCGGCTCCGGCTCTGAAGGATATACCTGCGATCTCCCTCAGCCCGACTTACAACAAGGCTCGCCAGTGCGGATGAAAGATTGCTGGGTTCTCTCAGAGTCACAGGAGACCGTCGGTGTCGGCCCCGACCTTTTTGCCGAGTTTATCTTCCCCTATCAGCAAAAAATAGCCGAAAAATTCGGCAAATGTTACTACGGTTGTTGTGAACCGGTCGACAATCGCTGGCACATCTTAAAACAACTGACAAACCTCGCCCGTGTCTCGGTCTCACCCTGGGCTAATCAGGAGTTCATGGCCGATGCTTGCGGACGTAACATCGTCTTCTCACGCAAACCAAACCCCGCCCTTATCAGCACCGCAGCTTTTAACGAAGATGCCATCCGCAACGACCTCCGCCATACCCTCCAAGTTGCCCGCAACTGCTCGCTGGAGATCATCATGAAGGATGTCCACACCCTCAACAACCAACCTGGACGTCTCAAACGGTGGGTAGAACTGGCCCGCGAAGAGTCACAGAGATAAGCCACCACTCAAAGTGCCAGCAGCGGCTCAACTTCTTCTTCCGCCTCCACTTCCAGCACCGTCTCTGCCACCTCTCCCGACTCGCTACTACCACTCTCTGTCTCCGCCTCCGGTGCCACCACCCGCTCAGGTAGTGGGGTTGGCGGGAAAGGGACCGGTTCCGGTAACGGTATGGCCGGCGGTGCCTCAGCGGCACGCCGCTTGGCCTCCTCTTTCGCCTCTTCAGCCTCACGCTTCAACCGCTTCTTCTCCTCCTGCTCCCGCATCTTTTTCAAAGCCTTCTTTGCCTTACGCACCTCTTCTTCACGCGCCAGACGCACCTTCTCGCGTTTCAGTACCTCTTTAGCTGTTAGTGGCTCCGCCAGCGGACTCCCCGACCAGTCTTCAGTCCAGATACCATCAGCTGCTTGACCCAACGATTCACGGCGGCGCTTGGCCTCCGCCGTAGCCTCATCCTGACTGGAGAACACATGCGGAGTTAAAAAGACTATTAATTCAGAGCGTTTTTCTTCAGTTCTGGAAAAACCAAACAACCAACCAACTAGAGGTAACTTAGACAAAAATGGTATTCCTGATTTTTTAACATCTATATTTTTCTTAACTAAACCTCCTAAAATAATTGTTTCGCCACTACTTACAATTACATCAGCATTTATTTCCCGTGTTACAGTTGTAGCATAATAAGCAGTAGTTTTATTTACTGTAACAGGCTGATCTACTCCCTTATCTTGGAAAACCTGTTTAACCGTCATCACCACATTACCCTTGGCATTAATACGTGGTGTCACTGTTACAGTTATGCCGATCTCTTTTTGTACATAATCCTCTTCATATGTAGTCTCTCCGCCAGTATAAACCGCTTTTTTACCATTAAAGAGGTAAACCAGCTCAGTCGCCTTAATTGTCGCCTCTTTGTTGTCCATTGTCTGTATAACCGGCGAAGCCAGCACTTTGGACCGACTGTCATCGGCAGAGGCTCTTACTACTAAGTCAAGATTCAAACCACTAATTTTTGTAAAGTAAGCGATACCTTTTTCTGAAAGATTAGCAACAGTCGAAACTGTATTCGAAATAGCCCCTTCCAGTGCATTGCCCATTAAACCATCAAGGACATTGCGGGCTTCATCTTTGCCGCGGCCACCTGTCAGCCATGCACGCTTCCCCCGCTCTTTAACCCAGTCAATACCTGCCTCTATTCCATCCTCCAGTCCCACCTCTAGTACCACCGTCTCAATCAAAACCTGCGACAGCATGATATCCATGCTGTTAATCACCCCTTTAAGGGCGGCAATATCGTTTTTACTGGCCATAATAATAATGCCGTTAATCCGCTTGTCAGCCAACACCTTGATATTGTCTTTATTGAGTTCACCCACTTTGGTTGTCCCTGGAGTTTCCGGGCCAGCCTGCTCGCCACGCCGCGCAGCGCGGCGCGCCTCAGCCGCCTCGGCCAAAGTTTGTGTGCGACCCTCGCTATCACCACCGGCCGCTGTCGGAGCGGCATCGTCTTTTTTAGCAGCATTGCCAATCAGGTCGTTGATCATCTTGGCAACCTCTTCCGCATCAGCGTGCTCCAGCCGGATCACCTCTACCGTCACATCAGGCGCCGTCTCTACGTCCAAAACCGTAATCAGACGGTCAAAGAAGGCCATATTCTCTTTGGAGGTGATGATTATGAGCTGGTTAGAGCGTTCATCTGCAATAATATTAACACGTCCGCGAATCATGCCACGGTCGGCATCAGAGACCAGCGTCTCAATCACCACATTAGGTGTCACCGGTTCAGGTGTCTGTGCCTGCAACGCGGCACGGGCACGTGCCACTCCCGGCGGCAACGCCGGTGGACGTCGTGTCTCCACCCCGGGGGCACCGCTGGTTTTGGTCTGTGTCGACTCTTTCCCCTGTGTCTCTTTTTTAGACTCTGAAACTACCTCTTCCAACCGTTTTTTGATATCGGCAGCCTTGGCATATTTAATGGTACGCACGTTCACCTCTTCACGCACTACCAGCGGCTGATCAATAAATTTAATTATCTCCAACATCCGGTTAACGTTCTCAGCCGAGTCTAAAATCAGAATACTGTTAGTCCGCTCAAAGAGCTGGAGTTGCCCGTCGTCACGCTTAAAACCCTCAATTGCCTTGCGAGCCTCATCAACCGGCATGTGCTTGAGCTGCACCATCTGACTCACAAACTGCCCTTTGGGGTCTATCCCCAACTCCGGTGCTTCGCCAAATTCGGTCTCAAAACCACGTTTCATCACTGTCTTGGCATTCTCAACCCGCAGGAAAACCTCGCCAATAGGCATCAGCACAATACCGTTCATGTTGAGAATACGTTCAATCGCCTCTAAATATTTCTCTTTTGTCAGCTCTGTCTGTGGATTGCTCCGCAAGGTAATCGCCGCTTTAGGTATGTCCGGTGCTATCAGTAGCGTCCGCCCCGTCACCTCGGCATAGGCGGCCAGCACCATATCTACCGGCGATTGCTCAAACTTCAGTGCCGGCAACGGACCGTCGCCGCTACCACCACCATCTGTCCCTGTCGCAGGACGCGTCGTTACCTGTGCCGCTGTCGCCGGCACACCACCACTGCCACGCGGCGAAATGCTCCTCATACCCGGACGCCCCACACCTGGTGCTCTAGGTGCCTGCGTTACCGGTGTTGCTGGGTCAACATCCACCTGTGCATAAGCCGTTACACCACAGATAACCATTGCCAGCAAACCGACAACTCTCCATGTAACAATATCAGTAAACTTCATCTCTCTCTCCTGGTCTGGTCTCTCTTAACCGTGCTCACTCGCGCATATAAGCGCAGTAAAGTGTAAATTGCCCGCGCAGAAGTGCCGGGTTTTGCGGACTGGGGCGCACCGTTAAGCTCCGTATATCGAGCATAACACCCTCATTCTGCACATCGTATAAAAACCGTACCACCGATTCCAGTGATCCCTCAAACTCCCGACACTCAATCGGCAACTCGTACACATCCCCATCGAGTTTCTCTGCTCCCGGTTGGCGCCGCGATATACTCATGCCGTTCTGTGAAGCCGCCGCATCCATTATCCCCAGCCAATGGGTGTCAACCCGCTTGTCAGGTGGAAAAACCGGCATCAAATCTTTCAGTTCAGCAAAACGTGCTTCGATCGCCCCACGCTGGCCTACCAACATTTTGCGATAGGTGAGGTCTTTTTGTTTGCTGTTCAGCGAGTTGCGCGCCATATTCAGCTTCTTCATCTGGCCATCATAGGCAAAGACCAGTATGGCCGATAACAACACTGCCAGAGTAACCCCAACTAATGTACGTTCACGTGGCGAGATGTTCATGGCAAATCCTCCTCCTCACCCTTTAACAACGCACAAATCAGCTCAAAACGGTGTTTGCGCCGGTCCGCCGCCAATGATACCCCGGTCAGGGTGCAGGTTCCAAAAGGCGGCTCGTTCTCAAGGGCATCTTTCAACTGATACACCAGAGCCGGGTCGGTCGCTTCACCGGCCACGCGCAGCCCCTCTTCTCGTCGATAAGTTAGCGTAGTCAGGTCTAGCCCCGGTGGCATCTTCTCTGCAGTCACGCGCATCGCCTCCAGCACTGAGTCGGAACGATCCATATACGACTCAATCAGTGCTGCCCTTTTACGAATGTTCTGTACCTCTTCAAAGGCACTGCGGTTAGCCGCCAGTGCTTTATCTACTCCACTCACCTGCTGCTTTACAAACGCCGGCAACCCAAACAGCACCGCTGCCGCAGCCAGCCATAACACTAGAAAACCGATCGCCACCCGCCAGAAGCTGCGCGACGCATCAGCCGCCGCATTACCGGCCCGCCACACCTCGGGCAACAGGTTCATGCTGTTGCCACCCTCTGCCGCCCGTAACGCCACCCCCGCCATGGCAGCATCGGGCTGATCTGCTGTTAAATGACGCCACGGCGCGCCAACACTCTCACGCAACGCCGCCAACAGGGTCTCATCCGGCTCAGTCACCCCAAAAGTCACCACCTCGACCAGATCACCATGACCCATCTCAATCTCGGCGTTAAGGAGCGATAACATCACCTCTCTGGCGAGAGCTTGTGCATCGTCAACTACACCAAGACCCCGACACAAAACCGGACATTTGGCATCGGCTACAATTAAATCCCACTCACCGGCCACATTGGCCAGAAACACCCGGCGCCCCTCGGTAAGGTCGCTCCTGCAAACATCCTGCCACCAGCCAAGCATCAGGGCATCAACCCGATTAACCCGCAATTTCTCTTTTACCAGCAGCGGGGTAAACTGCGCCACCGCATTATGTGGCAATGCTGCAGCAAATACGGTCAGCTCTTCGTCGTTTTCACTTACTATTTCACCGCTTACCGTCATGTCATCACCCGAAAATGGCGCATGTTTGGCCATCTGCAGGATCAACACATCTGCCAGCTCTTCTCGCACAGCCAGTGGCAGACGCAACACTTTTACCAGCAACTGTGATGTTGGCAGTGCCAACACCGCCTCACCACCAGCCTCTGCCGCCGCTTTGGCAAAAGCCTCTGCCAGAGGATCACCGGCAGCCTGGGCTGCGTCACCCTCTTCACCATTTACAGAGACAGGCTGTGCCTCAAAATAGCGTCGCAGTGGTGTAGTCCACTCTCCGGCCGCTCCGTTGCGAACCCGCCGCAGCAGCCGACTCCCCCCCTGTTCTAATGTTAGTACTGTTATATCGTTTTTAGCCATAGACACCAGTTAAAAATCTCAACCTCACGGCTCTTCCCGCCACTGCAATACACTCCAACGCTGACCGTCGTAGTGCACAATAGCACGTATCGTCCGTGATACAGGCCCGTATAAGCCGGTTGCGGTTATCCTGAAAAAGTTGGAGCGTGTCGTCACTAAAGACTGCACCGACGCACTCAACCCGGCTATCCGCATACGGTTCATGAAATCACCTTCATCTTTGAACGAGCTGTCGTTACTATCGGCAATACCAACTGTCCGTTCTTCAATAATAGCATCCGCCACCAAGTCGTCAACATCAGGTAGTGTCATCAACACACGCCTCTCGGCTGTGTTGACGTTAACCTTGCCGTCGCCATAGGTGGTGAGCATATCCTGTATGCCTGAAACCGTAATCTGCTGGTCCTTAGGCAAATCCGGGTTCAATACACCGCCTGATAATACAGCTTCATTGAACCCTTTTACAAGCAGAAGTTCTCGAACAGTGTCTAAAGGACCATTACGCGCACGATACGGCTTGTCCAGTGTGGAGTAATAATCCTCAGTTTCAGCCCCGTCAGTACGTGGCAGGCTGTCGGTGTCGACCCAGTCATTAAAGCAGTCAATCAACTCTGGCCAATACTCTTCCGGTATCCCTCCGGTTAGTAAAATACGTTCCCAATCTTCGTCTGTCAGCTTATTGACATTACGCTTTCCCGGTTCAGGGGTGATCGTCAGGCGTATCTCGCCCTCGCCTAACTCCTCGCTTACAGTCGTCGCCTTGCCCCTGCTCAACTCCAGCGCCGCCGTGTACCACTTGTCTTCTGCTGTAGCCTCTTCTGTCTCGTTGCCGCTCACCCCGCGCTGCCGATCCAGCAACATCTGCGCCATCTCTAACCCCGAAAGGGCCAGAAACTCCGCTTGCCGGCGGTTTCGGGCGTAGGTGGTCAGTTTGGTCTCCAGAAAGATATCAAAGGTGAATGTCATCACCAACATCGCCAGCAATGCTATGGTCCAAATTGCTACCAGCAGTGCCGAGCCACCTCTGGCCGCCCCCTCTTTAACCCTCTCACCCCGTGTGTCGTACTTTAACATCAGGGCAACCCTCCGGCTGGCCGGTTTGGCGGCTGGTTTGGTGACCTCTGGCCACCTCCACCCGGCACCTGCTGCCCTGTCTGACCACCCCGCGGCGGCTGACGCCCCGACTGCCCACCCCGCGGCGGCTGACGCCCCGACTGCCCGCGCTGTGGCGGCTGACGCCCCGACTGTCCACGTCGTGCGGCATCGCGTCCATCACGTTTTCCATCATCCTGACTCCGAGGGTTCCAGGCCAGCTCTGCCAGTGGCACCGAAACCACTCGCCGCACCGGTATCGCCTCTCCCCCCTGCTCGCTGGCCGACAAATAGAGCGTCACCTCAATCGCCCGCGGTAAACGGTTCGTCTGGTCAGCCGTCTCCCACGTATCGAGCCAGTTAAGCTCCGATGTAAGGTCATCCTCCTCCTTATCCGGATCGAGCATCCTGAAATTCATACCACTCACCCGTGGTGAAATTACATGAAAGGGGACATCCTCCGACTCAAAATCTTCTGGCTGCAGCGCCACCCGCCATGCCCGAAAGGCAAACCCGCCGCCATCGTAGTCGGCCTTGGTGTCGCCCTCATCCAACACCGCAATCTCAATCCGGTGTGGTGTGTCGGCATAGTCGGCATCAGCCCCCACCAGTGCCGACCCTATCTTAACCCAAGTCAAACGATCGCGTGCCATCGGCCCTTCACCATCGTCAATCAAGGTCATCCCGTATGTCCCCTCAACCCTCCCTGTATCAGGATAGTAAGCCGAACGCAACCCCATGGCGATCTGCTCCAGCACATAATCGGCATGGGTTATCCCATTAATATAGTCATTACCTGCTATCCAGCTCCGCACCGCCGCATTAAAGCTGTAAAACGCCACAATCATCACTACCGAGAGTATCGTCACCGCCAGAATCATCTCCAACAGGGTAAATCCGCCGCTACGCCCCAACTCCCCCGCCCCGTCACTAGCGGATACAGCAACCCGCCGCAGAGTCTTCACCTGAGCCAGCCACTCCCTCCAGCCATCTCTGTACACTCTCTTTATAAATCCTCTCATTGCGGTTTTTTCCAGACGTAACGGACAAACTCTTCAGTGTGCCCAAACCAGTTCACCCTTGTCCGTACCACATAAAGACCATCATCGGCCACATTATCTGGTGGATCTTCCTTCTCATCAACCACCCGCTCATAAGTAAACCCCTTCCCAGTAAGGTCGTCCGGCAACTCACCGTCGAGACTGTCGGCCTCTACCGTTAAATCCTCCTCAATATCGTCTTTCGGCCGCAAAGGGTGCTTCAACTCCCCCACCGACAGTATCCATTGCGCATCTTCAAAATCTTTGGCCGCCTTGAGTAATCTGAACCCGCCACTCATCTGTGCCATCAGCGCACTGAGCCCAAAGCCGAGAATTGCCGCAGCCAGCAACACCTCGATCAAACTCATCCCCGACTCGCCTCTCCTGCTGCCCCTGACCGGACTCTCCCCGGCAGCGACAACATCTGCTCGTCTGCTATAATCTCTCCCGTTCACAGTCACAAGTCACGCTCATCATTTACTATTTTTGTTGCCCCAATCAGATCAATATCAATGTAGAGTGTCATCCCGGTTACATCGGTCAATTTGTAACGGTGCGGCCGACACGTCCCGTTACTGCGGAACAACACTCTACTGCTGGTCGACTCCCCCTCATTCTCCGGTAAATTCGGGGTTTCGTCGTCATAATTATCCCTATAACCCAGAAAGACCACCACCACCGACTCCAGCTCATGCTTCACCGCTATGTCATCCAACCCTCCACCCGCCGCCGACACCTCCCGTTTCTCCGTAACTTCTGCGTCACTCTCACCCTCAACCCCTGTAAAGATACTCCCCTCATTCGCACCGCTAGCAGTAGCTACAATCCCCTCCCCGGCAGCCTGCTCCTCTTTTATCATGCTCCCTTTCGCCACAGCACCATCACCGCCCCTGGCCGTTACCGAGATCACCCCCTGTGGAGAGACCTCCAACTCTGTCTCAACCTGATGCAATAGCGCCATCGTACGCGCGTAACGGGTCATCTGAGTCATTACACGTGCCGCCCCCGCCACCCGCGGCGAGCCCAGCATCTGTAGCCGCGGTGCCAACATAGTGATCAAAATGCCGATGATCGCCACCACCAGTAACATCTCAATCAGAGTAAAACCACGGCGCTGCATAATATTCCCATTAAATAAAACTATATTCCTGCCACCGGCAAAAACCCGATATTAATGGCAATATTACACAGCCACCCCACACTACACGCCATATTGAAGGCCAATAACTAAACACTACCCCCCCTTAATTGGTCAGGTCGTCCTCAGTACCGAGCTCCTTATCCGGCCCGGCCGAACGCAACTCATACTTCACCTTTGTCAATTTTTTATACTGAATCGGCTGCCCCCAAGCATCAAACAGAGCATTTTTCTCCAACGGTGCCTCCACATCCTCATTGGCCGAAACCGTTAAATCCTCCAGCGAATCAGGCAAGCCGCTATGGGTGAGCCCATACAGTTGAATCGCCTGACTGATCGTAGCAATCGTGCCACGCGTCGTCTCGCGCCGCGC
This sequence comes from Lentisphaerota bacterium, assembly GCA_012520735.1. GTDB lineage: Bacteria > Verrucomicrobiota > Kiritimatiellia > RFP12 > JAAYNR01 > JAAYNR01. The sequence goes on along the minus strand of JAAYNR010000054.1, from coordinate 798 downwards.
TACATCAGTCTGACCACCAATCTTCAACACCGCCATTGTCGCCAAAATGCCGATAATAGTCACCACCAGCAACATCTCAATCAGGGTAAAGCCACCCCGTGACACCCGCTGCTCAACTCTTTTGCTTCTCATAACTAACGCTCCCTATTATGATTCCCTTGCCAAAATACCAATACAACCAATATATACTGGTCAGCAAAAATTATAATATAACACTTCTCCCCCCGGTCGTCCATAACAAGTGACATGTAATTAAACGAAATCACACCGAAACGAATAAAGAAGAGTGAAGTGCAAATCTCACCCTGAAAGAGCTAAACATACCAGTCCGTGGCAATGCCACGGGAATACGTCACATAATAAATTTAACCCTGTAAGGGCGTGACATAACCCACCCCTCCACACCACCCCTACAGGGTGGAAATCATCTTATTCCCCAAAAACCTTGGGCGTTGCCCAAGGCTGGTATGTGTTGCGCCTTCAACGCATTTTCAGCCCCATTCGTGCCCATTGGTGTCCATTTGTGGTTTATCTCCCTTTTCTCCCCCTTTCCCGCCCATAGCTCACCCCATCAACCTGTGCCACGCAACGCGCCCCGTGACCTCCATTCTTGCACCGCTAAAAGTAAAACCCTATAATTAGCTTTTTTCAACGCATTCAGGTAGCAGCATGAATAGTACTATAGTAGCTAACCTGTTAGCTACTATCAAAAAAAACAAGAAGTTCAAGCAGCTATCTTCATAAGTTGTTGCGTTGAAGCAGCTAAGGCAGTATTGAGAGTTATCGTCAATACTCTTC
>JAAYNR010000026.1 GCA_012520735.1 Lentisphaerota bacterium | reverse complement strand
TTAGGGTAACTCTTGCGATTTGGGTAGTTGTGAGCTATACTTATTGGCATGAATTCAGAAATAATAGTAGTTGGCTCGTTTGAGGTGAACTGTGTGGTCATCTGGGATGATCCGAAGCTGGCGTGGGTGATTGATCCCGGTGCAGACCCTGATGCAATAATGGGTTTTTTAAAACGTCATGATTTGGAGGTGGGGCTCTATTTTCTGACTCATGGGCACATAGACCATATTTCGGCTCTTGATGGGGTGCTGGCGAAACATCCGGCACCGGTACACCTTCACAGTGGTGATGTAGCTTGGGCATTTTCGAATTTAAACCGTTTTCCGCCATATAACAGAGTGCCACAGCGGCCGGCTACTTTGCAGCCAACGAGCACACCTGCTGAGCGACTGGCAGTTGGCGGGGTAACAGCGGAGATAATTGAGACTCCCGGTCACTCCCCGGGGGGGCAGTGTTTGTGGTTTAAAGATGGGGATTTATTAATTAGCGGTGATACCCTCTTTGCCAGTTCAGTAGGGAGGACTGACCTGCCCGGCGGTAGTGGGAGGGTGTTACAGGAGTCATTGCGGCGACTGACTAAATTGCCGGAGCAGACATTAGTGATACCGGGGCATGGCCCGACGACAACGATAGGCGACGAGAAACGTCACAATCCTTATATTTCATAAAAGCGAGGTGGGTTTATGGTAGAGAAGCGACGCAATAGTGATAAAATAGCGACACTGGTGGAACAGTTGCTGATAGAATTAGGCGAAGACCCTGCTCGTGAGGGGTTAGTAGCGACACCACAACGGGTGGCGGAGTCGTTACTGTTTTTGACCGGTGGTTACGCCTCGACGGTGGTTGAGGTGTTAAATAATGCGGTATTTCAGTCGCAAACTAACAATATGATCATAGTACGCGACATAGAGGTGTACAGTTTGTGTGAACACCATATGCTCCCTTTTTACGGGCGTTGTCATGTGGGATATGTGGCTAAAGATAAAGTGTTGGGGGTGAGTAAAATTGCCCGTCTGGTAGATGTCTTTGCGCGGCGTTTACAGATACAGGAGCGGCTGACAGAGCAGGTGGCTGAGGCGGTGCTTGAGGCGGCTGGAGCAGAAGGTGTGGGGGTGGTGATGGAGTGCAGGCATCTCTGCATGATGATGCGTGGCGTTGAGAAGCAAAACTCGGTGATGACGACCTCTACGGTACTGGGATCGTTTCGAAAAGACGGCAATACCCGCAGTGAATTTCTTAACTTGATTCGTAGTAAATAAGGTGGGGGTGACGGTGATGGCGGGGGAGATGGCGACAAATCCGGAGAGTGGCAAGGTAGCAAAATTTACAGACTACGCGGTGGTCCGTGCCAACGAGACCGATATGCGGGGTGCAGTTACGCCGGCATCACTGTGCAACTATCTGCAGGAGATAGCCGGTTACCATGCGGAAGACTTGGGCTTTGGGATAGATGCCATGCGGGCGAAAGGGATAACCTGGATGATGTCGGGGTTGCATCTGGTAATCAAGCGGCAACCGATGTGGCGCGAGCGGTTGGAGATCACCACCTGGCCATCGGGGAGTCGGGGACGGCTGGTGGCAACGCGCGATTTTTTGGTGCATGATGTAGCGGGAAGAGAGGTTTTGGCCGGTGTAAGTGAGTGGTTGCTGGTGGATACGACAACCCTTAAAGTCACCCGTTTGCCGGGAGCGTTGCTGAGTCTGGTGCCGGAGGGAGCAGAGAGGGCATCGGTGCCTGAAGCGGCGAGATTGAGTGAGCCTGAGGATGGGAGTGGCGCAGAGTGGGTAGAGAGGTATGTGGTGCGGCGTTGTGACATAGATTTTAACCAACACGCCAACAATGTCTGCTATGTGGAGTGGTTAATGGAGGCTTTGCCCGACTCATTTGCCGAGCGCGATCTGGCGCGTCTCGATATCTCTTACCGTGCGGCAGCGGTGCGGGGTGATGTGGTGGTCAGCACAGCGGCAGCGGAGAGTGAAAAAAGTGTGATACACAAAATTGTCCGTGCCGGTGATAACACCACATTGACGCTGGCCCGTAGCGTCTGGGCCTAACTACTTTAGTAGCTAACCTGTTAGCTACTATCAAAAAAACAAGAAGTTCAAGCAGCTATCTTCATAAGTTGTTGCGTTGAAGCAACTAAGGCAGCATTGAGAGTCATCGTCAACTCTCTACCTTTTAAAATCTGTTTTCCAAACGCGTAGCGTTTTTAT
>JAAYNR010000219.1 GCA_012520735.1 Lentisphaerota bacterium | reverse complement strand
GGAGATTATGAACCCGCGTTTTTTTATTGCTGTTACCACCATATCGCTAACCACATCTCTCCACCTCTTTTCAGCTACCTCGTCTGAAACTTCTTCAACAAACAATGCCGACGTTATCGTCACCGCCTCGCCGGTACGCGCCTTTGAAAAAGTATCGCCTGATGGAGCCGATACTGTCACTGTAGGCCGACAGCAACTTGAGCGTCTTAATGCAGCCGATCTGCCGACAGCTCTGCGCCAGATCCCAGGTGTCACTGTTTCACGCTATAGCCCAATCGGTGCTTATGGTGGCGGCCAAGGTGGCTCCATCTATATCCGCGGCAGTGGCACTTCCCGCCCCGGCAGCGAAATTAAAATATACACCGAAGGCGCCCCGCGTGAGTCAGGTGTCTGGTCACACCCTTTAATGGATATCGCCCCCATCACTTTTGCCGAAGAGGTGACCGTAGCACGCAATCCGCAACCACAACGTTACCCCGATACTTTTGGTGCTGTCGATATGAAACTGCGACGCCGCACCACTTCCGGTCATGAGGCCGAAGGCCGTATCATCTACAGTCGACACAAAACCGTTCTGGGTGATATCGCTGCCGGTGGCAAAGAGGGCTCTTTTGACTATTATCTCGGTATCGCCGGAGGCCACTCTTCCGGCACACGTGAACACAACCATGCCGATCTGTGGAACCTCTACCTCCGCGCCGGCTGGGAACTCTCCCCTGAAGATACCGTCGCCTATATCTATCAACGTACTGACAACAAAGTTGAAGACCCCGGCCCTATCGGCTCACCTACACCCATACGCGACCGCTTCGACACCATCACCGACACCCACATCCTCCGCTACGATCACCAATCCGATCTCACCAGCGGCTATGCCCTCTTTTATTACGAAGACGGTTCTATCAGATGGCGTAAAGACCACCTCTCCGACGGCGTTATCACCTCGCCCCCCGGCTGGTCTAATACCGACTGGCACAACTATGGCCTCCGTTCAGCTTTCGACATCCAGATCGAGCACCTCACCCTCTCTGCCGGTCTCGACTGGTGGAGTGAGGGCGGTAATACACGTAATATCCGTGAACTCGACCGTAACCATGTCTTTGGTTATCGCGGTCGCTTCTCAACCTTTGCCCCTCTTGCCGGCCTCCGTTATGAGCAGCCCCTAAGAGGTAACTGGACACTCACACCTGCTGCAGGTCTCCGCTTCTACCATACCACCAGTGCCTTTGACGATGCCTGGGCACCCTATGCCGCTCTTACCGCGAAACGTGAGGAGCTGCAACTCTATCTCTCTTATGCCCGCGGCATCCACTACCCCGGTATTTATGCTCAAGGGACATCTCCCAACACCTGGCGACAGCTCGATGCCGAAAAGCTCGACACCACCTCACTCGGTTTCCGCTATGATGTCGGCGAAGCAGCCACGCTCAGTGCCTCAATCTATCACTCGTCTATTAACAACCGCATGGAGTCAACCGCCGCTGGCCTGATAAATAGTGGCGACACTTCAGTGAACGGCTGTGAAATTGCCGCACACATCTACGCCACCAGCGACCTCACCCTCTTTGCCGGTGCCGCCTATGCCAACCCCCGCCAGCGTGCTGTCTCCCGCCTCCCCGAGATCACCTTCAGTGCCGGAGCCTCCTGGCGAATCACCCGCTACCTACACTGGGACACCGATTGTCAATATGTCGCCTCACAATACGCCCACAGCATGCGTTCACCCAACCCCATGCTTGTTAAAGTCGATGACTTCTTTATCCTCAACACCCGACTCTCACTCGATCTTCAGGCATTATCACGCCTACATGGCGAGCTCACCCTGGCCATCGAAAACGTTCTCGACAAAAACTACAGCTACTTCCCCGGCTACCCCATGCCCGGTGCTATGGCTTATGCT
>JAAYNR010000052.1 GCA_012520735.1 Lentisphaerota bacterium | reverse complement strand
GCTGGCCGATGAACTAATCCGCGCCGGCCACGCCGGTATGGGAGCCTTCTCACTCCTACTTTATGATCCCACCATCACCCCCACTCCACCTGCCGCTAACCGCGCCCCTTTTGATCTTCTCGAAGATTTCGGCCTAGCCCTCTCCCGCAGCAACTGGAGTGGCACTGAGTGCGCCTCAGCTTTTAAATGTGGGCCTAATGTCGGCCACCACGCCGCCCAACTATTCCGCCACCCTCTCGGCGGCGGACACATGTACCCCAATAACGGTGACCTCCAGATTTTTGCACAGGGCGAATGGATCCTGCCACCACCCGGATATGTCTATAAAGATACCTCATACCACAACACCCTTCTGGTAAATGATAAAGGCCAGCTTGGCGATAGCTCAGAGTGGTTCGAAGACCTCCCCTATCGCCGCTCGCTCCAATACCCATATCTGGAACGGGCCGAGCACCACGGTAGCTTTGACTACACCGTCGCTAACCTCACTGCCGCTTACCAACACCAGGCCAAACTCCATTTGTTGCGCCGCCACCTTATCTATCTGCGCAACAACACCTGGGTTGTGATCGATGCCCTCAGTGCCGCTGCCGACACCTCGATTACTGCTCTTTTCCATACCACTGCACCTCTCAGCACTGCCTCGGATAACACTTTCCATGGTGCAGCCGGTGAGACCTCATTCACCATCACCGCACACCACCCGTCAAACATAAACGCCGCCACCTCACAACAAACTCTCCTCCACTCCGGCGGCACTCCACAAGGCGAGCTCTCCCTGTTACGCCTCACCACCGCACCTGCCCGCGCGCTGGTTTGCGCTGTCTCCATACAGGTCGCCCCCCCCGACACCCCCACCAAACTTGTTAGTATTAAAATCACTAACGATAACTCCCTCGCCACAATTGTTAACCCCGATACCGGCTGGAGCGCCACCATCGACCTCTTTGGTACTGACGGCCTTACCGTTATCAGCGCATAATCCATACACGAACAACCATTTCTACTTGTTTAAAAGAGATTTTATTGCAAAATATATCCCTACACCTTTAACACACAATAATCACGTATAATGTTTAACTGTGCCCGCTAGAGACTCTAATAATGTCCGTTTGCGCCCTGTTACAGCCAGTGCTGCTGCACCAGGTCTGGACGGTCTTGTGTTGAAGCCCATCGACTCCGCACCGTGTAGCAAATGTCGGCAACCGCTGCCGGAAGGCCTCGCCCGCCCCCTTACCATAACCATCTGCCCTGCCTGTAAGGCCAAAACCATGATGCCGGCACGCCTGGGAGACTTCATCCTTTACGATCGCCTTGGTGAAGGGGAGATGGGGACAGTCTATCGCGCTACAGACATCTCGCTCCAACGCGATGTTGCCATAAAGCTCGTCCGCATCAGGGACGACACCGACCCCCAATCGCTCGAGCGCCTCCGTCAGGAGGCACAGGCCGCCGGTAAAATAAATCACCCACGCGTCGCTCAGGTCTATGCCCTCAATTTCTCTAATGGCCACCCCTATCTGGTCATGGAGTTAGTCCCGGGTGAAGACCTCGGGCAATTTCTGGCTCGTAACGGTGCCATGAATGAACGCCAGGTGCTTAAAGTAGCTATTGAAACCGCCGAAGGCCTCTCAGCTCTAAACCGCGAAAATCTGGTACATGGCGATATCAAACCCAGTAACATTGTTCTCGACCGTGACGGCCGAGCTAAACTGGTCGATTTCGGCCTCTCCGGCATGTCGCGTTTCGACTCCGAAGGTCGTCTCATCGGAACCCCCGACTACATCGCCCCTGAGCTCCTTAAAAAGGGGAAAGATTCCCACTACAGTGATCTCTACAGTCTCGGTGCCACTCTCTACCATCTCCGTGCCGGACACCCTCCATTCGAAGGCGCCACCCCCGCCGATGTTGTCCGAGCCTCTCTGGCGAAACAACCCGTACTCCTCGCCTCAATCGCCCCCGGTACATCTCACGGCACATCACGCCTTATTATGAACCTCATGGAGGGCAACCCTCTCCGGCGCCCCGAAAACAGTAACGCCGTGATCACCGAAGCGCATAAACTCCTCGCTTTACTCGATGCAGCCCCAATCCCCGTAACCACCCCCATGGAGCGGTTTAAAAATAGGCTTGCACGCTTTGTGGCTCGCCTCACCCCCGATCTCTCCCTAAGTTCATCACAGAAGTTCCGCCTCCGTCTTATCACTCTCTTAGCCGCTCTTGCCGCTACCACCATCTATGGTATCTTCAGCGGCTCTTTTGCCGACCTCTACTACGGTACTCAGCAAAATGTGACACCCTTTATCAAAGCCTTAATCGTAGTGCCAGAGCCCGAAGATCATACTATCGAATCCCTTTCGGTTATCTCAGCCACCGAGCTACCGCCGGCAGCCACCTCTTCGCGTATCTCATCCGCCGAATACACTAAAAGGCTTATGCCAGTCTGGCAAAGTGTCGAACTAGGTGATGCCGTCAAACGCGGCGGCACCATCCATTTCGGCGATAACCTTATCTTTCAGGGTACCGGTGAAAACATGTGGCATGGTGTCGACCACTGCCGCTTTGTCTGGTGTGCTACCACAGGCGACTATGTGATAATCACCCGCGTTATCTCCATCGCCGATACCCACAACCTCGCCCTCTCAGGCCTTCTCCTTAAAGGAGCCGACATCTCGGCTGTCGACGGCCTCTACTTCGGCTTTCTCGGTAATGGCGAGCTGGCACTACAGGTGCGCCTCCCCGAAGGTGGTACCAAAGTGATCCGCCGCTCTGAAGATGCCATCCGCCTCCCTGTCTGGATCATGGTAGCCCGCCACGGTGAAAACTTTGAAGCCAAAATTTCCGATAATGGCAATATCTGGCACCTCTTTGCCGCTTGCGAACTGCCACTCTCACACGCTAACAGCATCGGTTTTATCATCTCAGCCAACAGCCGTGCCGCTCTGGCCACAGCCAGCTTTGCCGATATCCGCGTCCTCACTACTGAGAACAACGCCACTTTAACCACAAATTTATCACCTTAAACTCTAATTACAGGATACCACTATGTTATACTTCTTCGCAGCCAAATTATCAGAGATATGGGGTCCCTTCCGCCTTTTTGGCTCACACCTCATCCTTCTGGCTCTGGGAACCCTAACTGCCGGTGCCGCAGTCTACCTCTTCTTACCACGTCTCTGGAAACGGTTGCCGCACGATCGCGGTAGAAAATTTGTCAAGGGGAGTGAAAAGTCTGTCGGTAAACCTACCGGTGCCGGATTGATCATCTCGCTTATCGTCCTCCCCATCATCCTGCTGGTCATGCCGTTTGATCTGTGGAATCTTGGACTCCTCCTCTCACTCTATTTTTGTATGTTATGCGGCTATCTCGATGATGCCAGTATCGTCCCCTGGGGTGAACTTAAAAAAGGCCTGCTCGACCTCTTTATTGCCCTCGCTGCCGCCTATTTTCTCAGTAAGGGTGAAGCCGTCACCATCTGGCTACCTGTCTATAAAGACCCCATAACTATCCCGTTGATTGCCTACCTCCCCATCGCCACTATCGTCCTCTGGCTCACAACTAACGCCACTAACTGTTCCGATGGTGTCGATGGCCTTGCCGGCTCCCTCACCCTTATCTCCCTCTTCTCCATGGGAGCCCTCCTCTACGGTGTCACCGGCTACCGCCCTGTCGCCGACTACCTCCTCATTCCGCACTACCCCGACGGTGCCCGCTGGGCTATCCTCACTTTCACCATGGCCGGTGGCCTGGCCGGTTACCTCTGGCACAATGCCGAACCAAGTAGAGTTCTGATGGGTGATGCCGGCTCACGCCTCCTCGGTCTCCTTGTTGGTGTCGCCGCTCTCGCCGCCGGTAATCCCCTGCTGGTGATTGTTGTCGCCCCGGTTGTTCTAGTCAATGGCGGGACCGGACTCTTCAAGCTGGGTCTGCTGCGTATCCTCAAAAAAATCGGCTTCGATACTACCCCACCTGATACCAACTTAAAGCAGTCGCCAAATGGTCAACATGTCTTTGTGAAAATCCTCCATAAAATCCGCTTTCCGCTCCACGACCACTGCCGCCATAATAAAAAGTGGAGTAATGCTCAGGTTCTTATGCGCTTTGTTCTGATACAATCTTTCCTTACTCCACTGTTGTTTGTACTACTGGTAAAGATAAGGTAAAACAATGACTACACTATACATCCTGCTCCTGTTGGCTCTGGCTCTCTTCGCCCCCGCAGCCATAATTCTCCTCTCACGTTATATCGTACTGCGACATAAAAATAGAGACGAAACCTCCGCCCTGCGTCAGGAACTCGCCTCTATGCGGAAAAACGCCGGCTATGCCGCACAAGTCAGCCGTACCCAGTACGATAAAAATGATATGCTCGTTCAAGCTATGCGCCGCTCGCCTATCTATGTCTTTGTTAAAGAGGTTACTGAAACTACCAGCCGCATCCTCGCCAGTAGCGAAAATTACAAACACCTCCCCGGCCACCGTGGCGCCGGAGTCACCGGACGTATCATGGAGGAGCTCTTCCCTCCCGACTTTGCCGCCCAAACCGTCGCCAACGACCGCGCTGTCCTCGCTGGCGATAAAGCCCAGATGATGGAAGAAGAACTCGAAGGCCAAACTTTTATCACTACCAAATTCCCTATTGTCTCTAATGGCCGTCGTTTGCTGGCCGGCTTTACCATCGATATCACCGAACGAAAACTTGCCGAAACCGAACGCGAACTGCTGATGCGTGCCATCGAAGCCGCCAGTGAAACCGTCGTCATTACCGATCCCGAAGGCAGTATCGTCTATGTAAACCCCACCTTCTCCGCTGTCACCGGCTACACCCGTGATGAAGCCCTTGCACAAAACCCACGCATTTTGAAGAGTGGTGTACACGACGCTAACTTCTACAATAAACTATGGGCCACAATCCTGAATGGCGACACCTGGAGTGGCCAAATCGTCAATAAAAACAAAAATGGTGCCCTCTTTACTGAGCAGGCTACCATCTCCCCTATCTTTGACAATAACGGTAATATCGCTAACTTCGTAGCCGTTAAACGTGACATCACTGAACAAATCAGAATCGCCCAGGAGAATGCCCTGCTTCAGGAACAGCTTGCTCAGGCACAAAAAATGGAGTCAGTCGGACGTCTCGCCGGCGGTATCGCTCACGACTTTAACAACATGCTCCAGGCTATCATGGGCTACACCGATATGGCTCTCGAAAGCACCGAGCCCAATACTAATGTTCATGACGACCTCATAGAGATCAAAAAAGCATCCGAGCAGGCCGCCACCCTTACCCGCCAATTACAAACTTTTGCCCGTAAAGAGGCCGTTACCCGTAAAATAATAGATGTCAACAGTACCATTGATGAAATGCTCGCCATGCTGCGCCGCCTTATCGGCACTGATGTCAATCTGCATTGGACACCCGGCGACAACATCGCCAATGTCGACCTCGACAGCGGCCACTTTAATCAGATCGTCGTTAATATGGTTGTCAATGCCCGCGATGCTGTCGAGCCCGGTGGTGTTATCTCTCTCTCTACCAGCACCACGCACATTGCAGAATCACCCGAACATGAGATCACCCCCGGGTGTTATGTCTGCCTCTCTGTCCACGATAATGGCAGCGGAATCGATCAAAATATCATTGGCCATATTTTCGACCCCTTCTTCACCACCAAGCCACTCGGGCAGGGAACCGGACTCGGCCTATCCGTCGTCTACGGTATTGTCAAACAGGCCGGTGGTACTATTCAGGTCACCAGCAATGAAAATAAAGGGACCCTCTTTGAAATTTATTTCCCCGCCAGTAAAGAGGACAAAGAAGAAACCGTTGCCTCGGAAAATGGCACCTTATGTACCACCAAAGGTGAAACCGTCTTACTGGTCGACGACGAAGCCGCTGTCTTGAAGATGACTCAACGCCTCCTCGAAAGCGCCGGCTATAAAGTCATCGCCACCACCACCGCCACGGAGGCCCTTACTATTTTTGAGGCCGATCCTCAGACAATCGATATTGTCGTCAGTGATGTCGTTATGCCCGAAATCAGCGGCCCTGAGATGATTAAACGTATGCTCATCATCAAACCGCCACTCAAACACCTCTTTATCTCAGGCCACACCGCTAACCTGTTGGAGAATGTTGGTCTGGCAAATGATAAAATTAACTGTATTCAAAAACCGTTTTCAGCCGCTGTTCTGATCCAGAAAATCAGCGAATGTCTTGATAGTCACGATTAATCACACCACATACAAACAATCAGGCTCCCCGTTAGCTTGAGGAGATAATTATGGAGAAGCAAATCAAAATCACCTTCCAACCACAAGGCCGCTCACTCACCATACTGCCCGGCACATCCATTCTTGAAGCCGCCGCCCGCGCCGGTCTGGTCATCGAGACCCCCTGTGGTGGTATGGGAACCTGCGGTAAATGTCGGGTCCAGATCACACAGGGTGATCAGCCACCAACACCCGCCGATATCAAGTTCTTCTCCGCCACCGACCTTAATCAGGGTTGGCGACTCGCCTGTCAGGGTAAAGCCACCTCTGATCTCGTTATCACCGTGCCCGAATCATCACTCTTCGGCAGAGGCCACCAGATCATGTCAGATACCGATGCCTCCGTCGCAACGCCACAAAAAATAGACTCCGGCATCCGTAAATGTTATGTCGAGCTGGAACACCCATCACTCACTGATGATGCCCCCGACCTCCTCCGCCTTGAACAACAGGTAGGCCCTTTTAAAACATCCCTCAAACAGATCCGTAATGTCTCAGCTACCTTGCGCACACACGACTTTAAAGGAACCGCCGTCCTCTCCGGCCGACACTTGATCGACTTCCAAGCCGGCAACACCAGCAAAAACTGCTACGGTGTCGCTTTTGATATCGGCACCACAACCCTCGCCGGTGAACTGCTCAATCTCTGCGACGGCTCCCGCCTCGGTGTTGTGTCGCGCATGAACCCCCAGGTCAGCTTTGGCGATGATGTCCTCTCCCGTATCCGTCACGCCACAGCCGCTGCCTATGGTCTGGAAGAGATGCGTCAGGCTGTTATCAATGAGATAAATGCCATCATTGATGCCCTCTCTCTTAATGCCAATATCCGCCGTAACGATATCTACACTGTCGCTTTTGCCGGTAATACTACCATGTCGCATATCCTCTGTGGCCTCCACCCCGCACAACTCGGCGAAACCCCATTCGTCCCGATGCATGGTCGTGGCCTGATAGTTAACGCCAGTGAACTCGGCTTGCAGATCCACCACTACGCCCCCGCCTATATCTTCCCCACTATCGGCGGTTTTGTCGGCGGTGATACTGTCGCCTGTCTCGTCTCCACTCGCCTCGACCGTTACGAGAAAACCACCTTGTTGGTCGATATCGGCACCAATGGCGAAATCGTCCTCGCCCACAAAGGCCAATTTCTTGGTGCCTCCACTGCCGCCGGCCCCGCCTTTGAAGGTGCCAGAATCGCTTGCGGTATGCGCGGCACACGCGGCGCCATTGAAAAAGCCATTTTTAATGACGACCTCCAAATCGAGGTAATCGGCGGCGGAAATGCCACAGGCATTTGCGGTAGTGGCCTTATCGATATCATCGCCCAACTCCTTAACAGCGGCATCGTCACCTCCGACGGCCAAATGCTCCCACGCTCTGAACTACCCCAAACCATCCCGCCAGCCCTGGCTGATCGCGTCTGCGAAGACGAAAATGGCGACACCTATTTCCTCCTCGCTGAATCCACCGATGCTACCTCTACGCCTGTCATCCTCACCCAGCGTGATATCCGCGAAGTCCAACTCGCCAGCGGTGCCGTCCGTACCGGTATCACCCTCCTCCTCCGTCAAGCCGGACTCACCATGCAAGACCTCAACACCGTCCTCATCGCCGGCGGTTTCGGTAACTATATCGACCGCCAAAGTGCCCAGCGTATCGGCCTCCTCCCCGGTGGCATCAGCCATGAGCAAATCCGCTACGTCGGCAACGCCTCACTCGCCGGTGCGCGTGTCGCCCTCCTCTCCGACGAATGTCGCCGTCTTGGCGAAGACCTCGCCCGTAGTGTCCGGCATATTGAACTATCTACTCTGGAAGGCTTCCATGACGCTTTTGTCGAAGCTATGTTCTTCCCCGAAGATTAACAATTTTTCACGTCCTGCGTGAATGAGAAAAACAACAAACAAAAAGGTACTACCATGCCCACAAAGTTAAAAAACAATGAGACAATCCTCTTCATTGGCGATAGCATCACCGACTGCGGACGCCGCAACGCCAACGCCCCACTGGGCGACGGTTACGTCCACTGGTTCAAATCTCTGGTAACCATCCGCGAGCCACAGAAAAAAATCACTTATATCAATAAAGGGATCAGCGGCGACCGTGTCACCGGCATGCGCAACCGCTGGCAGGATGATGTCCTCTTCCATAAACCCGACTGGCTCTCCATTAAAATAGGCATTAACGATCTCTCCAGTTATCTGCGCGACCCCAAAGACCCTAATGCCGTCTCGGTCAAAGTCTATGAAGAGGCCTATAACGACATTCTGGAGCGAACCTCCAAGGCACTCCCAAAATGCAAAATTCTCCTGATCGACCCCTTCTACCTCAGTGTCGACTCAGCCTCTAACACTGCCCGTAGTCAGTACCTAAAATCTCTCCCTGACTACATCACTGTTGTCAACAAAATGGCGAAGAAGTATAAAACACTCCACCTTGAAACCCATGTGCTCTACCAGAAACTTCTCCGCTACCACGATGCCGAAACCTTCTGCCCCGAACCAGTTCACCCGAACTTAGTCGGCCACCTCGCCATCGCTGAAGCTATCTATAACGTATTGAGCTAAACTACTCCGTAACACCTTAATTACGCCGTGCAGCCCTGCGGCTGCACGGCGCCATTTTTACTGTCTCATTTAATCCGATGCCGCATCCACACACAACTCCACCACTCCACTTTCCTGATGAACTCCCCATCTGTGCCCATCGCCATGAGATCGCGCAAGCTATCACCAATAACCGTGTTATCATCATCTGTGGCGATACCGGCTCCGGTAAAACTACCCAACTCCCTAAAATCGCCCTCGCCGCCCACCGCGGCCAAAACGGCCTGATCGGTATCACCCAGCCGCGCCGCCTCGCCGCCCTCGCTATGGCCGACCGCGTCGCTCAAGAACTAGGCGGCAAAACAGGCGAGTTTGTCGGCGTCCAACACCGCTTTGACAAACGCCTCTCACCCCAAACACGGGTCAAGTTCATGACCGACGGCATCCTCCTCGCCGAGACCCGTCACGACCCGCTTCTCCGCGCCTACGACACTATTATCATCGACGAAGCCCACGAACGTTCACTCAATATCGACTTCCTCCTCGGCATCCTCCGCACCATCCTACCCCGCCGCCCCGACCTCCGTGTAATCATCAGCTCCGCCACACTCGACATGGAGCGCTTCGCCCACTTCTTCACCTGGCAGGGTCAACCAGCCCCCATGATCTCTATCCCCGGTCGTCTCTATCCGGTCACTCTCCGCTATCTCCCCCCAATGGCAGATCAAGACGATGACGACCCCGATCTCCCCCGCCTCATCGCCAATGCCATCGACACCATTAACCAGGAGACCAAGGGCGACATCCTCGTCTTCCTCCCCGGTGAACGCGATATCCGCGACACCACCGAACTCCTCAATGGCCGCAACCTCCCGCACACCGCCATTATCCCCCTCCTCGCCTCACTACCCGCCGGTGAACAACAACGCGCCTTTAAAACCATCCCCGGCATACAACGCATCATCCTCGCCACCAATGTCGCCGAAACCTCCCTCACCCTCCCCGGCATCCGCGTTGTGATCGATAGCGGCCTCGCCCGTCTCCCCCGCTGGAACCCCCGCAACCGTGTTCAACGCCTCCAGATCGAACCAATCTCCCAAGCCTCAGCCAATCAGCGCGCCGGTCGCTGTGGCCGTATCGGCCCCGGCATCTGCCTCCGCCTCTACAGCGAAGAAAATTTCCACGCCCGTCCCCAATACACCGACCCCGAAATTGTCCGCTCCTCCCTAGCCGGTGTCATTCTCACCATGCTCGACCTCCGCCTCGGCAACATCTCCCACTTCCCCTTCCTTAACCCACCACCACCCACCACCATCCGCGACGGCTGGCGCGAACTCCACGAGCTCGGTGCCATCACTACCCTCCCCGACCCCACCACTAACACTACCCCCCGCCTCACCCCAATCGGACACCGCCTCGCCGCCCTCCCCATCGACCCCCGCTTTGCCCGTATCCTCATCGCCGCCGACCGCGAACAAGCCCTAGCCTCAGCCCTGATCGTTGTCGCTGCCCTCGAGTGCGACGACCCCCGCCGTCGCCCCGTCGAAAAACAAACCGCTGCCGATACCGCCCACGCCCGCTTCCTCACCCCCAACTCCGACTTCTCTGCCACCCTCAAACTATGGCGCTGGTACACCGACAATAATGGCTTTTCCTCTAACACCGCCGCCCGTAACCTCTGCCGTAACAACTTCCTCTCCTTCCCCAAAATGCGTGATTGGCACGATCTCCACCAACAACTCCAACGCCTCACCACTCGCATCGGCTTAAACCCCACCTCAAACAGCGGTGCTGAAACCGGTCTCCACCGGGCCCTCCTCACCGGCCTCCTCAGTAACATCGGCAAATTCAACCCCGACGACAAAACTTACCGCGGTGCCCACGGTCTCCAATTCACCATCTTCCCCGGCTCTGGCCTCGCCAAAACCGCCCGCACCCCAGAAAAAAAACAAATTCCACCACCACCCCGCCAACCCACCTCCCCCACCACCTCACGCACCTGGATCATCGCCGGTGAACTAGTCGAAACCTCACGCCTCTTTGCCCGCACTGTCGCCTGCATCGACCCCTCTTGGATCGAACCCCTGGCCGGCCACCTCTGCAAATACTCCTACCACTCACCATGGTGGGATGCCAAAAACGGCTTTGCCCGCATCCGCACCCGTGTCACCCTCTTCGGTCTGCTACTCAGTGAAAACCGCCCCACCGACTACTCCCGTATCGACCCCGGTGCCGCCCGCGATCTCTTCATCCGCCACGGCCTCATCAATGGCGAATTCCCTAAACCACCACCACTCATTTCCGCCAACACCGACACCATCAACAAAGCCCGGCGCAGTGCTGAAAAACAACGTCACCACGACTACGAACTCGAAGATAAACTCTACACCTTCTTTCAACAACACCTCCCCGCCGATATCTTCGACGCCAACTCCCTGCGCCGTCGCCTCCGCCGTGAGCCACACCTCGCCACCCTCCTCCTGCTAAACCCCGACACCATCACTCTCCCCACCACCTCTGCCACCGACTTCCCCGACACTCTCACCCTCAGCCATACCACCCTCCCTCTCACCTACTGTCACGCCCCCGGCACCGAGACCGACGGCATCACCTGCACCGTCACCACCAACCAACTCCCCCTCCTCCGTGCCTGGCATCACGACTGGCTCGTCCCCGGCTTCCTCCCCGATAAAGTCCGCTGGCTACTCTCTGCTCTCCCCAGCAAATCTCGCGCCCTCCTCACCCCGCTCGCCGACACCACCACCAGAATCCTCGCCCTCCTCAAACCTGGCCGCGAACCCCTTAATCAAGCCCTTGCCAAAGCCCTCTACCAAGTCACTTCACTCCGCCTCCCCCCCGATACCTGGGACGAAACCACCCTCCCCAACTGGCTCCGCATCCACTTCGTCATCACCGACCACAATGGAGACACCATCGCTACCGGCCGTGACCTTAACGAACTCCTCATCCGCTTTGCCCCCGTCACCTCACCCCCCACCACCTCACCCACCCCAAATGCCGCCACCCCCTTCCAGCGCCACAACATCACCAGTTGGGATTTCGGCACACTCCCCACCGAGATCGACCTCGGCCAGCCCGGCATCCCCATCATCCACTACCCCGCCCTCACCGACTCCTCCTCCACCACCTGCGCCCTCCGCCTCTTCCCCGACCCCCACACCGCTGCCACAGCCCACCAGCAGGGAACCACCCGCCTTATCGCCCTCACCCTCGGCCCATACTTCAAAACCATCTGCCGCCCCCTGCCCATCGACACACCTCTGCGCCAGCTCCTCACCGAACTGGACTACACCCCAGACACCCTCGCCACTGACATCGCTCTCGCTGCCATCAAAGCCACCTTCCTCGAAAATCGCCCACCTATCCGCGATGCCACCTCCTTCAACCACACCCTCACCCAAAACCGTGCTGCCCTCAGCACCAACCTTAACCACATCCGCAACACCACCCTCGCCATCCTCCACGAAGTCATCAAAATCGAACAACACCTCACCAACCACCTCGCCACCCCCGTTGTCCCCCCACCTCCACCCAAACCACTCCCCCGCACCAGCAGCCGTCCCGCCGACCGCAAAGCCTCCCTCGCCACCTTTGCCGACCTCCTTAACGCCGCCAACCGCGGAGCCCTCGACTCCATCATCCCCACCACCACATCCCATCCCGTTGCTACCACCCCGCAACTCCCTCCCACCGCCACCAGCGACATCACCGACCAACTGGCGTGGCTCATTTTTCCTAGCTTCGTCAGCCACACCCCCTGGAGCCAACTCCAACACTACCCCCGCTACCTCCAAGCCATCCACATCCGTATCGAACGCCTCCGCACCAACCCCGCCGCCGACACCCGCCGCCTCGCCGAACTCACCCCCCTCTGGCAACGCTACACCCAATTCGCCACAAACCCCGCCAAACCACCCCACAACCTCACCACCCTCAGCGGCTACCGCTGGTTAATCGAAGAGTACCGCGTATCCCTCTTCGCCCAAGAACTCCGCACCGCCACCCCCGCCTCCCCTCAACGCCTCAACAAACTCTGGCAAACCCTCCTCATTTAGATAGAGCCGCCACCCTTAGTTGCCCCACTTAAACGAAACCACCTCGTCCATGTCGGGCCTGAACCCTGGGATCACCGAGCGCCTGCTCGGTCCGGGCCTGCGGTGCGCTTTGCGCCACCGCGGTAGGGCGTGTGCTTGCTATGTCCCACCCCTACAGGGTGGAAATATCCCTCAACACCAGACCCAGGGTTTCACCCTGGGCTGGTATCTCTTGCCCCTTCAGGGCATTTTCCGCCCCTTCCGTGGCTCATGACAAAGCTCACG
>JAAYNR010000151.1 GCA_012520735.1 Lentisphaerota bacterium | reverse complement strand
CGTGAGCTTTGTCATGAGCCACGGAAGGGGCGGAAAATGCCCTGAAGGGGCAAGAGATACCAGCCCAGGGTGAAACCCTGGGTCTGGTGTTGAGGGATATTTCCACCCTGTAGGGGTGGGACATAGCGGCTAAGTGGAGGCTGGGTTATGTCACGCCCTTACAGGGCTTTATATGATTTATTGCGTATTCCCGGGGCGTTGCCCCGGGCTGGAATGTATAGCCCTTTCAGGGCAGGGAGGGTATCGCGTACCGGGGACAGAGATAAGAGTTGTTAACAGCGCGGCGGAGCTGCACTGCGTGAGAGGTAAGTGGTGAGTGGTAAATACCCTTAGTCGCGCTCTTAATCGCGATTCTTAGTCGTATCTTCACCTTTTTACTTTCGATTAATGGTGGCGATTAAGTGGGGCGGCGCGAATGTCGCCTCTAGCGCATTATCAGGATTGTGCCTGTTGGTGGCAGGGGTATGATTGAAAAATCGTCGAGTGCCAATGCCTGCATACCGCTCTCGGGGTTTCCGGTGGTAGCGGCGGTTTGCCATGCCAGAAAGAAGAGAGCACCAGGTTGCAGGGCGGCATCGATCTCGACCACTTTATTGACTATAACAGCAGCGGCGGGTCGTTGGGCTGTCTCGTAGCCTTGCTCGTTAGCATCGGCGGTAAATGAGGTTGGGGTGCCAACGCTTACCCATGTGCCACCGTCGGTTGAAACGAGCAGTTGCATGGCAGTGGACTCAGTACCATTGCGGTGTTTTTCTACGGTATAGGTTATGTTCCAGCGGCGAATAACAGAGGTGGTATCATTGAACAGTTTGGCATATAGGGTAACACTGCGGGCATTATTGCCACCCGGCAGGGAGCCTGGGGCGCGGTCGTAGTTCAGGGATGAGTCGAAGTTATAGCTCCCGGTTTCGGAGAAGTTAACCTTTTTGATAGTTAATGGTAGTTCGTTGAGGGCCTCGGCATAAGAGCCGCTGACACGTGCCTCTGTTGCGGCGTAGCCGACACGCCACATCCACGGTAAGGAGGCTGGTGTGTTGTCGCCCATTTCGTCAAAGTTCTCCTGTGCTCCGTTCCTCCCTACGGCAATAGCCTGCGACTGTTCACCTGTCTCCCACGCAAGGGTAAAGTCGCTGATGCCAAAGGCGTGGTCGTTACCAGTATCATCAGGGTCGTTCCACCTGAAGCGGATCACCTCGCCCGCTGCCAGTGGACGCGGCAACACCCCTTCAAGTCGCTGACCGGCATAAACAGCACTTGCTGAGGAGTTTTCATTCTCAAGCAGCAGGGGTGACTCATAGGCGAGGTTGTTAAGAGGGCGCCACTCACCCTCAAGCAAAGGCAGTGCGGTTTCGTTTACGCTATACTCAAAGGTGAGTCTGTGTGGGAGTACATTGGCCATACGCCACTGTTCTGCGGTAAAGCCGATGTGCATCTTTACTATTGCTGCTCCTGTGGCATTGGTAAAGGCGGCACCGTAAATATAGCGATTGTTTGACGATGCCAGCGATCCCAGCGACCACCCCTTGCCTTCGCCTTTGTTCCAGGCGTAGATCCCTCCGGTTGAGCTGCCGCCGCTGCCGGTTCGATAAGTTATTACTGGGTTCTTGCCGGCAAATGCACTCCAGCCGGGGAGCGGCGAGGCGAGATTGTCCCACTCGGCGGTAGTTTCGGTTGCAAGTGCGGCGAAGTCCTGGGTATATTCACCCTCGGCACTGCTCAGTACAATTGCCGCCAGTTGTGGCCGTAGCACGGTGACGGTCAATATCATAGCGTCACTGCAGCCATCTTTGTCGGTCGCAGTAAATGAGAACTGCCGCTCTCCCAGATCTAAGGTGTCGGGTGTAAAGCTGAACACACCGGCTACCAGCGACCACACACCAAAAACCTCACCGACTGCTGTTACATTGGTAGCTGTCACAGGGTCGTTATCTGTTGGTTCTACTATAATATTTACATTCAGGGTTTCACCTGCGCGTAGAGTTTGCGGCAGTAGTTGTGCAATCTGCGGCGGTTGTGCCAGTGTGGTGGTATCTACTGCTATCTCATTAGAGAAGTCGGAGGATTGCTCTGCGTCAAAAGCTTGCACGCGGTAATAATAGAGGCCGGGTGAGGCAACATTCAGGTTGGTGGCGGTGGTGGTTAAAGCGGCGGCTTGACAGATAAAATTGGTTTGTGGTACGCCGTCGGAGCGTCCTTGTGAAACAGTCAGTTCGTCGATAAAAAATCGGGCTTTACTGGCTTGTTTGGCGGCAAAGAGGAGTCGACTCTCCGACGTACCACCACTACCGTTAACGGTTGCCTCTTTAAAGGTATAATCGACGTTATCGAGGCCGGTTACTTGTTCCAACAGATTGGTTGTTGTACCGTCAACATGAAAAAGGTCGAATTCTGTGGCATCACCTTCCCAGGCACAAGTTTGGAAACTAACCTCAAACAGTCCATCGTGGCCTGAGAGGTCGATCGGTGGTGTCATCAACCATCCTTTTACAGAGGTGGTACCCATTTTCACCGCACCACCCGCCTGATAGACCTTGTCACCGCTCCAGCCGGTCGTCTCTGTAAACTCATCCAGTTTTAATGAAATATCTGTGCCGTGCGCTGCTTGGTTGGTGGTTATAGCTGAAAAGTTATCGAAACTCTCCTCAAAAACACTCTGCGGCTCTATTGCACCCACTGTAGTTATCTGATAGAGGTCGAAAAGGTAGCCTGTGGCATCGGCCACCTCGCTCCATTGAGCAGTGAAAGAGGTAGAGGTAACATTATCTGCTGCCAAAGCTACGGGTGCTGCCAGAGCGGAAGAGTCGGTAATAGTCAACGTTACCGTCAGGTCGTCGATACGCCAGTTTGCGGTGCCACTTTGGGCATTACCACTACCGCCATAGCCATAGAGGCGCAGTGTCAACGGTTCGGTAGTGACCGTTAAATTGAGAGCAACCTCCTGCAAGGCCCATTTTGAATTAGCGTTCAGTGCACCACTGCCGAGGTCGGTGTTAAACCCATCACGGTTGCTCCGCAGGCAGAACATTTGCGGTCCGGTGGAAGTTGAACGTGACCCGAAATAGAGCCCCTCCAGTAACAGCGCAAACCCCTCGGCCGCTGCCAGCGTAAACTCAAAATAGGCCGAGCCATTTTCAGCGGTATTGAGGTCGCCAGTCCGAGCGGCTACATTAATATTGTAATTGCCGGATGCATTGCTATAACCACTGGAAGGAGTTTTTATGTCTAGAAACTCTGGGTTTCCATAGCTGTTACCGCAGCTAACTGCTCCCACTTCGGTGCCGACAGGCAATTGAGATGGTAAAACACTACCCTCTGTAACACCAAAATTCCAGCCGATAACAGCACCTTTTAACTGAGTTGCCGATATAGAAACAACTAAAATGCCAATAAGCAAATTTGCCAAGTTTTTACCGACCATGCCTCCCCCTTTATCGACAGAGATATTAAAAGAAACAGAGTAGCTAAATAATGATGAATGATTTCTACCTCATTAGTAAATTTTTGACAAGCCGAAACTTATATTGGCAGAGTTGGGGAGGCAATGCGCCAAGGCGTATTGCCGTAAGAGTGAAGGGTGAAAGAAATGCCTTAATGCCTTAATGGCAAACACATGGCGGTGGCGCAAAGGCGCACCGCCGTTAGTAGCTAACCTGTTAGCTACTGTCAAAAAAAACAAGAAATTCAAGCGGTTATCTTCGTAAGTTGTTGCGTTGAAGCAGTTCAAGCAGTATTGAGAGTCATCGTCAACTCTCTTCCTTTTAAAT
>JAAYNR010000289.1 GCA_012520735.1 Lentisphaerota bacterium | reverse complement strand
TGAGCTTTGTCGCAAGCTTTGTCGGAGCTAGTGAATGGTCATCTGCGTGTCGGAAACTGAGTTATGTCACGCCCTTACAGGGCTAAATTTATGTTGTGACGTGATCTCGGGGCGTTGCCCCGAGCTGGTATGTCACGCCCTTTCAGGGCACTTTTCACGCTTCACTCTTCCACCTTCACACTTTTATTTCGTTTGAGTGTGGCGGCGTGAACGCCGCTGGGGGCACTACTTCTCTGTCCTCGGTTATGGGGTGAAGGTGAGGAGGTCGGCGAGGCGTTTGCCGGCATCGCTGAGGCGGGGGGTGGCGGGGTCGCCGAGGATGAGACCGCGGGATTGCCATTTGAGGGGGATGTCGGGGCGGCCAAGCCATTGGACAGCGGGGAGTTGGTTGGTGGAGATGGTGGGTTCGACGGATTGGGGGATAAATTGGTTGGAGAATGTGACTATCCAGGCGTTGGCGATAGGGCTGGGTGAGAGGTAGTCGGTGAGCCAGGGGTAGCGTTCGGCGATATCGGGGCGGGTGGCGAGGGTGAGGCGAAAGAGGGGTGTTTGTCCGCGGATATATTCGGGGACAGTGATGTCGGGGAGGGCGAGGACGGCACGGGTGAGGCCGAGGGGGTCGAGACCGTAGAGGTTGAGTCCGTTATAGGAGCCGTGGTTGTAGGGTTGGCCGGGGTAGTGCTTCTGGTACCAGCCCTTAAATGAACGGTTGAAGAGGAGGCAAAATTCGTAGTGGAGGTGAGCCCGGGTGCGGTTTATGCCGGCACCGGTGTAGCCGATACGACCGATGGTGTCGCCCTGCGAGATGGTGTCGCCATTATTAACGGTGATCTCGGCGAGGTGGGCGTATAGGGTATAGTAGGGGGAGCCGTGGTGGATGTGTTCGAGTACGACATAAAGGCCGTAGTTGGAGTTGCCGGCAATTTTGGAGGTGTGGACGACACGGCCATGTGCGGCGGCTTTTACCATATCGAGTGGCTCACCGCGACGGTTGCGGTGGAGGGGGGCGATGTCGATCCCTTCGTGGAAGTGGATGTGGATGACCTCGTCTTTATGGCGGATTGGTGTGCGAACCATACCGAAGGCACCGCCGCTGTAGGCCTTGTAGGCTTTGCCGTCGAAGGTGCGGTCGACGTACATGTAGAAGTTTTCGGGGGAGTCGTGGTAGATGGCATGATTATCGGTGGGGAGCTGCAACCAGCGTGGCGGTGGTGCAGCCGCAGTAATGGTGGCGGTGGCGACGATTAGAGCGGTAGCCAGAAGGTAACGGTGGGTCATGTGGTGGAGTGTCACAACGGCTTATTGTGGATCGAGGGTGACGAGCCAGGAGCGTTTAAGGCGGAATTGGCGGAGGTCGGGGTTGCTCTCAGAGGTGAGGGCATGGCCGAGGCCGTAAGGTGTGCCGTCTGTAGTGAGGTAGTCGGGGACGACGATACCGGCATAGCTGGTTTTGAGTGATTTAAGGGTGTTTTTACCACGCTGTTCGTAGGTGTAGTAGAGGGTGAAGTTGCCGCGGAAGATACCGCTACGGGTAGTGAAGGAGAGTTTGGCCATAGTTTCATTGTCGGGGTCAAATTGATAAGTGATGGTATCGGCATCTTTAATACGGAGAGGTTTTTTACCACGCGGCACTGTGAGACGTGAACCGTTGGCAGTGACGAGGAGGTCTGCGAGGGCGGTTTGTGGCAAGGCGACGCCTTCGGCATGGTAGAAGAGGGCGGCGCTGGTCTCGGCAGAGAGGAGGTAACCGGCGGTATGGTTGAGGATGGTCGTGGAGTTGTGGAAGCCGCCATGGAGGTCGAGAATGGCGCTGAAACCGTCGGCACCGCGTCCCGGTTTTTCCCAGCGGATAGACCAGTCGTTATCAATATCGGTAACGGCGGCACTTTGGGGATAGAACCATGCCAAGCCACTCAGGAGGCCACGTTTCGCATATAGCGGGGCAAAGAGAGGGACGGCGGAGGCATCGCTGCAATTTTCGTAGAGTATCAGGCGTGACGAGCGTGAGACTTTGGTGCCGTCGGCAAGGATACCGGCGATTTTGGCCGAGCCGCGGGTGCCGATAGTAACGGAGAGATAACCGGCACCTTCGGGGGTGGCATCGACAGCGGGGTCGGCAGGGGTGGCACTGTTAACGGTGAGTGCAAGAGCATAAGAGCCGCGGAAGGCGGTGAGGATAGTGGCGGCGGCGGAGTCGGAGCGTTCGGCAAAACGGTTACGGGTGCCGTCGATCGAGATTATTCCGGTGCCGATACGCCCACCACTGACAGTGCCCCAGAGGCGGTTTTGCAGGATGTTGAGTTCGATGGTTTCACCGTTACGGCTGGTGATAGTGACATGGTTGAGACCATCGGGGGTGGTTTCGTCCCACGCTTTGGCGCTGAAAGAGATGTTGCCATTTTGGAGGAGTATTTTGCCAGATAGTTTACCGGTGAGGGCAGTGACTTTAAGTGTGAGAGTGCCGCTCAGGGAGGTGACGCTGCGACCGGCGACAGTTTCAGTGGAGTAGAGGAAGCCGTCGTAAGAGCCTTTCGAGGCGAGTGGTGTGTCATCGGTGAAGGGGTTGCAGATAAAATCGCCTCTACCGTTGCCGCCACTCTCGCTCCACTGTGCATAGAGAGTGTGGGGCGTGGTGGTGGTGACGACGGTTGAGGCGACTACCGGTGCACCGCTGAAGTCGGGTGAGAGCCACCAGTTGCGGAAGATGTGATTGTCACGTTGGGGGGTGGGGAGTGTGCCGTAAGAGGAGCCACTGGTAACGGTGGTGGTAGCGGGGGTGACGGTACCGCCCTGGGGATCGAAAGTTACGGTTATAGAGAGCAGCGGTGTGAAAATGGCACTGACGGTAACATTGGCTGTTGGGATAGTGATGGAGGTTTGTGGAGCTGAGGCGACAAAGAGCGGTCCAAGATCGGTGGCTGGGGGGTCGATCTGCCAGCCGGTGAAGCGGGTATTAGTCGGCGGTGTTGTGGCATTGATGGTCTGGACTGAACCGGCGGAATACCAACCTGAGCCCTCGCCATTGTTGACATCGAGGCGAATACCGGGGAGGGAAGCCATGAGGCGGAAACCGATCATAGTGGAGGTGGTTTCGGGGGTGGCACTGTTGCGGTTACCGGCACGGCAGAGATGTGCCAGACTGCCCCAGGAACCGCCGCGGATGATGCGGTTTTGGCCGTTTTCGCCACCGGCGGGGTCGACAGCAGTGCCGCTATAGGGGGCGTACCAGTCGCGGCACCACTCCCAGACATTACCGTGGAAGTCGTAGAGTCCCCACTGGTTGGAGGGGTAATAGCCTACTTTAGATGGAGTGGTATTAGTTTTGCCGCCGGAGAATAGGTAGCAGGCGATGTCGCCTAGATTATTGTCGGCATCAGCGGATGTTAGATTTTTGCCACTGTTGAGGGCGGTGTAGACTTCGGCACGGCAGGAATCTTCCCACTGGGCTTCAGTAGGGAGATCAAACGAGCCGAGGCCTGTTTTAGCGCGGAGCTTGCCGATGAAGGAGTCGGAGCTGACGGTCGCAGTGGTGGGCCAGTCGCCGCCGCGGACATTGTGGTAAGTGACACTTTCAACGGGGAATTGGGGCGCACCGATAACCTCTGTGGCATCACTGGGGTTATGGCCCATGACTAGTTCGTACTGCTGCTGTGTGACAGGGAAGAGCCCGATAAAATAGTCTTCACTGAGGGTGACCTTGTGGCGTGTTTCATCGGATTCACGGAAGAGTTCATCATCGGGAGTTCCCATATAAAATTCTCCGGCGCGAATCCGTTTAAGGACCAGTTTGGTAGTACGCCAGGTGGTGTTGGCTACCCAGCCACCGTTTGGTTCGGTGGCGAGATACGTGACAGGGTAGGTTGTGGCATCTGCACCGGCGGCGAGGTCGACAACGATGAAGTTGGCGAACTGCTCGTTATACCACTTAGCATAGAGGGTATGGCTGGCGGTTAAGCTGACAACAGAGGCGGCGGTGACTTCGGTACCATTACCGTTGGGTTCGGTGAACCAACCCTCGAAATCGGGGTAGCCGTGGCGGGTGGGCACGGGGAGTGCTCCATAGCGGCTGTTATAGGTGACCTCAATGGTAGGCGGGGCGACGGTACCGCCTTGAGGGTCGAGAGTGACGATATAAGTTTGTGCTACCCAGCGGGCGTAGAGGGTGTGGGTAGTGGTGGCAGTGACGGTGGTATCACTACTGACCAGCGTACCGCTTTGAGAGGTAGAGGTGTACCACCCCAGAAAATCGAAACCGGCATAGCTGGTTTGCGGGAGTGTGCCATAAGCGAGGCTGTTAGTGACCGTGATAGTGGCGGGGGTGGGGGTGGAACCGCCCTGAGAATTGAAGTTGACCTCCATGATAGCTGCCGGAGTCCAATAGGCATAGAGGGTGTGGGATTCGGTGGTAGCAACGGTTTTGCCGGCGGTGATTTTAGTGCCGATACCGTTAGCAGCAGTGTACCAGCCTTCGAGGATAAAGCCGGGGTAGGCGGTTTGTGGCAGTGTGCCGTAAGTGAGACCGTTGGTGACAGTGATGGTGGCGGGGGTGGGGGTGGAGCCGCCCTGAGAATCAAAGGTGACGGTGAAAATTGCATTTACCTCCCACTTGGCGTATAGGGTGTGGTTAGTGGTGGCGGTGATAACAGTGGCAGTGGTGACAAGCTGGCCATTGCCATTGGGTTCGGTAAACCACCCTTTAAACTGGAAGCCGGCACGCTGTACGGTGGCTAACTGGTAGGTGAGACCATTGGTGAGGGTGCGTGACGTGGGAGATGGGGTGGTGCCGCCTTGAGGGTCGAAACTGACGGTCATAGTGGGGTTGGCTTGCCACTTGGCATAGAGGGTATGGTTGTTGGCAGTAGAGACCGGAGTAGCTGTCGTGACAATGTCTCCAAAGCCTGTGGCATCGAGGTACCAGCCGTCGAAAGTGTAGCCGGGGCGGGTGGGGGTAGGGAGGGGGCTATAGGGTGCACCAAAAGTGAAGTTGGCGGATATGGGTGAGACTGAGCCGCTATTGGCATTAAAAGTGACTTTGTAGATATTGCCGATCCACTTGGCGTAGAGGGTGTGGTCGGTAGTGGCGGTGACAGGTGTGGTGTTGGCGATGGGGTCGCCGGAGTAGTCGGCTGAGGCATACCAGTTATCAAAAGTGTAGCCGACGCGGTCGGGAGCGGGGAGTGTGCCATAGGGTGAGGCGAAAGCGACAGTGAGGGTATCGGGGGTGATTGTGCCACCGGTGGGGTTGAGGGTGACAGTGTAATTCTGAACTTCCCAGTTGGCATAGAGGGTGTGGTTGGTTGTGGCGGTAACAACGGTGGCGGCGGTGACAATCTGGCCGGTGTAGTTGGAGTCGGGATACCAGCCGCTGAAGTCGTAGCCAGGGCGGGTGGGGGTAGGGAGAGTGCCGTAGGGGATGCCGTTTGTGACAGTAACAGATGGTGTTGCAGAGCCGCCGGCGGGGTCAAAAGTTACCTCAAAAACAGGGTTTAGCTCCCATTGTGCATAGATTGTATGATCTGAGGTGGGGGTGACGGTGGACGTGGAGGTGATGATGTCGCCGCCGCTGGCCAGCGTATACCACCCTTTTAAGGTGTGACCAGGACGATAAGAGAGGGGGAGATCTCCATAAGTGAGGCCATTGGTGACAGTGAAGGTGTCGGTGGGAGTGGGGGGTGTACCTCCCTGTGGGTCAAAAGTAGCAGAGATGATGATAGGTATAGTTGAGAACCATTTGGCATATAGAGTGTGGTCGGTGGTGGCAGTGACAACAGTATTAGAGACAACTTCGTCGCCATTGTAAGTGACATTGGTATACCAGCCCATAAAATTGTGGTCATCTTTAAGCGGCTGCGGTAACTCACCATAGGCGAAGCCGTTAGTAACAGTGATGTCGGCGGGGGTAGGGGTACCGCCAACAGGGTCAAAATTGATATTCATAACAGCGGCAACAGTAAAGGGGCGGTTGATGGCTGTAAGCCCGGACGGCTCAAGGGTAAGGAGGTGTTCGCCAGCAGTGAATATGATATTGGAGGGGAGTGTGACATAGAAAGTTTGGTTGGTTTGCTTGGGGATACTGCCGTCGAAGGTAGCTATGATCTCTGTATTAAGTTTGAGAACGGCGGAGACTGGTTGGGCCGTAATGCTTGAGGAGGGGTTTTCGACAGTCCATGCGACCCTGCTAGCGGAGTCACCTGCTACCATCGAGTCGGTGATATCATTAGTGTTAATGCTGTCGACAAATGCGGGGTTACTGTAGACAAGTGTTTGGGCATTAGCATTGATAGTTGTGAAAGAGGCAAGGGTGATAATAATGGATGATATGGCAGTGAAGAGTCTATTGGTGGCAAAGGTTTTGAACATAGTTTATCTCCTGACTTTAGCGGATTTTAAATTAGTTTTTGCGACATAGAGAGTCACAGCAAAATTTAATGAGTGATATTATATGGGATATCGGGTAATAATTCCACTGAATAACGTTTGGGTTTAGGTTTTGTATTGTAGTTTCTCTATGGTCGATGGGTATAATTTTTAGTATACTCTCTTTTTTAGCAACAATTGTAGTGAAGAGTATTATGAATCGTATCGTCAGTAAACGTCAGCTAGCGGCCGAGGTCTTTATGATTGAGGTTGAGGCACCCTTGATTGCCCGGGAGCGGCAGGCGGGTCAATTTATAATTTTACAGGTAGATGAGTCGTTCGGTGAGCGGATTCCGCTGACAATAGCCGATGCCGACAGTGAGCGTGGTACTATTACGCTGGTTTTTCAGACTGTGGGACGTACGACACATCTACTGGCTGAGAAGAGTGTGGGTGATAGCGTACCGGCGGTATTGGGACCGTTAGGTCAACCGACGAAAATTGAGCATTTTGGTGATGTAGTCTGTGTTGGTGGAGGGATTGGTGTGGCTCCGCTCTATCCGATTGTACAGGCACTTAAGGGGGCTGGCAACCGCGTGACGGTGATTATGGGGGCGCGTTCAAAAGAGCTGTTGATCCTGGAAGAGGAGATGCGCGCCATCGCTGATGAGGTGATTGTGGTGACTGACGACGGTTCTCACGGGCGCAAGGCTCTGGTTACGGAGCCGCTTAAAGAGCTGTGTGAGCAAGAGCCGCGTCCGAATCTGGCGGTGGTGATCGGGCCGCCTATTATGATGAAATTCTGCGCTGAAACTACCCGCCCATTTGATGTGTCGACGGTAGTATCGCTCAATACCATTATGATTGATGGCACTGGGATGTGCGGAGGGTGTCGGGTAACAGTAGGGGGAGAGACCAAATTCACCTGCATTGATGGGCCGGAGTTTGATGGTCATGCGGTCGATTTTGATAACTTGATGCAGCGGCTGCGTGCCTATAAGCCTAGGGAAGATGCTGACCATGAGAAGTGCCATCAGGAGCTGGAGACGGGGAGAGGCGGCAGTGAATAGCTCTGCGGTTGGGCTAGTTGCAAAATAGAGATTTGAGGTTTAGTATGTCGGGGAAGTCTACAAAAGAGTTGCATGAGGTAGCATGTGAGGTGTTGGAGGGCCTGAAAGAGCGTTTGGGCACCGGTGCGGCACTAAATGCCAGAGAGCGGATGGCGATACCGATGCAGGAGATGCCGACACAGGATAAGGTGTTGCGGCGCAGCAACATGAATGAGGTATCGCTGGGGTTTTCGGCAGAGCAGGCGCAGGTAGAGGCGTTGCGTTGTCTGCAATGCAAAAATGCACCGTGCGTGCAGGGGTGTCCGGTTAAGATAGATATTCCAGCTTTTCTTCATGCGGCTGGCGAGGGGCGTTTCGACGACTCTGTAGAGATAATCCGTAACTCGTCATTATTACCGGCAGTGTGCGGACGCGTCTGTCCTCAGGAGTCGCAATGTCAGGAGGTTTGCACACTTGGCAAGGCACTTAAGAGCGTAGATTTGGCGGTGGGGATTGGCAGAGTAGAGCGCTTTGTGGCCGATTTACAGCGTGAGAGTGGCAAACAGATGCCGCCGACTGTAAAGGCAGCGACAGGAAAAAAAGTTGCGGTGATAGGTTCGGGGCCGGCGGCAATAACAGCAGCGGCTGATATCAGACGCGAGGGGCATGATGTCACGATTTTTGAGGCATTTCACAAGCCGGGGGGAGTGTTGGTTTATGGGATCCCTGAGTTTCGCTTACCCAAGGCGATTGTGCAGCAGGAGATTGATATACTCGAGGCTATGGGGGTAAAAATTGAGACCAATTTTGTGGTAGGGCGAACACGTAAATTACAGGATTTGCTTGATAAAGACGGTTTCAACGCTGTTTTTATCGGTAGCGGTGCCGGTTTACCCAAGTTTATGGAAATCGAGGGAGAGAATCTGGTGGGGGTATTCTCGGCCAATGAGTATTTGACGCGGTCGAATCTGATGCGTGCATTTGACACGGCCCATGCACATACGCCGATTTACAAATCGCGGCGGGTGGCTGTTTTTGGTGGTGGAAACGTGGCCATGGATGCCGCCCGCACGGCAGTGCGCCTCGGCGCAGAGGAGGTTTATCTGGTGTATCGGCGGACCGAAAAAGAGATGCCGGCAAGGTTGGAAGAGGTGCATCATGCTCGTGAAGAGGGGGTAGTGTTTCACTTGCTGCAGAGTGCCAGACGTATAATTGGTGATGAGAATGGGCGAGTGCGGGCTGTGGAGTGTATCCGCTATGAACTTGGCGAGCCCGATACAACGGGACGGCGGAGTCCGGTAGAGGTGGAGGGGAGTGCCTTTGAGCTGGAGGTAGATACTGTGATTGTGGCTATCGGCAACGACTCCAATCCACTGATAAGCAAGACTACAGAGGGGCTTAAAGTAGACAGTCGGGGGCGGATAGTAGTTGATGAGAGGTGTCAAACCAGTATTCAGGGTGTATATGCCGGTGGCGATATTGTGTTGGGTGCGGCAACGGTGATTTTGGCGATGGGCGAGGGGCGGCGTGCGGCAGCGGCGATTAATGCGCAGTTGGCGACTGAGGGCTGACGGCAAGTGTACACGGAAGGCATAGAAGCTCATGCTGCTGGGAAGGGATTCACCTCAGAGAACACAAAGAAAGCAAAGAGCTCATGCTCGGGGAAGGTTTTTTTACCATGAATCTACGCGAATAGGTATGGGAATTTTCTCCCTACGGCGTAGGGTCGCTAATCGCTGAAAATTACCATACTATGGCTGTCAGGTGGAGGTAGGGTTATGTCACGCCCCTATAGGGCTAATTCTTTTTTGGTGCTGTTCTCGGGGCGTTGCCCCGAGCTGGTATGTTTAGCCCCTTCAGGGCAGGGCCAGCAGAGTAGACATAGCTTCTCTGTCCCCGAGAAATCTTATTGAGGTTAAACGCCACCCTTAATCGCTTTTATCATTTACTTTCTCTGGACAGGCAGGGATGACTATCCTAGTGCGAACGTGAACGCACAGAATCAGCCCGTGAAAGTCGGGTCACTTCTGGACGAGACCAGAAGTGCAACTGAAAGTAACTGCGTCGCCGTAAGGCGGGGTGGGAAGCAACTGGAGGTGGTGCGGCGTTGACAACGCAACGCCCTCCGGGGTGGTTGGGATTGCGGTAGGTGGTGCGGCGTTGACAACGCAACGCCCTCCGGGGTGGTTGGGA
>JAAYNR010000103.1 GCA_012520735.1 Lentisphaerota bacterium | reverse complement strand
GTAGAGGGGGTTTATAACCGTTTGCTGGCACACCGAGCCAGTGCTGCCAATGGGGTATTAGCGGTGCGGCGTGATAACCCCAAAGGGTGTTTACAGGAGTTAACGCAGGCGGAGGATGGCTCTGTGCCGTGTTACAGGCTAGTCACTATTTCGGGTCCGCCCCATAAGCCACTTTATAGAGTTTCGGTTACACTGAATTCGGGGCTGCGGGCAATGGCGGAGGGGGCATCAAAACGGGCAGCCGAGGCTGCGGCAGCGCAGGCAGTGCTTGAACTGCTTGAACAGGGAGATGGAGGTAAATAGTGAGCGATAGTGTTTTGAGTTTGGGGCTTACACCGGCAGTACAGCGAACAATGGTGTTCAAAAAGTTTGAGTTGGGCGAGGTAAACCGTGCGGTTGAGAGCTATCAGAGCAGTGCCGGCAAAGCGGTGAATACCGCTACAGCTTTGGCGACTCTGGGGAGTACGGCGATAGCTACCGGGTTTAACGGTGGTGCCAGTGGACGGTTTCTGGAGGAGTATGTTAAGGCGCAGGGGGCGTTGACATCTTTTACGGCAATGGATCAGGTGACCCGCACCTGCACTACGGTTGTAGATACAGCGGCAGGGGTTATTACAGAGCTGGTGGAAGAGGGGCCAGATCCGGGCAGCAGTGCAGTTCGAGAGTTTGCGCGGAGTAATGGGGCACTGGTGGCCGACACTCGGTTGCTGGCGATCAGTGGTACATTGCCGCCCTATGTAAAGGACGATTTTTATGTCTCGTTTGCCGAGGCGGCAACTGCCGCCGGTGTGCCGATAGTGATCGACTCTCACCGTGATGCCCTGCTCAACGTATTGACGGCGCAGCCACTGCTGGCTAAGCTCACGGTGCGGGAGCTTGAGAGGACCTTTGCGGTGACTTGTGATGACGATGACACGATACTGGAAAATGCACGCCGTTTGTGCAAAGTTGGGGCGCAATGGGTGATGGTGACTCATGGTGGAAGGCCGGCTTTACTTTGTGGTGTCGACGAGGCGGTATGGTTTGATTTACCTGAGATAAAAGTGAAAAACCCTATCGGCAGTGGCGACAGTACAACAGCCGGCTTTATCCATGAACTGCTTGATGGCGGTGGTGATGTGGTAACTGCAACGGTTTTTGGGCTGGGTTGCGGCATGGCCAATGCGCTGACGTGGCTGCCGGCACAATTTGAGAAGGGTGAGGCGCAGAGATTGGCGGAATTGGTCAAGGTGCGCCGGGTTTAACTCCCTCTATGCTTGTTTAATGTGGTGATGTCGGGTAAGATGTGCAATTTTATGTTTTATGATTCAGGTGTGATGAGGTTAACATGCGGATTCTTTCAGGTATACAGCCTTCGGGTAAATTACATTTGGGCAACTATTTCGGTATGATGCGTCCGGCTCTGCGGTTGCAGGAGCAGGGGGAGGCATTTTTATTTATCGCTAACTATCACGCATTGACCACTGTGGGTGATCCAGAGTTGTTGCGTCAGGGGACGCTGGATGTGGCACTCGATTTTCTGGCGTGCGGTCTTAATCCGCAACGGACAGTTTTCTTCCGTCAGAGTGATGTGCCGGAGGTTAATGAGCTGACGTGGTTGTTATCGGTTGTTACGCCGATGGGGCTGCTGGAGCGGTGTCACTCTTATAAGGATAAACTGACTAAGGGGTTTGCGGCTAGTCATGGGCTCTTTGCGTATCCGGTTTTGATGGCGGCTGATATTCTTATTTACCAGTCGAATCTGGTGCCGGTAGGTCGTGATCAGAAACAGCATCTGGAGGTGACGCGCGATATCGCAATCAAATTTAACAACACCTTTGGTACGGTTTTTACGATACCCGAGGCATCGATATCGGAAGATGTGGCGGTGGTGCCGGGGCTTGATGGACAGAAGATGTCGAAAAGCTACAACAACACGATTGAGTTATTTGGTGATCTGAAAGAGACCAAAGCGCGTATCATGCGCATTGTGACCGACAGTACGCCGCTGGAAGAGCCGAAGAACCCCGACACCTGCAACGTGTTTGCCTTATACTGTCTCTTTGCCAATGAAGCCGAGCGTGAGGCGATGGCTGAGCGTTACCGTGCTGGCGGCATGGGGTATGGTCATGCCAAGAAAGAGTTGTTTGAGGTGTTTGAGGCGATGTTTGCGCCGATGCGCCGGCGGCGGGCTGAACTGGCGGCTGACCTTGGTTATGTGGAGGGTGTGTTGCGTAGTGGTGCTGAGCGGGCACGGGCCGAAGCTGCCAAAACTATAAAAGCAGCACGGCAGGCAGTAGGCATTGAGTGAGGTAAAACATGACTCTTGAGATGTTGCAGCAGGACGACTACAAGGTAGACCTTGAGGTGTTTGAGGGGCCGCTTGATCTGCTGCTATACTTGATCCGGCGCGATGAACTCGATATTTACGACATTCCGATTGAGCGGATTACGTCGCAGTATATGGAGTATCTCGGGGTGATGAGGATGCTCGATTTAGGGATTGCCGGTGAATTTCTGGTGATGGCGGCTACGTTGATGATGATTAAGAGCAGGATGCTGTTGCCGGTGGAGCGGCGGCGCAGTGAAGGTGAGGAGCCTGTTGACGAGTGGGTTGACCCGCGGCTCGATCTGGTGCGTCAATTAATCGAGTACAAGAAGTTTAAGGATGCGGCTTCGCAATTGCAGCATTTGGAGTTGTTGCAGGGTGAAGTTTTTGCCTTTGGTGGTGATGGCCCTGAGTTTGAGAGTGAGCCTGATCCTATGCAACGGTTAGGTGATATCGGGCTGTTTGATTTGCTGACAGCCTTTCAGGAGGTTTTACAGCGAGCACCGGAAGAAGACCTAAGCTATGTACCGCCAATAAGCTGGTCGGTGCCGGACAAAATGGAGGTAATTTTAACGGCAACTCGGCAGGGGGGAGAGGTGGCGTTTTCGCGGTTGTTTAACCCGGAGTCACAGCGTGGTGAAGTGATTGTCACATTTCTGGCTTTGCTGGAGTTGCTCCGTTTGCGACAGATATCACTCTGTCAGCATGCGCCGTTTATGGAGATAGTTGTGATGGAGGCCGGTAATGGTGTGGCGGGTGATGCCGGAGCACCGCCGGTGATTGGGGGAGGGAAGCATGTCGAGTAGCGGGCAAACGGGGCTCCCCATGGCTTCAAGTTTGCAACAGATTGTGGGGGCTTTGATCTTTGGTGCCAATCAGCCGCTTAGTGTTGAGGAGATACGTCTCTGTTTGCGTGAGGTAGGTGCTGACGATGAGCAGGCCGGTATTTTTGCCGATGCTTCACCGCGTGATGTGCGCGATGCGGCTGAGGGGATTGCCAAAGAGCTGACACGGCTGGCGATCGGTATTGAGCTGGTTGAACAGAGCGAGGGGTTTCGTTTTCAGACACAGGCCAACAGTGGGCGGTGGTTGCGACATCTGCTTAAGGCAGATCGTCCGGGACGGCTGTCGCGCTCGGCACTGGAGACACTGGCGATTGTGGCGTACCGCCAGCCGATTACAAAATCTGAGATTGAGGGTGTGCGAGGCGTGGGGGTTGACCATATAATTAAGGCTTTGATGGAACTCCACTTGATTAGAATCGTAGGGCGCAGTGAGTTGCCGGGTCGGCCATTTTTATATGGTACTACAGCGATGTTTCTGGAGCATTTTGGGTTGAAGAGTTTGACTGATCTGAATGCGCTTGACCCCACATTACAACGGTCCAGTCCGGGAGCACGGCGGGCGTTGTATCGACGCCCACAGGGTGATAATGATGCTGCTGCGGCGAAGCAGGATGGTGCGTCCTCGGGGGGTAAAGCGGCGGCTGAGGAGGGCGATACAGCGGCTATGCGTGAAATTTTAGGCCCGGCTGAGCCTCCGGCAGAGGGGGCTGAACCGGTGTTTGCGACGGATGATGGGGAGTCAGAGAGTTCCGGTAGATCCGGGGAGGGAGATGTATGATGGAGAATCGTGTGATAGCGATCGATGGGCCGGCAGGTTCGGGGAAATCATCGGTTGCCAAGTTGGTAGGGGAGCAGCTCGGTTTTCTGCACGTGGACTCAGGAGCACTTTACCGTATCATGACGTGGCAGGCGTTGCTGGCAGGGGTCGATACGGCTGATGAAGCGGCTGTGGCGGCGTGTGCGGCAGGTGTTGAGGTTGAGTTTGAGCCGACAGATAAGGCGGTGGTTTTCAAGGTGGGTGGAGAGTTGCCCGGTGATGCCTTGCGCAGTGCTGAGGTGAACCAACATGCCAGTCCGGTGGCGCGGGTGGTTGCGGTGCGTGATAAGGTAACTGCCTGGCTGCGGAGTTTGCGAGAGTTGGGTGATATTATTGTAGAGGGACGCGATATCACCTCGGTGGTATTTCCTGACACGCCGGCGCGATTTTACCTAGATGCTGCACCGGAGGTGCGTGCCTTACGGCGGCATCGTGAAGAGGTGGCCAAAGGGATAACGCAACAGAGTGAAGCAGAGGTGTTGGCGTCGTTGCTGAATCGTGACCGGATCGATAGTACACGAAAGGTGGCACCTTTAAAATTGGCTCCGGGGGTAATGCGCATCGACACCAGTGAATTGAGTCTCACAGAGGTGGTTTCAGAGGTGGTTAGTAGAGTGCCGGCCTTCTGGCGGGGCAGTTAATTTTATAGAGTGGGGCAGTAGTAGCACGAGAGAAAGAGAGAGAGTGGCGATGCGAGAGAGAGCGGTAGAGGCGATATTTTTTGATATGGACGGTACGATTGTTGATACCGAAATGTTATGGGCTGAGGCGATGGTTGAATATCTGGCTGATCGCGGTATCAGCGGTGACAAGGATGAGATAATATCTATTGTTTACGGCCATGCGTGGTCGGCCATTTACGAGAAGATTGTGGCACTCTATCCGAGAACTTCTGTGGTTTCGGTTAATGAGATGGCGGTAGAGTTACGTGATTACTACATTAAGCTGCGTAATGAGCGTGATATATCGATCCCTGAGTCGGTTGAGTGTTTGCGGAGGCTCTCAGCTCACTATCCGATTGCGATTGTTTCAGGGTCGACGAGGATTGACATTGGCGATACGATTAAATTGATGGGGCTGGAGTCGAACGTCTTATTTTATCTGGGTTCGGAAGATTACCAGTACGGCAAGCCACATCCCATGTGTTATGAGATGGCGGCTGAGCGGTTGGGGGCAGATCCTGAGCGGTGTATTGTGATAGAAGATTCGCGGGCAGGGATACGCTCTGCCAAGGCAGCAGGTATGCGCTGTGTAGCACTGGTTCTGGAGGGAGCACTTCAGCAGGAGATTGATGGTGCTGATCTGGTGTTATCATCGTTGGCAGATTTTGGTTATGAAGAAGCAGAAAGAGTGGTAAAAAATGGGGCATGATCATCATAAATCGTCACAGATCCGTCTGGCGGGTCTGTTTACTTCACACGCTGTTTTGCAACGCAACATGCCGGTACCGGTGTGGGGTGTGACGCGGCCTGATATTAGGGTAAAAGTGACACTGGGCGAGGTGACGGCTGAGACACGTTCTGACAGCAGTGGCAAATTTATGCTGCGGTTGCCTCCGATGCCGGCTGGTGGGCCGTATGATATGATAGTACTGACACCTGATCCCGACGACTATTTGCGTCTGCAGGATATTATGGTGGGCGAGGTGTGGCTCTGTTCGGGACAATCTAATATGGGTGTGAGAGTGGCGGGTTCGGACTATGTAGAGAGCGACCTTGGTCCGGACGATCACCTTGTACGCTCATTTAATGTCCCCTGTCAGGCGCGTTTGGGCCGGCGTGACGATGTGAAGGGGGAGTGGGTAGTTGCCAGCAGGAAAACAATACCGAACCTCAGTGCTGTGGGATTTTTCTTTTGTCGGCGCCTGGCTACAGAGCTGGGCGTGCCGGTAGGGATAATACACTCTTCATGGGGTGGTACGCGGATTGAGACATGGATCAGCCGCGAAGAGTTGGTGCGTCATGAGTGGACCCGCAACGAGATCAATCATTATGAGTCGTACCTCTATACTGATACTTTCTGGAATCAGTATTTCCCCTTTGAGCCTGATGACCATAGTGCCTTTTTAAAGAACAAACATCTTGTGTTTGCGACTGACCCCGGTAACGAGGGAGTTGGAAAAGGGTGGGCCGAGAGTGAGTTTAATGACACTTCATGGGATAGGATGGAGTTACCGACAATGTGGCAATACTGTGGCCATAACTTTAGCGGCGTTTTCTGGTTTCGTCGCGAGGTAGTGATACCGGAGTCGTGGGCAGGCAGAGACTTAAAGCTTGAACCGGGGAAGATAGATAAACACGACGTCACCTACTTTAACGGTGTTGAGGTGGGGGCTACAGGGAGTAAGTTCGAAGACGAGTATTGGGACGTTCCCCGCAGTTACAGCGTGCCGGGAGAGTTGGTCAAACCGGGGCGGGCGGTGATTGCTATACGGGTAAACTCGTTTATGGCAGCGGGCGGAATACATGGCGAGGCTGAGATGATGCGGCTGGCACCGGTTGATGGCGGCAATGACGAGGCTATAGGTTTAGCGGGGGCATGGCGTTATGGTGTGGAGCAAAATTACGGATTGGTGACCATGCCGGAGCTCCGTTTTGGCCCCAGCAATCAGAACTCTCCCTATATGCTTAATGACAACATGATACAGCCACTGATCCCGTATGCGATACGGGGTGTGACCTGGTATCAGGGCGAACGCAACACTCAACTGCCGTACGAGTATGATTGGATGCTCAGGGCGATGATACAGGATTGGCGTAGAGCCTGGGGAGAGGGAGACTTCCCTTTTATCACCGTACAGTTGGCGAATTTTGCCAAGGCACTGCCTTATCAGGAGCGGAGTGATTGGGCACTGGTGCGTGAAGCACAGGTGGCATCGCTGGCAGAGCCGGAGACGGGCTTGACAGTGACCATTGACATCGGTGATGCTTATGACATCCACCCGCGTAATAAAGTTACGGTAGGGGAGCGGATGGCGAAATGGGCTTTGGCAAGGACTTATGGAAAAGGTGGAGTCTGTTCGGGTCCGCTATACCGCAACAGTGTGATTGAGGGTGGGCGGATCAGGATCTACTTTGACCATGTGGGCGAGGGGTTGATTGCCAAGGGCGGCGAGCTGAAGACCTTTATGATTGCCGGCACAAACCGACTTTTCAAGGCGGCTGAGGCTAGGATTGAGGGATCAACAGTAGTTGTGGAGTCGGCTGAGGTGACTGAGCCGGCAGCGGTACGTTACGCCTGGGCTGATAATCCAGATGGTTGCAACCTCTACAACAGTGCAGACTTGCCGGCTTCACCTTTCCGTACGGATCAATGGTAGTCTACGATAGTTTTCCGCGGCGATGGTGGCAGCAGACAGCTATCTTCACGGGCAGCAGGCGATAGCTTCAATTTCGACCAGAGCATTTTTGGGGAGTGCCGCTGCCTGAACGCAAGCACGGGCGGGGCGGTGGTCGCCAAAAGCAGCGGCATAGATGGTGTTGACGGTGGTGAAGTCGGCCATGTCGGCGAGGAAGATAGTGGTTTTAACAACTGCACCCATAGTTGTGCCTGCGGCTTCGATTACCGCTTTGAGGTTTGTTAATGCCAGTGTGGCCTGAGTGGCGACATCGCCGGCGAGTTCACCGCTGGTGGGATCCATACCGAGCTGGCCAGAGCAGAAGAGCCAGCCATTGGCTTTAACTGCTTGTGAGTAGGGGCCGACAGCCGTCGGTGCGTTTTTAGTCTCTATGGTATTCATCATTAATATTCTCCGGTTTTTGGGGGAGTGTCAGTAGTCCAATCTATACCATTGGTATCGGGCTTCCAGCCGGGTGTGGCGGCAAACCAGTCGTCAACGGCACAACGATATTCGTCAAGTGTGGCAGAGTGTTGAATCCGTTTGAGGGTTTGTGCACCGCCACGCAGTGGTTGAGCCATATAGTACCATAACTCTTTCATCCGGCCCAGCACAGGACGCTGACCGGAGAGGGTGGCACAGTTAGTGTCGAGGAGGTCGTCGAGAAAAGCACGCAGGCGGGTGAGATCACGTGGTGTGGTATCACCGCATAGACGGGCCGGGAGAAAAGGGTCGGCGGCTACACCGCGTCCGATCATCCAGCGGGTTATGGTGGGAAATCTCTGCTGCAGAGCTGTCAGGTCGGCAGGGGTACGGATATCGCCATTATAGACTACCGGGTGGCGGCAGGCCGCAAACGCCGCAGCAAAGTGGCCAATGTGGGCCGAGCCATCATACATTTGCCGGGCGGTACGGGGGTGTATCACCACTTCATGGAGGGGGAATTCGTTAAGCAGCGGCATAAGTTGTAGTAACGAGTCGGGGGAGTCGATACCGAGGCGGAGTTTTACAGAGAACCCATCCGGCATGGCCTGACAGCCGCTTGCCAGCATTTGACGTAAATCGGCGGGGCGGTTGGCGAGTCCGGCACCGCGACCGCGGCGTACGACCATAGGCCAGGGGCAGCCGGCATTGAGGTCGGCGCGGGTATAGCCAAGGTCGCGCAGGGTTTTGAGCATTACAGAGAGAGCGGCTGGGTCACGCCCGATCACTTGCGGCACCAGAGGGATAGAGTGTGGCAGGGTGGGGACGACCTCAGTTAGAAGTCCTGGTTTTACACGACTCCCGGTGACAAGAGGGATAAAGGGTGACACCGCCAGATCAAGGCCGCTGAAATGGCGTGCCCACACCTCGCGATAGAGGCGGATGGTGACGCCGCGGAGCGGTGCAAGGATTAGCTGATGGGCCGACATAGATGTGTGATACCTGCGGGGCGCACCCCGCAAGTGGTTCAGCCTTGAGGTGGCCGGATGGATCAATGGCGTTTTAAGCCAGCCATTTATCGAGATTCTCGGCTACAAAGTGATCATCATTCAAGTGGGGATAGGCGGCATAAACGCGATCAATCTCGGCTGATTGGCCGGGAGAGAGGACCTCCTGCGGGTTAAGACACCAGGTTCCCGGCATAAGACCCTGACGGTGGAGG
Organism: Lentisphaerota bacterium; assembly: GCA_012520735.1. Taxonomy (GTDB): domain Bacteria; phylum Verrucomicrobiota; class Kiritimatiellia; order RFP12; family JAAYNR01; genus JAAYNR01. The sequence continues at coordinate 2,408 of JAAYNR010000103.1, read as the reverse complement.
ACTTCGTGGATACCGGGGATACAGCCGGCGAAATTGTGCGCTACATCAAAAAAGGCGGCGTTACAATCGGTAACCTCGGCAGCCAGAGTCATGATCTCCGCCGGGACATCACCCCCTTGAGCCATAATCCGATGGCAAGTGTCAAGCTGAGCCACAGCTTTGCTGGTCCAGACAGCCCAATGACCGAGGAGTCCACCGATGATCCGTGCTTCGCGTGGACCGGTAGCGGTTTGGATACGGTAGCGAGTGAGGAGGTCGACAACGATATTATCGTCATTACCGGTATAGAGGGCGATCTCCTTTTCACGTCCGGCATCACAGACGGCTCGGACAACATCAAAAGTTTGGTAGCGGTTAAACGGTGCCATCTTGATACCAACTACCGAGGGGATATCAGCAAACTGTCGCCAGAAGTTGTAAGGGAGGATACGTCCGCCGACTGAAGGTTGCAGATAGAAACCGATCAGCGGGATAATTTCACCTACCCTGCGGCAATGTTCTACCATTGCGGGGACATCTTCATTCTTCATAGCGGCCAGACTCAAAAGAGCGGCATGGTAGCCACTCTCACGGGCAAAAGTGGCTTCAGCCACAGCCTGAGGTGTTTTGCCGCAGACACCAGCCACCTTGACATAAGGTTTACCAGCGGCAGCTTCATCGAGCGTCTCAGCGGCAAGTTTGAGGACAGGCTCAAAGAGGCCAATTTCGGGGTCGCGAATTTCAAATTGAGTACTGTGAACCCCGACGGCCAGTCCACCGGTACCGGCGGCTACATAATAACGTGCCAGGGCGCGTTGATGTTGCTCAGAGAGTTGGCGATCCGCGTTGAGAGCCAGCGGCAAGGCAGGGATGACCAGACCTTCAAAGAGGCGCTGCCGCAAAGCATTGATATCGTTAAAAATCGTTGTTGTATTCATCGGTTATATCTCCTTAAGAGGTTAAAATTTACCACTGGAAACTTCGAAGTGCGTAGGCTTGCCTAAAGAGCGGCCACCCGATTTGATCCAGTCGGCGGTCCACTCGATAACAGTATCGAGGGCGACACGCGGATAGCCGAAGAGACGGTGTGCACGCGAGGCATCATTCAGGTAGGCTACGGGACCGGGGTCGCCATTAAAAGTGACCGGCTTATCGAGCAGACGACCAAAACGTTCAGCCACGGCAGTGACTGAGGCAGTCTCAGGGCCGGTGACATTCAGCGGTGTGGCTGGTGCGGTACAGTGATCGAGTGCGAGTAGAGCATGGTTATTAGCATCGCCCTGCCACAAAGCGTTAAACCAGCCGACACTGCGGTTTACCGGACGCCCCTCCCAGATAGCGTCAGCGATATCACGCAAGACACCATAGCGGAGGTCGAGCGCATAATTAAGGCGGAACAGACAGACGCGCGTCCCCAGCGTGCGACTATAGTAGGCAAAAACCCGCTCACGTCCGAGGCATGAAGAGGAGTATTCGCCGATAGGATCGGGCGTAACATCCTCATTACAGCCACCGCGTGTGACAGGAACCAGTGGATAGACACAGCCAGTTGAGAATGCTACAATGCGGCTACTGCCGAAAGCCTCCCCGACATGTGCCGGCACAATAGTATTCATAGCCCAGGTGAGGTCCTCTTCGCCGCCGGTGCCGAATTTACGTCCGGCCATAAAAATGATGTTAGGGGTCTTAGGCAGTTTAGCCACAGCAGCGCGGTCGAGCAGATCACAGCGGATGGGTTCGATACCGGCGGTGCTGAGCGTATCGGCTGCGGCGGGGTCGGAGAAACGGCTGACACCAAAGACTTTTTTATTAACCCCGGCCTCGCGAATAGCGTTAACGGCGGCCATACCCAGAGTTATCCCCATCTTGCCAGCAATGCCGAGGATTGCGATATCGCCCTCAAGATGCTTCATCATATTTACCAGTTCGGGATATGGACGGGCGAGAGTAGCATCCAGTTCCGCCTCACTAGTGATTGTTTTGGGGTGGGTACAATAATTTTTCATATAAAAACTCCGACTCTGAGAGGCGATTACCACTGCAATTGGACAACGGAAAACCACCTCTTTTGTTAAACGTGCTCACAGTGTAGCAAATTTTATGTTGGTGTGGCAATAGAAGTGAGACACCGCGAAAAGAGCGCAAAGAGCTCAAGTTGCTGGAAGATTAACCACGGAATACATGGAAACTCAAGCTGCTGGGAGGGGGGGGGAACTTCTTAGTGAGGGTAATGCCTTAGTTCCTAAAACTGCTTACAGCCGTAACCAAATGTTGTATAGCGTAGAAATCTTGTTCCCTTAATATATCTGGCACTTTCATGGACTCACGCAGTTTTAATAAAAACGCTACGCGTTTGGAAAGCAGATTTTAAAAGGAAGAGAGTTGACGATGACTCTCAATGCTGCCTTAGCTGCTTCAACGCAACAACT
>JAAYNR010000082.1 GCA_012520735.1 Lentisphaerota bacterium | reverse complement strand
GATCGCGAATAAGTCTATTTGCCCTCTCTTTCAACCTTATTTTTTCGCCTATTCAGTCACCATTCGTGCCCATTGGTGTTCATTCGTGGTTAATCTCGGCAGCCCGTTTGACTCCGGACCTAGTACTTTGGACTCCGAATTCATTTTCCAAATCAGCCCACCCCATCAGCAAATCACCACGTCACCGCGTTATCCTTACCACCGAGTCCCTAGCCCCGAGTCCGAAGTCACTCTCTGTGCCTCTAAGAGATAATCCCCTCTTTCCCTTCCCCTTCCCAAGCAGCTTGAGCTACCGTGTTTTCCGTGTATTCCGTGGTTCCTCGCTCGTAGCTCTCCGAGCACGCGCAAATACAGTTGCTTTACTACACCAATGATCTCTACAATGACTCATCAAAGGGTAAACAGACAACACGTCTGTAACATAATTGCCCTGAGACACTACTATAGCGTTTAATGTTAAAGAGACAAAACATGGAAAACATTGAGACACAGTTTGTCGAGGCTTGTCACAAAGCTGCTGATGCGGGTCTGCTTGTCTGCAGTAGTGGCAACCTCTCCTGGCGTCTTGACCGACAGCATATGCTGGTAACACGTACGCGCTGCTGGCTGAGCGAAGTAACCCCTGCCGATATTGCCATCTGCACCATTGCCGACGGCACATCGCTCAATGGTGTCCGGCCCACAGTGGAGGCCAGCTTTCACGCCGGCATTCTGCGCAATCGTCCGGATGTCAATGTGGTGCTCCACTATCAATCGCCCAACGCCACTGCACTGGCCTGCTGCGACATCTCTCACCTCGATTTCAACCTCACACCGGAGATACCCTATTATATAGGCCCCATCGCCCATGTCCCCTTTGAACAGCCCGGCAGCATAGAGCTGGCATCAGCGGTAATTGCCGCTCTCAGCGAACACAACCTAGCCATATTGCAAAATCATGGTCAGGTTGTGGTGGCCGCAGATTTCCCCCATGCTTTGCAAAACGCCCTCTTCTTTGAAATGGCCTGTGGCATAATACTCAAGCTGGGCGATAAAGCGATTCCATTGCCACCAACGGCAGTCGCAGATTTATATAACACTACCAAGGTTTAACAACCTTTGACAACCAGCTAACCTTTCGCTGTCGACATCTACCCTGAAATAGTCTATGGTGTATCCGTTGTTTTTACCAATTAAACCAACCACCCTTATGGAGACCTGAAAATGATCCGCTCATGGCTAAGCTCGCCTTCACAACGTCTGTTCCCACACTCTCCGGTACAACCAAACCGCGCTTATTCATATGATGCCGCCCTTAACGAACGCTTCAGCTTTCAAGTAGGCATTCGTGACGATCACGAGGATCTTAGCAAGGCTCCCTGGTTTACCGAAGTAACCTGTCAGGTAGATGCCCCCAAAGGGTGGCAGACTCGTGTCAGGAGAGTCGGTCAGGTGCCGGTCAACCACCGCAACACACTCACCCCCGCAGAAGAGATCGATGGGGTCGATAACTACCCCGGCTTTGTCCCTGATCCGCTTTTTGATGAAACTCTCCTGAAACTCCCCCCTGCCGAGACCCAGAGTTTCTTTATCACCATAGTCCCTGCCAAACGGGTTAAACCGGGTGCGTATCAGATCGATGTGAAACTGGTCGATAAGGAAGACAAAAAGATCTCGTCGCATAAAGCCCGTATCACACTCCATGATGTCTCCATTAAAGCACGGCGCAACTTCCCGGTTGTGCAGTGGACTTATGCCGACCAGATTATCGACTGGTATAAAACCGACCTCTTTGACGAGCGTTTTTATAAAATTATGGAGGCTTATTTCCGTAATATGGCTGAACATGGCCAGGACTGTGCCTATGTGCCAGTCTTCACCCCACCGCTCGATGGCGTCAAGCGTCCGTCGCAATTGCTGCGCGTTATGCGCACAGGAACCGACAAATATGAGTTCGACTGGGCCGATGTCCGTCGCTATGTGCGGCTTATGAAGAGTTGCGGCCTGAAATATTTCGAGTGGACTCACCTCTTTACTCAGTGGGGCGTGCGCCACGCCATTCGCGTCTATGATGGGCAGGGACACAGCGAGTCGCTACTATGGCCGGCTGAGACAGAGGCGACCTCCGATACCTATCGCAAGTTTCTGGCGCAGTTCCTCCCTGAACTTAAAAAGTTTTGTGAGGAGGAGAAAATTCTCAAGAAATCGTTCTTCCACGTCTCCGACGAACCGCATGGTGCCGAGGCGCGTGCCAATTACATCAAGGCACGCACCATGCTGAAAGAGCTGGCACCGTGGATGAAGGTGATGGATGCTATCTCAGAGATAGAGTATGGCCGCGACGCGCTGACCGATACCCCTATCCCCTCTATCTCTACTGCCGTGCAGTTTCACGACGAAGGGATCAAGAGCTGGTGTTACTTCTGCTGCTATCCGCGTGGTCGTTTCCTTAATCGCCTGCTCGACACCCCCCTTGCGAAAATCAGAATGAGCGGCTGGCTCTTCTATCGCTGGGCTTTCGGCGGCTTCCTCCACTGGGGTTACAACTATTGGGCCAAATGTCAAACTCGCGAGCTGATCGACCCCTTCACCGTTCAAGACGGCTTGCGCTGGCCATTGTGGGCCTATGGAGACACCTTTGTGGTCTATCCCGGCCCTGACGGCCCGATCGACTCACTCCGCTGGGAGGCTTTTGCCGACAGCCTGCAGGATTATGCCTTGCTACAGACACTTGGGGTCGATAATAACGACAAAATGCTCGCCGCTTTGAAATCGTTTGAGGACTTCCCCAAAACTGAAAACTGGCGCCTCAATGCGCGTAAAAAACTTTTTGCCGCATTAAAACAGGCCAAATAGCACTCACCTGTGGCACACCTCTGGCATAATGTTGCGGCAGCGCAAACCGAGATCACAGCCATCGACTTCGAAACCACCGGCAGTGTGTCCGGCTGGCCGGTCGAGCCGTGGCAAGTAGGTATGGTCTCGCTCATTAACGGGCGTGTGGTTGCCGCAACAGCCACATGCCACTGGATACAGATCGATCCTAACCGCCCTTTTAACCGTCATGCGCCCGGTCGCCACCAGCAAGTGCGTGAGCAGCTTGCCGTTGCCCCGGCTTTTGTCGATGTCTGGGCCACTGTCGCCCCCACCCGCCTGCTCCACAAACCATTGGTAGCTCATAACATCGGCACCGAGCGTACCCTGCTACGCAAAGTCGCCCCACTCCACCGCCATGGCCCGTGGATCGATACCCTCACTCTGACACGTCACGCCTGGCCCGAACTCACCGGCTACTCACTGGAAAACATTATCTATGAACTCTCACTCACACACCGTTTGCAGGAGGTCTCACCGCTCGGCCAACCGCACGATGCCGGCCACGATGCCTGTGCCTGTGCCGTACTGCTCGAGCACCTTCTGGCACAACCCGCCTGGCAAGGTGTCACTATCGCCACACTGGCAGAAGCAGGAAAAAGTCAATGAGTGACCATAAAAAAGTCACCCTCGGTATGCTCTACCGCAGTTTTGCTGGCGTAGGCGCGGTGCTTTTCGGTGGCGGCTACGCCATGCTCCCCCTCCTCGAACGTGAAGTGGTCGAACGCCGCAAGTGGTATACCCATCAAGAGATGAGCGATCTCTACGCCCTGGCACAGGTGATCCCCGGAGTCATTGCCGTCAATACCGCCATTCTGGTAGGGCACCGCTATCGTGGTGCCATTGGTGCCACGATAGCCGCTTTAGGCATGATAAGCGCTCCCACTGTAGTGATGATCACTCTGGCTACGTCGTACGCCACAGTCACAAAGTGGACTCTCTTCACCCGTCTCTTCGATGGCCTGCGCCCTTCAGTCGCCGGGCTCCTCCTCGCGGTTGCCATCAGAATGATCCAACGCGGCTGTAAATCACGCTGGGAGTACGGCATCGCCACTGCCGCCTGTATCGCCGCTGCCGGCTCACTGCTAGGCCCTCTCGGACTCATCTTGAGTGGCATCGCCATCGGCATCATCTGGCACTTGTGGGCTAAACGGCAAGCCACTAAAATGGAGATGCCGCAATGATCTACCTGCAACTAGCATATGTCTTTTTCAAAATAGGGCTCTTCACCATCGGCGGCGGCATGGCCATGCTCCCCCTGATACACGAAGAGATGACGGCACGTGAGTGGATGACCAACGACGAATTTCTCGACGTTCTGGCAATATCAGAGATGACCCCCGGCCCAATGGTTGTCAACGCCGCCACTTTTGTCGGCTACCGCATCAGCGGCATTCCCGGCTCGCTGGTCGCCACATTATCACTGATCCTCCCCTCGCTCCTTATTGTCTGTCTCATCGGCGCACTATGGCAACGCCACCGTAACGACAAAGTGAGCCTCCGCATCCTCTCCATTGTCCGCCCCGTCATCGCCGGCATGGTACTCGCCGCAGCCACCAAACTCCTGATCGCATCTGTCTTTCCACTGGGCGGACGTGGAATCGAATTTCTGGCCGGCCACACCTTTGACTGGCGCAGTGTAGCAATTTTTGTCACAGTATTCATCGCTACTTGGCGTTTCCGGGCTAACCCCCTGATTGCGCTTGCTTGTGGTGGTGCCGTCGGCATCGTGCTGATGGGGTAATACTTTAACACCCTGAGTCACTATTTATCGTTGAGAATTCTGATATGTTACGCAAACAGACAGCATGGCTCCTCTTCACACTCCTAGCCGTGATTTTTCTCGTTACACTGGTCATGCCTGTCGGCATCGTCATCTATGGTGGTTTTGTCGAAGAGGGTCAATTCACTTTACGCTACCTCAGCGATGTCTTCCGTAACCCTATCTACGCCGAAGGCCTCCTCAACAGCTTTGCCATCGCCTTTGGCACCACCACCCTGGCCAGTCTCCTCTCACTCCCTCTGGCCTGGCTCGCCAGTCGCTATAACTTCACCGGTAAAGGCTTCCTCGGTGCTCTGGTTCTGGTACCGCTGATCCTCCCCCCCTTTGTCGGTGCCATCGGTATGACTCAAATACTCGGCCCCTACGGTGCTCTTAACGCCCTGCTTGGCCTTGGCCCCATCGACTGGCTGGGTCAGTCACGCTATGCCGGCGTCATTATCCTCCAGGCATTGGCACTCTACCCCATCATCTTCCTCAATGTCTCTGCAGCCCTCGCTAATGTCGACCCCGCCATGGAAGAGGCCGCCGCCAACATGGGAGCCTCAGGCTGGATCGCCTTCCGCCGCATCACCTTGCCTCTGATCCTCCCCGGCCTCTTTGCCGGCAGTACACTAGTCTTCATCGCCAGCTTCACCGAACTCGGCACACCGCTCATGCTCAACTACACCCGCTGCGCCGCAGTACAGGTTTACGATGCCCTCAAAGAGGTCAGCTCCAGCCCCTTCCCCTATGCTCTGGTCACCGTTGTCCTCGGCACCAGCGTAATCCTCTACTCCATCAGCCGCGCCCTCTTTGGCCGACGCGCCCACGCCATGACCGCCAAAGCCTCTGTTTCCCGCCAAACCATCAACCTGCGCGGCTGGCGCGCCACGCTCCCCGCACTCGCTTTTATCATAGTCGCCACACTCGCCCTCCTCCCCCACCTCGGCGTTATCCTCACCAGTTTCAGCGTCCCCGGCACCTGGTACCGCTCACTCATCCCCGCCGCTTTCACCACTGCCAACTACACCGAAGCTCTCAGCCACGGCATGACCATCGACGCCATCCGCAACAGCCTCCTCTTCTCCTCCATGGCCGTAATCTTCAACCTCGCCCTCGGCATTGCTGTCGCCTGGATTGTTGTCCGCTCCACCCTCCCCCTGCGCGGCCTACTCGACACCGCCGCTATGATCCCCCTTGCCGTTCCCGGTCTTGTCATGGCTTTTGGTTACCTCGCACTCAGCATCAAACTCAGCAACATGGGCTGGTTCCACGCCCGCCCCGCCTGGGCCACACTGATCGATGTCCGTGAAAACCCCACCCTCTTCCTCGTCATCGCCTACGGCGTCCGCCGCCTCCCCTTCATGGTACGAGCCGCCGTCGCCGGTCTGCAGCAAACCTCCGTAACCCTCGAAGAAGCCGCTGCCAACCTCGGTGCCCCTCCCCTTAAAATAGTACGCCGCATCACCGCCCCACTAATCGCCGCCAACCTCATTGCCGGCATCCTCCTCGCCTTCGCCTTCAGCATGCTTGAAGTGAGCGACAGCCTCATCCTCGCCCAGAAGATCGACTACTACCCCATCACCAAAACCATCTTCGAACTCTTCCAGCTCATCGGTGCCGGTCGCTACCTAGCCTCTGCCCTCGGTGTCTGGGCCATGAGCTTCCTCGGTGTCGCCATCATCGGCACCAGCCTCCTCCTTGGTAAAAAAATGGGTGCCCTTTTCCGCATCTGACATCACAGCTTGGATCCGCAACACTTTTTGTATTTTTTGCCACTGCCGCAGACACAAGGGGCATTGCGGCTAATTTTTCTGGAAGATAGATCATTCACCGCATCACTGGTTGGCTGGGGTTCACCTGGTGATTGAAAATCAGGCTGTTGATCGTCCCAACTAAATTCATAATCATCAACATAATCATCGTCATCATCGTAATTGTGTGCAATCACCTGAGGAATCAATCGGGGAAACATTATTTCCAAGTAAACGTTTGGAAATGCCGCTTTCTTTATCTTGGGTAATACCCACTGCGTGTATTTAAGTGCGTCGGGGACACGCCATGAATTCAGCAGTAATATCGACACAATAATGCCCGTAACTCTTTTTTCAGATATTCTTCGTTGTTTGGCTACTCTGCCCAGATAATCTAACAGACAGGCAGCAGCTAAAGGTGGATTTTTCGGTATCCAGTCGAGTTCTTTAATATGTTGCTCAACATTGTTGCCTAATAAGTCCAATACCTTCTTATGACGCTTCTGCTGGGTGTCTGTAAATGAAGTAGCAGGAACTACCACCGGCGTTACATTGGTTGGAGGTGCCAATGTCACTGCGTACGATATCAAACTCTCAGGTGTATCAGGTTGCGCAGCCGGTGATGCACCAGAGATCGCAGCAGCAGCAGTTTCCATCTTTCCACCGCTGTCTGGTTCAGCTACAACGTTGCCAGCAGCTATAATCTGCTGCTGTTTATTACGAAGGAACTCAATATAGCCACTTAAAGAGGCATCGCCCCTTTCTTGTTCCAGAGCCGGGATATTGAGCACATCCAGAATATTTACCCAGTTACCATCCCGCGCCATTGAAAGCTGCAAAACATACCGCTGCAACCAAAAAAATACGAGTTGCACGAACCATAATTACCTCCAAAAAATATTTTGAGATTATTGTTGCAACAAGTAAACCATAATCTGGCTCAAAAGTAAACAAGAACTTCCCCACAAGTGATATAGTCTTATCAGGAACGCAGGGCTCCGTCCCCTCCCTGCCCTGTAAAGACGTAACATAACCCGGTTTCCAACGCGAAGAAGTCCATTCGCCAACTCCGACAAAGCTCACCACAAAGCTTGTGTTTGCTATTAAACCATTAAGGAATTAAGGCATTCCACCCATTAAGGCACTCTATTCTCCCCTCCCCAACGACATAAACCTCTTCCGCCATCACCTACGCCACTACCGGCACAATCGCTTTATGCTTTCGCAAAAGTTCATGTAGCATTGAGATCGGCACCTCTGCCGGGTCACACTTCATCCCGACAGCGAGAGCTGCCACTCCACCGGCCGCCTGGCCCGTGGCCATGCTTGTGGCCTGTACCCTGAGCGCGGAATTGGCATTGCGGTCGCTCGATATGGCCCTGCCGGCAACAATAAAATTGTGGCTCTCCGCCGGTAACAGCGCACCGCGAGGGATACTCGGTACGACCCCTTTTTCAAGTGACCTCTTCTGCAGTCCCGCTCCTGTTGCCATATGGAGATCAATGGGATAATAGGCGTAACAAACACCATCTTCCCAGCTTCTGCCTGAAATATAGTCGGTTTCAGTTATTCGCTTCTTCCCCTTTATTGTGACACTCTCCCGCACGCCGCACTCGGGCGAAAGGTGTTCTATGCGTAACTTCTCGAACCCGGGCTGTGTTCGTAAAAATCGATATACGCGCAATAATGAATTGCGCCCCTCCAGCTCCAGCATCGTTTTCCCCACACTATCACGTGAATTACCCGCAATAATATGATTGGCGTTATTCCCATAGGTCTTGAGCAGACGTTCAGACCTGGGGTTCTGGCTATCCCAGGAGACATCTGTAAATTTACCCTTACCGCTGGCAACCCACTCCGCATAGGCACGGTTAACGGCCTCATAATCTATGGCGGCATGGTCGTACCCTGTCAGCCTGAATGACAATGTCGCCGGTTGCGTCTCTTGCGGCACATCAAGGGCAAAGCCCGCCAACGCAGTACCAATGGCGTCACCAGTGGCATCAATCACCACCCGCCCCTCTATGGTTGTCAGGCCGCCCTTGGTGCATAACGACACCTCCCATCCGCTATTTCCGGCCAGTGGTTTCAGCGCTGCCACCATGGTATGAAGCAAAACATTGGCACCAGACTCCACCACCATCTCATCACAGAGCATGGTCAGTACAAAGGTGTCGAGTCTGACCTGGTGGCGCCAATGTGGCAGGGTAATATCGCTGAAAGTGTCGGGCAGACTTTGACCGCTGGTCTCCAGCGTCCGCAGCACCAGCTCCCAGCCGATACCGGCGATAATCTGTTTGCCCCAAGCGTGAAAAATCCCCGGGTGGCTGATGCCGCCATTCGTCATCGTCCCCCCTAGCACCCCACTCTTTTCAACCAGCAGGGTCGTGGCACCAGCCCGTGCCGCCTGAATCGCCGCCACTACCCCAGCTGTCCCGCCCCCCAACACCACCACATCATAACTCTTTAACATTCTCATATAACCTCCACGTATCCTATTCAATTCCCGTTAGCCAGTAGCCAGCGCAACGCTGGCTACTGGCTAACGGGCTGTACGCTCCTTCATGTGTGAATAACAGCATTTTGGCACATTGAGGGGATGGTAACAAGGGAAATATGGCAACGGCGGGGG
>JAAYNR010000109.1 GCA_012520735.1 Lentisphaerota bacterium | reverse complement strand
GCTTTGCGCACCGATCGTCAGATTTTCACCACTAGCATAGAGCACCGGTAAAGTGGCATCCACCCAAGTGGCATTATTCTTCAATGCACCGGTCACAGGATTAAAGACGTTCCCATCCCCTGCCGTTGCTGCCGAGTTGTTCACAATATGTATGCCATCTATCCCAATAATACTCATCAGTTGCAACTCTTTAGCCCCATAAGTGATAAAGAGATCATTTGCGGCAATATTTTGATATTCAGCCCAAACCCAATCGGCTGAGACCGCCACATTCATGAAACGCGCCTCGTCCATTAAGCCGTTATAATAGAAGCCGGCATTAGGAGCCGTTCCTGTAGAGTTTCCATAGGCACCGATGAGAAAAAGAGTTGAACTGTCCATGTCATAGTTGGCTTGCGCGCTAATAGAAGTCGAGCCCTTAGATTCCCCATCAATATAAAGTTCGAGGTTGCCATCCCGTTTATAAGAAGCGACCAATTGATGCCACCTATCATCATAATAAGGAGCACTCCAAGTAGTTTTCGCTGATAGCGAAGAGTTGCCATGAAACATTGCGTAAAGCGTCCCTTTGTCAATGAACATAGAGTAGCGCTGCGCACTTGTAGCCCTTGATTTGCCCAGAAAGCCCATCACTGAAGAGGCGACCGAATTTGACGTTTTATACCAGACACTCAAAGTGGCGTCATTTTTGCGCATCTTCAGGCCGGTGCCGCAATCGACATAATCTTGGTTGGTGCTGTTAAATTCAAGAGCTTGCCCGGCGACACCAGTGGTCACAACAGGAACACCCCCTTTACCCTCACCATCATTCCCATTCCCCGTTACATCCAGCGGGTCGCTCTCATTCATGTGCCACACAGCTTCATAGCCGCCCACCCAGACTCCCTCCACGCCGCTATATGCAGGTGCTTCTGCCCCGGCTTTACCCCAATAGAGCCAGATGTAATCCGCCGCCGATGCCAGCTCCGGCACCCTTACCCAGAGGTGCGACTCTCCCGCTCTGTTCCAGCTCTCAACCTCGTAGGGAATTTCAGTGCCATCGGCATCAGAAAAACGGAATCGGCACCACCCGCCGCACAGTCGGCGTGATCAAAGCCGCTGATCGTGTCACTGCTCAACACCACCAATGCCGGAAAGTTTTTCAGGGTTTCCGTACCCTCATAGCCGCTGAAGATGAGCTTACTTTTATACATCCAGTCACCAAACGGCGACCCAAATACCATGGTGGTGGCTAATACCGCAACTGTCAGCCAACCACGTACCCAACCAGCTCTCGTGTTTCTCATGATAACCCCCATAAAACAGCTATATAAAAGCCGTAAATTATCACTTTAACAATAAATCTTGTTGTCCCAACACAAATAAAATGACAAAAAACAAGCTAAATGTCAAACCGCTATTGGGCTTGGTGGTTTACCGGGGAGGTTAAGAGTTATTCAAAAACAAACCTTACACTAGCAAAGCGATACATTTGTGTATATTCGTGTTCATTCGGGATTCTGTTAATTTTGTTGGCAAACAGCGCCTTACATATAGAGGCCACCGTTAACTGAGAGGGTTTGGCCGGTGATAAATGAGGCGGCATCGGACATAAGGAAGCTGACAGCAGCAGCGACTTCTCCGGGTTCGCCAAAACGGCCTAGCGGGATGGCAGCTAGTTGTTTTTGACGCCGGGTTTCAGGGATATCGGCGGTCATGTCTGTAGTGATGATCCCGGGTGTTATGGCGTTGACAGTTACACCAGCGGAGGCGACTTCGCGTGACACTGCGCGCATCAAGCCTAGTAGTCCTGCTTTGGAGGAACTGTAAGCGGCGCGCATCAGGTCGCCCAGCAGGGCGGCATCGGAGGAGATGTAGACAATACGGCCGGCTCGCTGACGCACCATGCCACGGATAACCGCTTTAGTTACGTAGAAAGATCCATCGAGGTTGGTGGCGTGTATTTTGCGCCAGTCGTCAGGCGAAGTCAGGGCCGTAAACTGGGTACGTATAATACCGGCATTGCAAACCAGCCCACTTATGGGGCCCTGAGCTTTTTCTGCCTCTTTTATCATCGTAGCGGCCTGTTCAGGATCGGATATGTCAGCGGCAGCCAGCCTGACCTGCGGGGCTCCGGCATCGAGAGCTGCAGCGCAGACAGCCTCAGCAGCAGCAGTGTTGTTATGGTAATTTATAGTGAGCGACCAACCACCGGCAGCTAAAGCCAGTGCCGTGGCCTTACCAATACCCCGGGAACCACCTGTTATCACACAATGTGCCATAATTTCAGTCTCTCTCCCGATATTGCTGTAAGGCTGCTTCGTCAATGATCTCAACCCCAGTTACTCTCTGAACTGTAGCTAAATCGAGTCCCATTTCACGAGCCAGACGCCTGGCCTTGGGCGTAGCGCGAACACGTGTGGTTGCATCGGCAGTGCCACTGTCGGCAACATCTACCGGTGCTGCCGACCCATTGTTGGTTGCTCCTGAACCCCTAGTCCCTGTAGCGATAGCGTAAGCGGTCATGGTGGTCTGGTTGTCGGCAATTGCCTGAGGGTCGCTCTCACCAACCGTACCGAGCAGACCCAGAATATAGCCCGACGGCACAACACTTTTTGGTGCAGCCAATATCTCCAACAAGATGCCGCACGCGGGAGACTCTAGCTCGAAGGCGGCTTTATCGGTTGTGAGGACAGCAACGATTTCGCCTTTGGCCACCTCCTGACCCGGTTGCTTGAGCCACTCTGTAACGGTGACATCAATAATATTAGCGTCAAGATGAGGTACTACTATGCGGGTAGTCATAAATCTCCTTATAGCGTGGTTATTCATCTTCGGGCAACTCACCCGATACATTACCCTCCATGGCCACAGGTGGCACTGGAATCATATAGAGCTGTGATAGATTGCCGCTGCGGTCTGCCACACGGACATCGAGCCAGACGCTCCCTGCGTCACGTGGCACAAGTGATGGTCTTAACGATAGTTTGGTGCTGCTGCCACCGCTCCACTTTAACCCCTCTACTCCTGAGATATCGTAGGCGCGGAAACGGACAATATCTTTTTCACCGTAGGGGGCCATAATTGCGGCGGCACGTATCTGGTAAGAGCGGGTCTCTTTGTCAGCAAAGGCGACAATCACATCACGGATATCGGGAGCCTCTTTCAAGCCGGTGGCATTGCAAAGGAACCCGGCTACATCGATCATGATATTTTGCCATTCACCGGCATACCAGTTTAATTTGCCGTGAACATAGGGGCTGTCGCTATTTTTCAGCGAGATTACATAATGTTTGCCTTTATCCGGTTTGGTCGCTTCATTCGGCAGAGCCCGTGGCAAAAGGCGTAATTCAACATTTGGAGCGGCGGCTTTATCGGCCGACATAGTCCTGATACTTAAACCGAGCCAACCACTCTGACTCACCTTCCAGCCGGGGTCGTTGCGGAAGTTGTTAACCAGACACGATGAGCCATTATCCAGAGCGTTGAAAGCGGTAACTACCGAGCCATCTTCTGTCACCAGTGTACTTATGCTGTCGAGTTGAATGCGTTGAAAAAAAGCACTGAGGTTGCTGATCTGGGGAAGCCATGAGTTAATGTTTTTAGGCCTTCCTGTCAGCTCAACTGTAGGAGGTGTTTTATCATTGGCGATGTCGAGGGTAATCGGCACATCAATACGCTCCAAACTGTTGCCGGCAATATCGGCCACTCCTTCAAAACTCAGCTTGAGGATATCGCCGTGTTTAGCCTGTTGCAGTTGACGTCGCAGTAACCATGGCCAGTTGATCTCCAAATTAATCCCTGCTTCGCTGAATGAGGCCACTCCTGTGGTGTCGTCGACAAGGTTAAGCTGTTTGCCGTTGCAAGTGAGGCCGAGCCCGCGCAGCGACGGCATAGCATAACCACCATCAATAGTGAGATTTAAGGCGGTCTTGTTGTATTTGGTTGTCTCTACTACTGCATATTTTACGACAGGCGGGGTGCGGTCGAGTAGGAAGGGAACATCACTAACTGTTGATATGTTACCGGCGGCATCGTGAGCTCGCACTATCAGGTGGCAAAGCCCTTCGGAGAGTTTGCTGATGTCGGGTGTAGTGACTTCGCCATTGGCTATTGTCTGCCAAACGGCCTGGGTCTGTTCGGTTGGCGTACGCAAAACCCACGGCTCTCTCCCTTGAATTAGAGCATATTCCACTTTAGTGAGGTCGCCGTCAATATCATCGTAAAGAGCCCGAAAAGCGAGTATCCGCGACGGTCCCACTGCCGGCCCTAATGCCATCTGACTGATATGGAAGGAGCTGTAAAGACCACTCTGATCATGGCCGTGCCTAGAGATAACTTGTAAATCTGCCGCCGGGAAAGCAAACCCCTCTTTTATACCTGCGGCTCCAATCGCTTTCAGTGGCGATCCCAGCCAGGTTTGCCAGGTGTTATCGGCCTCTATAGCACCGCTGATAGTTGCGGCTGTGCCGGCGTTTTCGGTAAAACGGAGATGGCTGCGACCGGTAATTATGGAGAAGCGCGCCATAGGTTCGGCACGATAGGTAAGCTGAACCAGTGGTGTCAGAAGAGGATCATAACCCTGTGCTAAGCGCGCCGCCATACGTGAGGCTTTACCGTTATTACAGACTTCCAGCAGTGTCCCCTGCTCAGGGCCGCCATAAATAAGGCGAACTCCGGCGCCAAGATTAAATGCCTGTCCATCGAGGGGGCGCTGTTCAAAAGTAGTCAATCCCCCTTCAGGCATCTCCAGTGTCAACAACAGTGGCGCACTGCCAGGAGGTGCCGGTGCCGGTATGGTCTGCTTAAAGGTACGACCATCGGCGAGCTTTATTTCAACAGTTGAGTTTGACGACTCTAACAGACGTGGCAGCAAAATATCGGTTTGTCGGTTGCCGGAGACAAAATTCACCAGTGTACCATCAACACTGACAGCCTGTGGCGGCAGTAGCGGAGAGTTCCACTCATTAGTCCCGCAAAGAACAAGCGTGTCGGGACGCTCTGGGTCGCGTTGGAGCTGGAGGCCAAAGGCAACATCAGGTGGTACGGCCCACTCCACTGAAACCCCTTGTGGCACGGCCTCTTGCGGCAGAGTGTAAGTGGTGAGTTCCCCTGGTGGCCGAGCCGATATCGCCGCAGCGGCTGCGTCGAGTGCCTCCTGACTGGCAATCCCGCCCAGACTGGGATAGCCACGAAATACGGGTCTGAACTGACGTATTTTGTACCATGCCCCCGGGCCGTTGCCACTTAGTCCCTGTTGTATATCACTCGGTTGCAAGTTACCGAAGCCTTCGAATAAAACAGCTTTTCCCGAGGTCAAAACTTCGCATGGCAGCCAGATGTAAGCTGTACTCCAAAGTGGTTTGGCTCCCTCGGGCGTTGGTGGCACCTCAACCGACCCGGCCACACGGCGCGGTCCGCGCTGATCAGCCGAACCACTTATTACATAGCTCCAATTACTCTCGGCGGCAAAACCTTTATCACCGTTTTGCCCAACACTGAATTCAAAGTTAACGGAGGCATCGGCTGAACGTGCCATCTCAAAGCGCCAGCCCAACATTTTTGAGGCAGCCACCGACGGCATACGGTTAGTCACAAAAAACGTTCCTCCGCCATGGTGCGCGCTTACAGTCATCTCTGCTTTATCACCGATACCGCTAAAACGGGTCAGCGGCCGTGACACCGGGTCGGCCGCCTCCCATAACGATGGCACCAAGGTATTTAGTGGCAAGCCATTGGCGCTATGTGGCGGCAAAACAAAGGCTCTATTATCTGATAGTGATGCTGTAGCAGACTGCCTAGTACTGATAGCCTTAAAAACAAATCTGCGTGGTCGGACTGTCTCGGCCACGATCCTGACCCGTGCTACCATCATCGAGTTGCGGTAAGTCCATATTCCGAAACAGCCACCTTCTAAAGGATTGGGGTCTGTATATTCCAGCGCAGGCAAATTATCGTAAACCAGTTGCACACGGTCGGCGGTGCGTCGTAGCCTGATCCCATACCAGGCCCCATGCACATCACGTCCGCCCGGGACAAGTGGTTCGTAACCACCACGGCGCACATTCCCCTCACGGAATCGAGGCAACAGATAGGCATCTGTAGTGGCAACCACCTGACCATTGCGGAAAAGTCGAGTCTCATTTTGGGAGTTGTCAGGATCCCAACCCGTTACTGTAATTGAGTACCCTTCACCTGTGGTTCCACGCGGCGAGAGGACTGTCATATTGAGATCTCCCACACGATTATACCACTTGCCATGTCTCATACCGGCGTATAGCTCAGCACAAAAATCACCGCTGAATTCATATTTCGACCACAAAGCTGCCAGCGACTCGGCGTTTTCGCCATTGAGGTGTGACCACGTAGGGTCACATTGAAAGCGGTTTACCACCTCCCAGCGTCCGCCGCCGATCGACCAGTTTTGTAACGACTCGTTAAACAGGCTGTCAAACACGTTTTCACGTCGGGCCAGTGAAAACCGGAGTTGTGTCAGATCAAAACCATCAATACGCACCCGCCGCCCTTCTGCCGGTTGCGACAGGTGAGCTGTGGCCAGCAGGCGAGTGTCATCCCCAAGCCAGAACACATGATCTTCCAGCCCCAGTGTGTAGAGACGGTGCTTAACACCTTGAGGAAACTCCTGTATCGGTATATTTGTAACTGCAACGGTAAAGCACGGCTCATCACCACTCTCTATGGTGTAACCATGTAAAACTCCATCCCGACACTCCACACGGCACGCCGCATTGGAACCGCCCTCACCGGTTGCCAGAAAAATCCGCGATGCCTCTGTTGTCACCGGCATTCGTAACCGAATCCTTCTTATCATATCACCCCGCAACCAGATCTGATTATCTTTAGCAATATGCCATTGACCCTCGGGCGAAGCCCAATGCCGCATAAAGGGGTCGTTTACGTATTGCAAATTTTTCTCAAAGCGGTCGGCATAAACTGCAGCACGTGTGGTGTATTCCGGCATGGCCGCAGAGAGCGGTGTTGATGCTCTAACCTCTACGGCACCGCCTCCCCCAAGAGGCAGTTCGGTACGGTGAAACAACACTTGCAGGTCGTCGGCATAAGCCCGCAACTCATTAACCCTTAAAGCGTCAAGTGCCAGCCGTATATCACGCCCCGCTGCCGGCAAGGTTGCGCTCTCCACCACCACTGTGTTGGTGCCGTCAAGACGAGTCAGTGTATAGTGCCGGCTACTACTATCGGCACGACACGCAAAACGCCATCCCGCCCCTCCACCACTGCCGCCGGCTAAAAGCCCTACTGTAGCAGTGCTGCCATCACGCGGCAGTAAAAACCGCATTGCCAGGCGATGCGGCTCATCTGTATCTGACCCAAAACGCCACTCACTTGCGCCAGCCCCAAACTGCAGTGTTGCCGGCTGTGGCAAGTCAGTACCCTCACCAAAAGAGCGGACGTTAAACGCCCCTTTAACACTTTTAGTCTGTCTGGTGGCATCATCGCCACAGTCAAAGGGATAATCTTGATGAGAGCCAACGGCAAAATCGTCAAACCGCGTCCCCACGGCTGAATCGCTATACAACCCGTAGCGTCCGCCAAAAGGGAGCCCAGCCAGTGCGAACCGCCCCAGCTCAATTCCATCGGCCAGGATCACAATGCGATCGTCAAAAACAACAGCCTCCAACTGCAGCCACTGCCCCGGCGTGAGGTCGGTCTGAAATGCAGCCAGAATATGCCGCTCAGTTGGTGTTTTAAAGTCTGAACGCCACAGCTCTACTACAAGGTTATCACTCTCACTATCGGTCCGTGCTGTCAGGGCATAAAACGCACCTGCCTCGGTCGCTAAAAAAACTACCCCGTTAGTCCCCTCGTTATGTTGTATAGCTGCCCGCACCGCGTAGGAGTCATGAAAATATTCCCCGGCCAGAATCAGCGCGTTAGCTCCGGCACCATGGAGACTGTAGTAGTTTGGACTGCGAGCCGGAGTCGGTATCCTGCCACCTTTTTTCACCTGTATGGTGAGAGCCTCCTTCTCGTCTATAACTGTATGCAGCGACCATTCACCACGCACCTGCTCCCAATTATCCGATAGCTTATCGCCCTCGGGTACCATGAAGCCATCTTCAAAGCGAAACTCCCCCAATCGCTGCGTATAGCTATCCTGATTCTCTTCAGGAGGCAGGGAGACATTCGATACCGCCACAGCCACTGCCCCCGTTGCAGCCTCGGCAAACCGCGCCACCGGCTCATCAGCCAGATAGAGCGTCCAAGCCTGAGGCCGCCGCTTCAACACCAGCCAAACATTGTTAGTCGACACCGATGGCGCCTGACGTAACAACTGTGCCTTAAAGGAGCCTTCCGAAAAAGTCCCCGCCCGCGTCACCTTCAGCTTGTTGGTACCGCCCGCACACCCCAGCGTCAGGTCTATCCCGGCATCACCCCAGGCACAAAGTACAGCCCCCAGCTCTTCGCGACTCTCCAGCACAAACTGCTCCTCAAGCACCGTGCTGGCTACCGCAAACAGAGCTCCAAAAAACAAAACAACTATTAAAAGTCTAAAGCGCATACAAAAACCACCTCTTCTATGTATTTTGTAATTATAGCACACCACGTACCAAATGCACCACTTTTCCGCACTTTGTATCGATAAACCACCACTTCAGGGCGCGTTTTGCCGCCCACTTCGCCATGCACTGCGATCACTTCAGTAGCTGCGGTCTCTACGGAAACATGCGCACCGCTAGCCTTTATCGCCCGCAGTGTGCCCACTTTAGGATAGGCATTCCTGTCTCTCCCCAGCGGGTGCACTCGCCTCGCCCCTGGTAGGATAAACACTCCTGTCTTAGATGCCTACCTTTTCGCTTTTCGCCATTTTCCCTTTCCATTAGCCTTCCCCCCCCCGACAACATGCGCTTCGTGCTCATTCGTGTCAATTCGTGGTTAATCCTTCCCTGGCAGCACTACACCCTGTTACGGTGCGGCATAACCGCACCGGGATGCGGCGGCTTCGGAGAAACACGCCCTACCGCCATGTGCTTGCCATAAAACCACAATTCACCATTCAACCTCCAACCTTCACAACCGTGCGTCTTCAGCGCGTAACCAAAGTTTGCGGTTGCAGGTTTGGCCTATAGGGGGTAAACTTGAACGCAAAAGTAGCACTTCCCAAACTGGTGATGCCGTAGCACCATCAGGTTGCTATATTCCGATTTTTCTGAAGCCAGAAGCAAAGAGACCGGATAAGAGGGTAAATCCTGCCCATTGGCGGTGACGAAAGGCTCTCTTGTTCAGCTTGGCAGTGCACAATATATAAAGCAAGGACGGTTTTTGTTATGGGTTATGAAGTTTTAGCCAGAAAATGGCGCCCGGCGCAGTTTGACGATGTTGTCGGACAGGCGCATGTGACGCAAACATTGAAAAATGCCATCGAGGCCAACCGGGTGGCACACGCTTATCTGTTTGTCGGACCACGCGGTATCGGTAAAACCACCCTCACGCGTATCTTTGCCAAAGCACTGAATTGCCAGAAGTACGATGCCCCTACCACCACCCCTTGCGGAGAGTGCAATCTCTGCCGCGAAATAGCTGCCGGCAATTCGTTTGATGTGCTGGAGATTGACGGTGCCTCTAATAATGGTGTCGATCAGGTGCGTGACCTGCGTGAACAGGTCCAGTTCTCCCCAGCCAGTGGCCGTTTCCGTATCTTTATTATCGACGAAGTCCACATGCTTACCGCTCAGGCTTTTAACGCTTTACTTAAGACCCTTGAAGAGCCACCACCACATGTCAAGTTTGTCTTTGCTACCACTGAAGGCGACAAAATCCTCCCCACTATCATCTCCCGCTGTCAACGCTTTGACCTGCGCCGTATCAATACTGCACTCATAGTGGAGCGGTTGCGCTATATCTGCGACCAGGAAAAGGTCAATATCACCGACGATGCCCTCCTCGCTATCGCCCGCGGTGCCGATGGCGGTATGCGTGATGCCCTCTCGGCCCTTGACCAGCTCATCTCTTTTAAAGGCGACACCCTTACCGAAGATGATGTACTCGCTGTTTTCGGCCTCGTTTCACGTGAAGCACTCGAAGCTCTGGCCGGTCATATTTTATGTGGTGAAATGGGCGATATGCTGCGTCAGGTCGCTAATTTCGACAGCGCCGGCAAAGATTTACGTCGCCTTGTCGCTGAGCTGCTCGACCACTTCCGTAACCTTCTGGTCTATCAGCATGTGGGCGAAACAGAGAGCCTCGACGCCACCGCTGAGCAGTTGCAAACGCTCGCCGCTCAGGCCGCCGCCGCCGACTCTAGCCGCGTCCTCCGCGTAGCCGAACTTCTCGCCGAAAGCGAAGGCCGCCTGCGCCATGCACTCAATGTCCGCACGCTGCTGGAGACAGCCCTGATCCGTTGCGCCCGTGCCAGTACCACTGCCACTGTTGATGAAGTGATTCGCCGCCTTAATGCTATCCGCACCGCCGAACCACCAGCCGCAACCGCCCCTGCTGTGGCTCCTCCTACTTCATCCGGTATGAGACGCCAGCAATATTTCGACGACCCTGTTGTTAAACGTACCATGGAGATTTTTGACGGCGATGTCGCCGGCATTGAGGAGTAATGAAGCAACGCCTCGATAACCTTGTCGTCTCGCTGGGCTTGGCCGATAGCCGTGAACAGGCGCGCCGCCTTATTCTGGCCGGTGAAGTCCGCGTCAATGGACACCCCGCAACCAAGGCCGGTCACCTCTTTGCCGACGACTCACTGATTGAAGTTGCGGCACGTCCCCGTTTTGTCAGCCGCGGTGGCGACAAACTAGAAGGTGCCTTTATCGCTTTCAACCCTGATGTCAACGGACTGGACTGTATCGATATCGGAGCCTCTACCGGCGGTTTTACCGACTGCCTACTGCAACACGGTGCCGCCAGGGTTATCGCCATCGATGTTGGCCGTGCCCAGCTCCATGAGCGGCTGCGCCAAGATCCCCGCGTCACTGTTATGGAGCGCTTTAACGCCCGCCACCTCACAGCCAATGACCTCCCCTTTGTACCGCAATTCGGCGTGGTCGATGTCTCATTTATCTCACTCCGTCTGATACTCCCCCCTCTGACAACAGTTATGGCCCCCGGCAGCTACCTTGTCACCCTGATCAAACCACAGTTTGAAGCCGGCCGCGGGCAGGCTCCCGGCGGAGTTGTCCGCGACCCACTTGTCCATCAGGAGGTGATCTCTGCCATAAAGGAGTTTGGCTCCGCTACCGTTGGCCTTACATGGCTAAATCTTGTTGAATCACCGTTACGAGGCCCTGAGGGCAACATTGAATTTCTCGCCTGCTGGCAAACCCCGAAAGAGAACTGAACGCTTATGAAAAAAATAGGTATAATCGTCAACTGGAGTAAAGAACGTGCCTTTGAGGCTCTGCAAAAGGTGACAACCAGTGCCACAGCCCTCGGCATGGAGGTAGTGGTCGACGACCGTGCTGCCGCTGTTGCTGCCAAGCTGCCGCTGGCACCACTCTCATCTTTTGCCACCACCGTCGAGGCGGTTGTGGTTTTGGGCGGCGACGGCACCGTACTCGATGCCGTGAAACGCCTCCAGGGGAGTGGCCTGCCACTGATGGGTCTGAACATCGGCTCGCTCGGCTACCTCACCTGTGTTGGTGAAAATGAGTTTCACGATGCTCTCCGCTCACTGGCAGAGAATAGTTGTACCAGTGATGTCCGCACCACTATCTCTGCCCATATTATTGACGCTACCGGTGCGCTCCGCAAGCTCCCCGATGCCCTCAACGAGATTGTTGTCGGACGCGGCACCTCAGGTCGTCTAGCCTGGTTTAACCTCGGCATAAACGGTGAGGATGTTGCCACTATCGGTTCTGACGGCATTGTAGTTGCCACACCCACCGGCAGTACTGCTTACGCTCTGGCCAGTGGCGGCCCATTGCTCCTCCCCGACACCCGCGCTCTGGTAATCACAGCGATTTCACCACACGCCCTCTCTTTTCGTCCACTGGTAGTACCCGACACAGCCGCCATCACCATCTCCATGGCACCGCAATCAACAGTGACCGGCGTTGTAACTACCGACGGTTGTGGCGGCTGCGAACTCGCCGCAAACGAACAGCTTGAACTGAAACTCAGCCCCCACAGCGTCACCCTCCTCCACCACGCAGCCTATAGTCCATGCACTGTCATGAACCGCAAGCTAGGCTGGGGCGGACGCTAAAGAAAGGTAGGGCGTGTCTCTCCGAAACCGCCGCGGACGGCTACGTAGAGCCGTCCCTACCTTACCTCCGGTCGGCAGCAAACCTTGTTACACTCTGCTGGCTCCGCCCTGTAAGGCGTGACATAACCCCCTCTTTACACCACCCCTTAAAACTACCCCTTGCCTTCTCTACCGCAATTCCGTTATCCTGTTGGCATGAAAATTTTAGTAGTTGGCGGGGGCGGCCGTGAACATGCCCTTATCTGGAAACTGGCGCAGGACTCACGCCAGCCTCAATTGTTTTGTGCCCCAGGCAATGCTGGTACAGCCGAACTGGCGGATAACCTCCCTATCAATGCCGAAGATATCTCCGGACTGATCGCCTGGGCCCGTAGCAACCGCCCCGACCTCACTGTGGTCGGCCCCGAAGCCCCCTTGTGTGCCGGTCTGGTCGACGAGCTCAGCCAACTCGGCCTCCGCGCTTTCGGTCCTAATAAAGCCGCCGCAAATATCGAGGGCAGCAAAAGCTTCGCCAAGGAGGTGATGCTGGCCGCTGGTGTCCCCACCGCACATGCCGAAATCTTCACCGATGCCACCGCTGCTGTCGCCGCACTCGACTCTTTCGGTCTCCCCGTTGTGATCAAAGCCTCTGGTCTGGCTGCCGGTAAAGGAGTGATCATCGCCACTAATCGCGCCGATGCCGAAGCTGCCATCCGCTCAATGTTGCTGCAGAATGTCTTTGGCAATGCCGGTACAGAAATTCTATTGGAGGAGTTTCTCGACGGTGAAGAGGCCTCAATCCTCGCCCTAGTCGATGGCCACAATGTAGCCCTGCTGCCTACCTCGCAAGATCATAAACGTATCTTCGATAACGACACCGGCCCCAATACTGGCGGTATGGGTGCCTACTCACCGGCACCTGTCGTCAGCGACGACATGCTCCCCACTATCCGCGACACCATCATCCTCCCTGTTGTCGCTGAGTTGGCCAAGCGTGGCATCACTTATAAAGGTGTCCTCTATGCCGGACTCATGGTCACCAAAACCGGTATTAAAGTACTCGAATTTAATGCTCGTTTTGGCGATCCCGAAACTCAGGCCATCATGCCCCGCCTGGAGGGCGATATCATCCCTGTTTTCGAGGCCTGTATTAACGGCACACTTAACACCGTTAAACTGAGCGTCTCGCCCAACCCGGCCGTCACTGTGGTTCTCTCTGCCAAAGGTTATCCCGGCTCGTACGAGAAGGGGTTACCCATTAATGGTCTCAATGATGCTGCCGCTTTCGACAACGTCACCATCTTTCACAGTGGCACAGCCCGCCGCGATAACCGGATTATCTCCGTAGGCGGACGCGTCCTCGCCGTCTCTGCAAGCGGCCCCGACCTCTCCACCGCTGTTGCCGATGCCTATGCCGCTATTGCTGCTATCTCCCTCGAAGGCAGTCACTATCGCCGCGATATTGCCGCTCGCGCTATTAACCGTATTAAGTAACAACCACTCCACCGGATCATGAGGTGCAATATGTCAAAAAGACCGTTAGTAGGGATCATCATGGGTAGTGATTCCGATTGGCCGCTCGTTGAAAAAGCAGCCCAAACCCTGAAAAATTTCGATGTCCCCTTTGAAGTCAGGGTCATGTCGGCTCACCGCACCCCCGACATTGCCAGTATCTACGCCGCCTCAGCCGAAAGCCGCGGCCTAAAAGTAATTATCGCCGCAGCCGGTGGCGCAGCCCATCTGGCCGGTGTTATTGCCGGTCACACTGTGCTGCCGGTCATCGGTATCCCCGTCGCCAACGGTGCCCTGAATGGCCTCGACGCACTCCTCGCCATGGTGCAGATGCCCGCCGGTATCCCCGTGGCTACTGTCACACTCGGCAGTGCCGGCCCTACCAATGCCGCCCTCCTCGCCGTGCAGATTCTCGGCAACGAAAACAATGCACTCCGCACAAAATTCCACGCCTATAAAAAAGAGATGGCCTCTAAGGTAAGTGCCGCTGATGCCAAGTTGCAGGACTCTCTCCACTCCTGAACAAACCCCTCTCTCACTGAAATATCATGCCTCTAATCTTGAAGCTCACTGCTGAGTCCTATAATGAAACACTGCAGCAAGCAGCCACAGCCATAATCAGTGGCGCAGTTGCCGTTATACCTACCGACACCGTCTACGGTCTGGCTGCACACCACGACCACCCCGCCGCTGTAGCACGCCTCTCTACCACCAAACAACGCGCCGCCAATAAACCAATAGCCTTTCTCGCCGCCGACACCAGCGCCGTAATCCGTTATGGAGCCTCATTCACTCCGGTAGCAACCACTCTGGCGAACAAATACTGGCCCGGTGCACTCACCATGGTTCTCCCTTGTGATAATTGCACCGAAGGATTCCGTGTCCCCAACCACCAGTTCTGTCGCGACCTTCTGGCCGCCTGTGGTGGTCTGCTCCGCGTCACCAGCGCCAACCTCGCCGGTAGCCAGCCGGCATGTGATGCCGCTGCCGTTCTCAGCTCCATCGGTCTCCAAGCCGACATCATCATCAACGATGGCCCCTCCCCCGGTGGCCAGGCCAGTACGGTCGTCCGAGTCGATAACTCCGGCATCACCACTCTCCGTGCCGGCGCAATTACACTTTAACCCCCGCTACTCGCCAAAAACTTCCGCCTCAAACACCTGAAAGCTGCACCCCTCCCGCCACGCCTCGCGCGGCAACCCCGCCTTATAGGCCAAATGGCTTAACATTGTCTCTACATCCCACCCCTGTTCAGTGGCTACTTGCGGCAGAAAAACTGCCCCCGTCTCACCACGCTCCAGCACAACACCGTGCCGCCCCACCTCGATCTCACGCCACGACCCGATAACCTCAGGTGGTGTCAACGCCGAAATCTCTATCCGTACCGCCACAGCCTCCGACGCTCGCAGCGGCTCAAAACGCGGGTCGTTAACAGCAGCGTTATAAGCCTGCTCCTCTACTACACGCCACAACTCACGGCGTGGAAAAATCTCACCAATGCACCCCCGCAGCGCACCCCTGATTGTCAGCGTTACAAATCCCCCACGTACCTGACGCGCCTCCGTCGGTATTCCATCCGCCGCCGCAGCCACATGCCGCTCCCCTCGCGCCGCACTATCAACTACCCCACGCGCTAACTTCAACAACCACTCCCGACACTCACTACCTAACATCACTACCTCACCACTTTAACGTTGCACTCAAATAACTGACCGAGTTCTCCCAGTCGCCCGTTATATTGCCCGATAAATCGTAAGCAACCTCCTCTACCACACCCCGTCCGCCCATCACCGCCAGCAACAGCGCTAAAGGATAAACTCCACACACGGTTGCCCCGGTTTCACGTATTACCCGCCAGAAACTTCCACTGTTACCGGCAACTACTTGCGCAAAAACCTCATGGTCCAACTCCTCCAGACGCTGCGCCACATCAAACTCAAACGGCACATAACCGAAGTTTACTCCATAGTGGGTAAAGTCTGTACTGATCACCAGCAAACTCTCCTCATCCAGCAGCAGCCGCAATCTCTCGCCACAAGCCGTTGCGGTTGCATCATCAAACTGCCCACACACCAGCGGCACCAGACTCCACTCGCGCCGGGCAAACAGATGTTGCAACAACGGCAACTGTATCTGATCACTATGCTCCTGCCGGTGAGCCTGCGGCTCATGCCGCAAAAAACCGCTCTCCGCAAAAATATCGAGCCACTCGGTATCAACCCGACAACTCCCCAGCGGAGTCGTTATTTCCGCTACCCCCGGCCAACTTAGACAGTTCTCCATCGCCGCATAGTGGCTCGGTCCCACCACCACCACCCGCTTATAATCCGCCACATCAAGCCGCGCATAAGCAGCCATCGCCACCCGCCCTGAAAACTGATACCCTGCATGTGGCACAATCACCCCCCGCACACCAGCCAAAGGAACCTTACGCACGCATCCTTCCAGATGCGTCAATGTCTGCCGCAACACCCTGGCATCATCACTATACCAACGCCCTGCCAGTGGCGAACTCCATCCTCTCCTATTCACATCCCCTCACCTCCATACTCCTGTTGCCACACGTCCACATGAAACACACTTACCCTCCTGCAGCCTGTTGTCAAAAACCGAAAACCGTTGCCGCCTGATTAAAACTTCACCACAACCGGCACACACTGTATCACTGCCACCATCAACATCGGCATTGCCTGTATAGGCATAGACCAAACCAGCCGCATTGGCAATCTCCACTGCCCGCGCCAGCGTCTCTATCGGCGTCGGTGGCAACTCCGTCAAACGGTGAATCGGGAAGAAACGGGAAAAATGGATCGGCACCTCCCGCCCCAAATTAGCCACTACCCAATTAACCAAATCACTGATCGCCTTATCAGAGTCGTTTTTTGTAGGGATTAACAACACCGTCACCTCAAGCCACACCACCGCCTCGCGCCAGCGGTTCAAAGCATCCAAAACCGGCTTAACCGAATTTACCCCACATATTTCCCTGTAAAATTTATCATCGATCGACTTCAAATCGACGTTCGCCGCATCGATCACCTTCGCCAGCTCACTTATTGTCGCCGGCGTGCCATAACCCGCTGTCACCAGAACATTACGCACCCCCGCCCTGCGCGCCGCTTCGGCGCAGTCCCTTACATATTCAAACGCCACCAGCGGTTCAGTGTAAGTATAAGAGATCGAAGGACACCCCCGCTCCGTAGCCGCCGCCACAGTTGCACCCGACGGCAACTCATATGCCGGCAACCCCAAAGGCCCCGACTGCGATATCTCCGCATTCTGACAATTCAGACAGTTAATATTACATCCTGCCATCCCTATCGAAAAAGTTTTACTCCCCGGCAAAAAATGGTAAAGCGGCTTTTTCTCCACCGGATCAACATTAACCGAACACGGCAACCCATAAGTAAGCAAAACAATCCTGCCATCAACATTCTGTCTGGCACGGCACACTCCCGTCTGACCAGACTTCAATCGACACTGACGCGGGCAAATATCACAAACCACATACTCCATAAAAACCTCTGAAAATTGCTAACACGGTAGCCGCTCACGCACCACCTTTAACTATACTGTATAGCCTCAATTATACCGCAAACGGACCACAAAAGAAACCCAATATTCAACTAAAACTGCTTACAGCCGTAACCAAATGTTGTATAGCACAGAAACCGTATTCCCTTTATGAAGATAGCTGCTTGAACTCCTTGTTTTTTGACAGTAGCTAACGGGTTCGCTACTAAATCACACACTTAAACGCCTACACTTAGTCGCCACCCTTAGTCGAACCACACTTGATCGCCTACTCTTAAACGATGTAAATGAAGAGTGAAAAATGAAGTGCAAAGCCTGCCCTGAAAGGGCTATACATACCAGCCCGTGGCAACGCCACGGGTTTACGTCACATAGTAAATTTAGCCCTGTAAGGGCGTGACATAACCCGGTTTCCGACACGCAAAAGACCATTCGCCAGCCCCGACAAAGCTCACGACAAAGCTTGTGTTTGCCATTATACCTTGTTCCGGTGCGACAAGCCGCACCGGAACTACGGCGGTTTCGGAGAAACACGCCCTACCACCATGTACTTGCCATTAAGCCATTAAGGCATTCTATTTCGTGCCCATTCGTGGTTTACCTCTCCCGTGCATGAGCTTCCGTGTTTTCTGCGTTCTCCGTGGTTAATCCCCTTCCACCTTCACTCTTCATCCTCTTCGTTGAAGTACCTCGTCTAAGCGTAAGCGTTTAAGTGTATATCACCTTTCTCCCTTCAACATCGGGTTTTCTGGCCAGTGGTGTTTGGGATAGCGACCACGCAGGTCTTTCCGTATCTGGGCATAACCTGTACGCCAAAAACTAGTCAGGTCTTTGGTTATCTGTACCGGACGTTGTGCCGGAGAGAGTAAGTGGATCACTACTGCTACTCTGCCACCAGCCACTTTCGGAGTCTCTTCTAAACCGAAAATATCCTGTATCCGTACCGCAATGATCGGCTCTATCCCCTGGTCATAGCGGATGCGACATCGTGAACCGCCCGGTAAGATAAAATGTGTCGGAGCCAATGTATCGAGCTGACGCCGCCGATCTCCCAGTAAGGCGAGCAACGCCCCGACCAGATCAACTTCTTTCATCTGACTCCACCGACTGATCCCTGTCAGTATCGGCAGCAACCACTCTTCTAAACTCGCCTTCAGTCCACTGTCACTGAAGTCGGGCCAGAGCTCTTCAGGACGTGCTCTCCTTAAAAACTCTACTCTCGCCCGTAGCTCTAACGCACCCCGGCACCATGGCAAGCGCTCAAGCCCCTCTTCTTTGACCCCCACCAACATCGCCGTTGCCACAGCAATCGGGTCAGGCTCGTGTAACCCTGAGTCACGTAGTGTTATCGCACCATACCGACTCCGGTTCGCCGCAACTACCATCTGGCGTTGGCGATCCCACTCTATCAAAGGCATCGACTCTATCAAACCACTGAAGTCGGCATACAGCCACGCCTGTTCGTAAGGTGCCGCCAGTCTGATGTGGGCTTCTGCGCTGGTGCCGGAGAGCTCTGCTACAACCAGCCACTCTTGACTCGACAGTGGGTCTGCCGGATCTATCTGCACACCGCCGCCGCCGGCCATCTGGTAACGCCCTCCGGGACCGCGCTGACGCGCAATCCGATCAGGGAAGGCCCACGACAACATACGCCCCACCGCAATCTCGGCTGAGTCGGGTGGCCATTGCCGCCCCCAGGAACGGGCCAGTCTCTCGACCCGCCGTGAAAACCCGTCGGCTGCGTCACCGTTCTCTACGTGATCCAGCAACGCTCGCGCATCGGTTTCGCCGCGTAAGCGCGACTCCCCAGCCAGTTCGGTTATTGCTGCAGCCAGTAGCGTAGCCACACGGGCACAGCCATGATCAGCCGCACGCACCACCATGTGGGAGAGTCGTGGATGTGTCGGCAAACGAACCATACTCCGCCCACGTGCGGTGATCCGTGCCACACCATCTACGCCCATCTCCAGAGCGCCAAGGTCGATCAGCAACGATGTTGCCTGCCGCCACGAAGCCAAAGGCGGTAATGTCGGCCAGGGGAGGTCTTCCAGGCGCGGCGCACCCCAGAAGGCACATTGTAGAACCACCGGTGCCAGATCAGCCGCCACTATTTCAGCCGCCGCGTGGTCTGCCAGATTGCTCTCATCGGCCTCGTCCCATAGTCGGTAACAAACACCGGGACCGAGCCTCCCAGCTCGTCCGCGCCGCTGATCCGCCCGATCTCTCGTTACACGTAGTGTCTCTAACCGCGACATCCCGTTACGTGGTGAAAACCGTGACACACGCATCATGCCGCAATCGATCACCACCCTTACCCCTTCAATTGTCAGGCTCGACTCGGCTATTGAAGTCGCCAACACCACTTTGCGCACACCTGCTACCGCCGCTGCTACTGCCCGGTCTTGTCCCTCACGCGAGAGTGCCGCATAGAGGGGTAACACCTCTACATTACGCGGCACACCAATCTCTGCCAACAACTCTGCTGTCCGCCGTATCTCACCCTCACCCGGTAAAAAAACCAATATTGAACCACTGGTCTCACCCAAAGCCCGCACTACCGCTTCAGCCGCCTGACGTGGCAATGGTGCCGCCGAACTCCGTGCCTGCAACACTGTCTCCACAGGCCAGAGTTGTCCCTCTGCTTTTGCCACATACGGTTGTTCGTTTACATCAGCCGCTGTATCGGCTAACCACTCTGCAACTTCAGCGCTGTTAATCGTGGCCGACATCACCAGCAAACGCAAGTCGGGGCGTAAAGCCCGCTTCACATCAAGTGTCATGGCCAAAGCCTGATCTGCTGCCAGTGCCCGCTCATGAAACTCGTCGAAAATCACCAGACCTGTTTTGCTGAGTTCAGGATCACCCAGCAGACGCTGCACCAGCATCCCCTCTGTCACTATCTCAATTTCTGTTACTGCTGAGACCCGCTGTTCCAGTCGTACATGATACCCAACCCGCTCACCTACCGCCTCGCCCAGCAACTGTGCCATCCGCCGTGCCGCTGCCCGTGCCGCCAACCGTCGCGGCTCAAGCATCACAATACGCCGTCCCTGTAACCAGGGGGATCCCAGCAGCGCTAACGGCACAAGGGTGGTTTTGCCGGAACCGGGAGGTGCCTCTAATATGGTGGGACGATTAGCCGCCAGTGCCTCAATAATATCGGGCACAATCTGGCCGACAGGCAAGTCGCTATCACGCCACCCCTGCCAACGTGTCGTCACTTGTCCTGTTTTCACCACTACCGCCCCACCTTATAGCTAAAAAGAACCCGGCATACCCCTGCCAACAGACGCATCCTGAGACACGCCTTCAGCAATTAGGCCACACCGGGCTGTTTTATTGGGAACAGATATAACTCTGCCCCGACTAACTCTTATTTATTCCCTGCAGCAATCAGCTCTTTAAGGTGCTCAACATATTTATCAGCACCGCCGGGACGGTAACCGGTCTGCCCCAATACTTTTCCGTCAGCACTAAGCAAGAATAGGGTCGGGAAGCCCCTGACACCATATTTCTCCATCAGAGTATCATTCTGTTTAGCGACCTCAGGGTCGAGTTTTTTACCACGTGGGAAGTCGGCCTCAAAGAGGACCAGACTCTCACTAGCATAGTCGGCAAAAGGCTTCTCACCCAGAACTTCCTTATGTAGCCGGATGCACCAGCCACACCAGTCACTGCCGGTAAAAAAGGCCAATATCGGTTTGCCACTAGTTTTGGCGGCCTCCTGCGCCTTGGCAAAGTCACTCCCCCAGACAGCCTCTTTGGCTGCATCAGCTTTGACTTCATTATTCTCTGCCTGTGCTGCATCACAGCCAATACTGCCTGCCAACGCCAAACCACAGACAATTGTTGCCACTATTGATAATATCCGTTTCATCACTACTCCTACTGTTTTACAGGCTCGGTTAAATTCAAAACCTTACCCGGTTATAACCATATGTTAACCTGGTACGTCACATAACGACCAAACAACAAGCTACCATTATACCATTTATTTCTATTTTGCGGTCTTTTTTTACAGCTAAAAACACTATTTTCGTTTTGGTAACTTGACTCAGTAAATGCCCCTCATGGGAGCATTTACTTTAACAAGTCACAAAATTACATTTTTTTAAAATTTGCGCTTGCATTAATTTTAAGATCATGTATATTACGCCTTGTCTTTTTAAGGGGACGTGGCGCAATTGGTTAGCGCACCGGATTGTCGATCCGGTGGTTGCGGGTTCGAGCCCCGTCGTCCCCGCCACATTTTAGCGCAGTCGGCATACCGCTGACTGCGCTTTTTTATTTTACAGTATCAAAGTCTGGGCTAACATAACAATGATCTGGCTGAGTGTGATAATTCTGGCGGTTGTTCAGGGCATAGTTGAGTTTTTGCCAATCAGCAGCTCTGGTCATCTGTTGATTTTAAAAGAACTGCTGGAACTCGATGCCCCCGGTGTACGTTTGGAAGTAGTTCTCCATCTGGGTACGCTGATAGCCGTTATCCTATATTATCGACGCCGGCTGGCAACTCTGGTAATCGGTTCACTCCGTTTTGAGAAGAGCTCTCTCTACATGGTCGGTCTGTTAGCCCTCTCTGTGGTTCCCGCCGGTTTGATCTGGCTGGTTAGTGGGCGTTATCTTGAGCCGCTCATCGCCGACCGCCGTACCGGTGCCTTTGTGGCGGCACTGCTTTTGTGGATAACCGGCTTGCTGCTCCTCTCCGCGCGCCATGCCAAAGGCGATGAAAAAACTTTCACCCTCAAGCGTGCCTGGTGGATTGGCGTGGCACAGGGCTTTGCTGTTTTCCCCGGTATCAGCCGCTCTGGCAGCACTATCACCATTGGCCGCCACCTCGGGTTAAGTGCTGAGGCTGCTGTAGAGTTCTCATTTTTAATGTCGATACCTGTGCTATTGGCCAGTGCTGTGGTCGATTTTTTTATCAAAAATCACGAAGAGATCATCCATAGCCCACTAACCAACACACACTATCTGGTTGGAGCAGCCATCTCTGCCACTGTGGGATATCTGGCGATTGGAGCACTGGTACGCCTGCTGGGACGCGGCCGTTACGCTATTTTTGCCATCTACTGCTTCTGCGCCGGTGGTATCGCTCTGCTATGGTTGCTGTTTAACTGACAGCCCTAGCTAACCGGAAACTCATTAATGGCACCCTGATAAACTTCCATCAACTCACGCACACTCCGCTCAACCGTGTATAACTCTGATACACGCTTATACCCCGCCTGGCCAAAGTCATCGGCCTGTTGCGGATTATCCAGCAACTGCCGTACCGCTCCTGCCAGTTGCCCCGGGTCACTTTTCTCTACCAGTATACCGGTAACCTTATCATCAACTATCATCGCCGGGCCTTTGTTGCGCACCGCCACCACTGGACGGCTGGCAGCCATCGCTTCGCACAGAACACGCCCGAACGGCTCGTCACTGGTCGGGTGTACCAGCACTGTCGACACCTGCAACAAATCGGCAATATCGGTATCGTTTTCAAACCAGAAGAGCCTCTGTTCCAATCCCAGATTTGTCGCCTGCTCATGCAACCGCCGCCTGTAGGCCGCATGTTCACCCAATAAATCACGCCCCGCTATAACAAAGTTCACCTCTGGATATATCTTAGCCAGTATGGCCGCCATATCAAGAAAAACGTTGTGTCTCTTCCATGGCACCAGATGTGCAGCCATCACTACCAACGGCCCACTCTCGGGCAGGTTACGGGCACGCCGCACCTCAGCACCAACTGCCCCCTTGAAACGTTCGCAATCAATACCGTTAATTACCCGCACCAACCTACTGCGTGGTGACCCGTGCAGCATCTCTGCCAGCAATGAATCTACCGCCTTTGAGCAGGCAACTATCCTCCCGCTCCGTTTGGCTACCTTACGCAAAATAGAAAATGGGAACACCAGATCACGAATATGACACACAAAGGGAAATTTATCAGCCAAACCAAGTGCTATTGAGCCGGCAGCCAGTGAATTGGCATGGATAACATGCGGCACAAAAGCATTAGCCGCTCTGTTTAATTTAGCGGCCGCCCGGTGCTGTTTCAACCATGAAAACCATAAGAACGGGCTGCGGCGCAACCTGTAAAAAGGTATCGCAACCGTCGCCAGCCCAGCCTCTTGTGCAACACTTAATAGCTCCCCCTTTGGTGCTGCAATTACTACCGTAACACCATTTTTTTGTAGCCTGAGGCCATTCTCAAATAAACTCCACTGTGCCCCACCAAGATGTGACACAGTCTCAACAAGCATCACACGCAAATTACCACCTGCTATCTTTTTTAAAAAGAGCCTAATAAAGAGTATGTCTTTATCTGCCGCATACTATACAATACTGACCTCACAAAGGCAAGTGGCAAAATATATATACAATTACTGGTTGACTATCCAACCGTTTTTTGCCAATATAACCGCTGTTTTGCACCCGTGGTGGAACTGGCAGACACGTAAGATTCAGGTTCTTATGTCGAGAGACGTGGGGGTTCAAATCCCTCCGGGTGCACCATCTAATTGCCTGTCGGCTTCAAGTAGTGCCTCTACCAGTTCACTGTGTATATCTCTATATGGCAACCGCCCTACGATCATCGGCACAATGTCAGCCGCGTAGCCGCCACGAGCCGCCGCCTGTTTGTCAGGTGCATAGCCCATTGAACCGTTGGTAATCCCCATCACCAACGGCAGTTGCGCTCTGGCCCGACCCACCACGTCGTTTTTAATCGCCTGCATAATCTCAAAGGGTGCACTCAACAACACCACTGGCCCCACTCTGACCCCCTGTACCTCACCCTCCTGAAAACTCAGGTCGACTCCCCGACGCATCTGCTGCTCTATCTGCCGCAATCCGTTAAGCGTCACCACCGCCATACGCAGTTTATGGTCAGTATCACTTGCCCCCGGAGCATCAATCACCGCCTCCTGCTCTTTTATCAGAGCCTCAATCCTCTCCAGGGAGATATCTTTAGAGCTGAAACGGGTCATGTTGCTGACAGTAGCCAATCTCTCTACCTCTAAAGGTTTGGCCGCTTTTAGACCGGATCGGACGGCATTGGCAAAGCGGGCAGCAATAATATCAAGTGCCAGTAACGACTCCTGCTCCGGTTTGTGTACCACACAAGAGTTGACATCGCCCTGCGCCCCCTGCAAAAACATCCCCACACTGCCAGGATACTCGCGTTCCAGATTACCCATAGCTACACCGCAGTAGTCGCCATGGATATAGTGAGTCTGTTCGCAGCACACTACCGGGTGACACCCGAAATAGGCCATAAATCCTGCCAGACCACCGGTGCTGTCGCGAAAGGCTAACACCTGAGTCACGGTGTCGGTCAACTCCGGTTTTGCCGGAGACCACGTCTCCTCTAAAACATCCTCAAGCGGCGGAGCGTCTTTGTCGTACTCACGGTTCAGCCCAACCCCATGACACGGTGCAGCAGCGTGGTGCAGTGTTACTTCACCCAACCGCTCAACCGCTCCCGCACAGAGAGAGGCAATTTTATGCGGCAGCAGTGCTATATAAGGAGGGTCAACCTCACCCCAACCAATGTATCCGCCCGTATTGGGGCCGCTGTGGGTGTGAGTACAGTGGATCATAATTTTACTGCTCGCCACGCCCGTCGCTGTTGCAGCACGCTCGCGCATCTCAGCGGCGAGTTCGGCCGTGACCCCGATCAGATCACAACTCACCACAATAGCCCGCTCGCCTTTATGCTCAAAAGCGGCGGCCCGGGCTTTAAGGGTGTCACGTATAGCCCGGGAGTAACGGTTGAGATATGGCCCGAAACCACACAACCCCACCCCCACACGGGGTGTAATATCAACAGAGTAAAAACCGGCACGCATTCTGCATCTCCCACTTATCTACAGTTTAAACATCTTCAAACAGCGACGAAAATCGGCCGGTAACGGACTGTGAGCCCGTATTGTACTGCCGGCTTTTAATGGATTAGGCATCTCCACCTCTACCGCATGGAGCATCTGCCGCGGCACATCTATCAGCCGCTCGTCACGTGCCGTCTTCATACCGTATTCACGGTCGCCCAATACGGGGTGACGCAACGAAGCCAGATGTTTGCGTATCTGGTGGGTTCGCCCTGTCTCAATCCGTAGCAGCAAAAAGCTGGCATCGTCCTGCGCCTGCAACAGCCGTATATTGGTCACCGCGCGGGCACCGTCAATCTCTTCATGTACCGTCGACACCTGCTGCCGGAAGCGCCCCGCCACAATCGCATTGTAAGATTTACGTACATGGCGTTTTTTAAACTCATCAACCGCTGCATCAAAAGCCTGCTGATGACGCGCAAAGAGCAGGCACCCCGTGGTGTTGCGGTCGAGTCGGTGGATAGCCATTAATTGCGGATCTTTGAGCTGCTGCCGTAGCAACTCCTCCACTCCGCCACTCCCTACCGAGACCAGTGTGGCCGGTTTATCCACCACCAGGTAGTCTTCGTCACTCATCAGCACCCGCAGTTTGGGCACCTTAACCTGCGCCACAGTGTCACTGTAAACCGGCACAATCACCTGATCGCCGGCACGCATTATATGGTTTGCCATCCATACCCGCTTGCGATTCACCCAGACATTACGGGTATCAATCAGCGACTTCGCTCCGCGCCGCGATAACGACAGCCGGGCACAGATAAAGTCCTGTAAAGTTTTATCAGCATCAACCGCAGCCGCAATCAGTGTGCGCTGCTGTTGCTTAGTTGAACCTCTCATTAATTGCCATCCCCTCCGCTGGGCAGTAGCGAACAGAGAAACCCGCCGGCACTCCCCCGGTCACTGGCATCAGACTCCAGAGAGACCTCAACTGGCACCGTCTGGCCATCATCAAGCAAAGCCGCCAGCTTACCGCGCCACGATTTCTCCTTAACAGTTAAAGCCAAAGCCTCCTCTGCCTCTGCCCCGTTTTCCCATAAATCTTTAAAATATTTGCCGGTAAACTCCGTCTCTCCCTTGCGCTGCCACAACTCCACAGCCGCACGGTTGACACCGCAAATCACCCCGTCATGATCAACAATCACCCCTGGTGCCAGCGAGACCAGCCAGCCGTTCTGCTCGCTGCGCATCTTTTTCCAGGCACTCTTGCGCCGCTCCACATTGCGCACCGCAAAAACCAGATCACCTTCGTTGACAGCACGGATAGTGCTGATAGAGACCTCGCCGGGGAAGGTCGTCCCATCTTTACGCACACACTTGGCATCGAGCATGATCAAACGCCCCTGCTCCAGCCCCTTGCGTACCCGCGCCAATAATGGCAAATCGACACCACTGATCAGCTCGCCGATCATCTCATCCCACACTTCTGACCCTTTAAACTGAAAGAACTCCTCAACGCGCGGGTTCGTATCAATCACATAGCCATTAGGGTCGGTTATAAGCACCGCATCGTAAAGCCCGGATAACAACTGCGTGTAGAGCGATTTATGATCGCTACGCAAAATCGCTCCGGTAGCGCTGGGGGCCTGTACAGCCTCTGCACTCTCTTGCGGTTCTGGAGTGGTTATGGTCGCTTTTTTCATCTCTATATCCGAAACATATTACTGTATCTCAGAGCAGGATAAAAGTTCCTAATCTGAAGACAAGTAAAAATATGGCATAAAATCGGCGCAGCTTCAACCCATAAAAAAGCCCTTATAAAAAACAGTTACCACTATTAATATAATTACATTTGCATCATCTACCACTTTTTAGCTATTATAGAGGCGATTTCCAAGTTTTAAGGTGGCCACCGAGCTTAAGGTGCAACCGCCTTCAGGGAGTTTAGCAAGCTGGGTAGTCCGTGTGCCTATCCTCGTGATTGTTACTGCCTGCATAGAAGACGCAAGGTTGCGCCGGAATAGTAAAGCATGTATAGAGGATGATAGAGAAATGCCTAGTTATAGTGAACTGATTGATGCGATAATGTTTGCAGATGCCTCCATTTATGTCGACGGTGGAGCATTTTATGACCATGAACGAGACGTAATTTATCTCAAGGGGACAGACCTTGAAGAGGAGCAGGCGAAGATACCTGAGGATGTCGACTGGCAGGCCTGTACGCAGATACCGGGTGAAAAAAGCCTCGATCTGGGGCGTGCTCTGGTGGAGAGTTTCGTTGAAGAGTACCGCCCCGATGATATCTATAAAGTCCGTGGCTTTTTCACCCGCCGCGGTGCTTACCGCCGTTTCCGCTTTTGGACTGATGAACTCGGTCTCACCGATATCTGGTTTACTTATCGAAACCGCGCCGAGCGTGAGGCTGTTGTCAATTGGTGTAATGAGAATAATGTTCCGCTGACCGATATCCCCGAATTGCCCGAGGTTCCCGAACTGCCCGATCCATGCGGACCTCCACCCACACTCCGTTTCCCGCTACCGGGGAATGATCGCCGTATCGCCTTTATCGCCAATACAGTAAAAAACCCCAACATCGATATCGGCGACTATACCTATAGTGAAGAGACCAGTGGCGCACCGTTTGAAGATCGCGTCATAAATCTCTCCAACGAAAACGGCAACCGGCTAGTGATTGGTCGCTTTACCGCCATTGGCCGTAAAGTCCGCTTTATTATGAACACCACCAGCCCCGTTGCCAGTGAGGATCACCTCACCCGCTACCCCTTTGCCCTCTTTGCTCAGGGCTGGGAAGCCGCAACACCCGTGGATGAAGATCCCGAGCCACTGCCCGATACCATCGTCGGCAATGACGTCACCATCGGCTTTGAATCTGTCATTATGCCCGGTATCAAAATCGGTAATGGAGCCATTATCGAACCACGTGCCGTGGTCACTGCTGATGTCGCCCCCTACACCGTGGTTGCCGGCTCCCCGGCAGTGGAACTGCGGCGCCGCTTCTCTGATAAGATAGTGAAAGCTCTGGAAGAGATCGCCTGGTGGGATTGGGATGCCGAAAAAATCACCCGTAACCTCAAGGCAATCACCTCAACTGATGTCAAGGCGCTCGAAAAAGCAAAATAAAATAACCCCTCAGGCTGTGATATGGAATATGTTCTGTTAATAATAGGCGCGGTTCTGGTCAACAACTTTGTCTTGAACCGTTTTCTGGGGATCTGCCCGTTTCTCGGTGTCTCTAAACAAATGTCAACAGCCATCGGTATGTCGGGGGCAGTTATATTTGTAATGGGGATGGCCGCCGCTGTCACCTGGTGTATTCAGGACTGGTTGCTGGCACCGCTCAATCTGGAGTACCTGCAGACCACCGCCTTTATTCTCCTTATCGCAGCCTTTGTCCAACTGGTCGATATCGTTATGAAACGCTTTCTGCCAGCTTTGCACGGAGCACTCGGTATCTTCTTACCGCTCATTACCACCAACTGCGCCGTCCTCGGCGTGGCCGTGATGAATGTGCAGAATGAATCTAGCCTCGGCATCTCCGTCCTCTTCTCAGTCGCCGCAGCTGTGGGTTTCGCCTTTGCCCTGATAATTTTTGCCGGTTTACGTGAAAAAATCGAGCGGGCCAACCCACCGCGAGCCTTCCGTGGTGTGGCCATAGCATTGGTAACCGCCGGACTGCTTAGCCTCTCTTTTATGGGCTTTAGCGGTCTGGTCAAATAACCTCACCATTTGCAGGGAGTGTTTAATATGAATGAGTGGTTGACTCCGATAATGTGGATTGGGGGCATCGGTGCCTTTTGCGGCGGTGCACTCGCCCTCGCCGCTTACTACCTTAGTGTCCCGGAAGACCCCCGTATTGAGCAAGTCACTAACGAACTCCCCGGTGCCAATTGCGGTGGCTGTGGCTTTGCCGGTTGTGCCGATTATGCCAAAGCGTTGGTCGAAAATAAAACCTCCCCCGACCGCTGCCCCGTTGCTTCAAGTGCTGCTGTTCAGGCTATCGGTGCACTGCTGGGCAAGGCTGTTGTCGCCAGCGGACGCAAAGTGGCGCTCGTTCTTTGCGGTGGCTGCAACACCGAAGCCATCCGCCATTTCTCTTATAATGGTATCACCGATTGTGCCGCCGCCGCTGCTATTGCCGGTGGTGATAAAGCCTGCTCTTTCGGTTGCCTCGGCTATGGCTCATGTCTCCGCGTCTGCCCGGTCAACTGTATCACCATGGTCGATGGGGTCGCCAAAATCGACTCCAGTGCCTGTATCGGTTGCGGTAAATGTGTGGCAGCCTGCCCGCGCAATCTGATCCAACTCGTCCCCGAAGAGGCCAAAATCCATGTCCTATGCAGCTCAAGGGATAAAGGCTCCGTTGTCAGAAAAGTATGTGGTGTCGGCTGTATAGGCTGCCGCATTTGTGTCAAACTGAGCGATGGTGCTATCAGTATGGATGGTTTCCTCGCTAAAGTCGACTACACTAAGCCGCCATTAACCAATGAAGAGTTGGTTGAGAAATGTCCCGGAAAATGTATCAGGAAGGTCGGTTGAACCATGAAACGACTATACGCACCATTTAATTTTCGCGGCGGTGTCAGCCCCACTTACCATAAAGAGACCACCTGTAACTCCCCACTGCGTGAGTTGCCGTTACCCCCTCTCTTAACTATCTCTATGTCACAACACCTCGGTGCCCCGGCTAAGCCGCTGGTCAGCCCCGACGATACCGTTGTCGGGGGCCAGATGATCGCCGCCGCCGCAGGTATGATCTCGGCCGCTATCCACGCCCCGACCTCTGGTAGAGTCGTCAGTATAGGCGATGCCGCCACCCCTCTTGGCCGGCCTGCGCCCGCTATGGTCATCGAGCCCGACGGCAATCACACCTGGCAAAGCCCTCTCCCCCCTATCACCAATTGGCGTGAGGTTGCTCCCCGCACACTGGCCGAACGGGTCGGTGCTGCCGGTATTGTCGGTATGGGTGGTGCCGGGTTCCCTACCCATGTTAAACTTTCGCCCCCCGCCGATAAACCGATCGACACCCTGATCATTAATGGTGCTGAGTGTGAGCCTTACCTCTCCGGCGATAACCGTATTTTGCTCGAACACTCTGCCGCTGTCTGGGAGGGTGCCGCTATTATCGCCCATATCCTAAAAGCCACTAATATCTATGTCGCTATTGAGGATAATAAACCCGATGCCGTCAGAGCCATGGAACAGGCCATCCCCGCTGACCTCGCCAATGCCTCTCTCTGTGTCCTCAAAACCTCTTTCCCGCAAGGGAGTGAGAAACACCAGATTTTCTCGGTTACCGGACGCACCGTCCCCGCCGGTGGGCTCCCCATGGATGTCGGCTGTGTCGTCGAAAACGTCGCCACTACCTATGCTATCCGTGATGCTGTTATCAATGGACAGCCGCTGGTAACACGCTCTATTACAGTCAGTGGCGACGCCGTTGCCGCACCCGCTAACCTTATCGCCCATATCGGCACACCATTCAGCTATCTGGTTGAAGCCTGCGGCGGTGTCTCCGGCACACTCACTAAGGTGGTCTCCGGCGGCACAATGATGGGCTTTGCTCAAGCCAGCCTCGATGTCACCATGACTAAAACCTCATCCGGGCTCCTCCTCCTCTCGCCGAGTCAGGTCAAACAGTTTACCTCTCAGGCGTGTATCTCCTGCGGACGTTGCCTTAACGCCTGCCCCATGCGCCTGATGCCTGCCGAACTCAGTCAATATATTGAGTCCGAAGATATCGCCAATGCCGAAGCATCCTTTGTCATGGACTGTTTCGAATGTGGCTCATGCGCCTTTGTCTGTCCGGCACACCGCCCACTAGTCCAACATATGCGCCGCGCTAAAGCCATCATCATGGCTCAACGACGCGCCGCCGGCCCTCGCCCCGGTTGAGCCACACTACCTGCCAAGTCACCACCAAAAGAGACCACACTAAAAGATGAAACCACAAGCACCAGATAACCTACTGTTAGTCAGCTCCTCACCGCACACCCACTCAGGCTCTTCTGTCAGCCGCATCATGGCCGATGTCCTCATCGCTCTTATCCCCGCCTTTGCCGCTGCCTGCTGGTTTTTTGGCTGGAATGCCGTGCGCCTCACTGCCGTCTGTGTTGCCGCCTGTCTCATCACCGAATGGCTCTGCCGTAAAGCGATGCGCCGTGCTAATACTATCGCCGATTTCAGTGCTGCGGTTACCGGCGTCCTCCTCGCTTTCAACCTCCCCCCAGACCTCCCCTCGTGGATGGCTATCGCCGGTTCAGTCGTCGCTATCGCCATCGCCAAACAAACCTTTGGCGGTCTCGGCTACAACCCCTTCAACCCCGCTCTTATCGGACGCGCTTTCCTCCTCATCTCCTGCACCGGTGCCATGACCACCTGGAGTGCCTCAAACTGGCTCTCCCCCGACGCCATCACCACCGCCACCCCACTCTCTCTCGTTAAAGAGACCCTCAAAACCGGTGATCCCCTCCCCTTCACCATGACCGGCCCTATGACCTGGAACTTCTTCATCGGCAATATGAACGGCTGTATCGGCGAGGTCTCCGCCGCCGCCATCCTCATTGGTGCCGCCTACCTCCTGATCCGCCGTGTCATCACCTGGCATGTCCCTGTCGCCTTCATCGGAACCGTCATCATCTACGGTCTTATCCACATGACCTGCTCAGCCAACGCCATGCCTGTTCACTTCCATCTCCTCAGCGGTGGCCTCATGCTCGGCGCTTTTTTCATGGCTACCGATATGGTCACCACCCCTATTACTCACATCGGACTGATCATCTTCGGCATCGGCTGCGGCCTGCTCACCATGATCATCCGTACTGTTATCAATGGCGACTACCCCGATGGTGTCAGCTTTGCCATCCTCGTTATGAACGCCTTCACCCCCCTCATTAACCGCGCCTGTAAACGCCTCCCCTTTGGTCGTAAAAAGTAAGAGAATGCCATGAAAGATATCGTAAAATTAGTCGTTATACTCGCCCTTATCAGTGCCATCTGCACTGCCATCCTTGCGGCTGTCAACTCTGTCACCCGTGAACCCATCGCCCAGAGCAAAGCACGCCGTATCCTCGAAGCCGCTCAGAAAGTTCTCCCTGAAGGTGCCACACCCAAAGCCGTCACTGTCGTCATCGCTGACCAGACCAACACCTGCTACGTCTCACGCGATCCAAATGGCGTTATCAACGGTGTCGCTATCCAAGGCTCCTGCCCTAAAGGCTATAGCGGTAACATTACCGTCATGTTCGGTCTGGTCAACGACACCCTCTACAACTACGAGGTTATCGAACACAGTGAAACCCCCGGTCTCGGTGCCAAAATCAAAGATGAACCTTTCCGCACCAG
Source organism: Lentisphaerota bacterium (assembly GCA_012520735.1). GTDB lineage: Bacteria > Verrucomicrobiota > Kiritimatiellia > RFP12 > JAAYNR01 > JAAYNR01. The sequence continues at coordinate 4,464 of JAAYNR010000109.1, read as the reverse complement.
CCTCACCCGCGATAGCTCCGGCAAGCCACGCTCTCTCAGTAACACCAAGTGGAAGGTCGCTAAAGATGGCGGCGATATCACCGCCATCACCGCTGCCACCATCTCCTCACGCGCCACTCTCGGAGCACTGGAGAACGCTCTGGCCAATTACAACGCTATTAAAGACTCTATCGTATCCGAATCTGAATAGCTCTTGCCGCTACTTCTCCTCCACCTGTGGTTGTCTCTTCTGGTAACGCCATTTGATATTGGTGCGTAGTCCGCTATCCTCAAACTGCATCGACACCTCAAGCCGCTCTACTCCATCCAACACTCCCAGTGCCAGATCTGGCGCATATTGCGGTTGACGTACCTCCTTGGCCGAGCCGTAGATGTCGCTGTATAGTCTGCCATTGCGTAACACCCACTCACCATTGCCGGGATGACGTGGCACAAACCCGAAACAGGCCTGATGACGCGCCAACGCCTCTCCCACACTCGCCCCCGTTGCTATGAAGGGGATCAACCTCTCACCACCAGCAAAAGCAATGCCCCGCAGCCGCTCCTGTGCCGCCGCAAACATCGCCGGCTGCTGCATAACTGCCGCTCCCGGCACCAGCAGTGCCCGTGCCGCTACTCCGTGCGCCTCCTCAATCCGGTCTAGCTTAAACGGCTCTATCCAAGGAATATTCTGCACCAATAACATATTGTCACGCAGCTCGATCTTGATCCGTACATTGATACCAAAAACCTCGAAACGGATAATCCACGCCGCCGCATCAACTTGATAAGCCTCAGCAATATTTGCGTCACCATGCCTCATCACCCCTGCGATAAGATTGTTGAGTGTCGCCGTATTCAACGCTTTGCGAGCCGCTTCGGGTGTTGTCAGCTCCACCAGCAACGTGCAGGGGCGGGTAAAGAGAGTCACTGCCAGCGGTAAGAGAAGATCCGCCCCCCTTCCACCATTAATCCTGCCGCCCAGTGCCAGCATTTCACCCGAACCGGCTGCAAAAACCGGGTTGCTATCGTGAACCATAATATGTAACCCACCGCTAAAAGTATTGAGCATCTCCACTAAAGCCGGTGCTTGTTGCACCATCTCGTCCGGCATCATATCTTGCAGTATATCACTCCATGATGCCTCGCTCACATTAAACGATACTGTCAATGGAGCCGCCGGCGTGGCAATAAAAGTACGTAATGTGTCGCTTCTGCTGATAGAGAAAAATTCTCGCAGTGTGTCGTAAAGACTACTGTTGATCAACGGTAGAATAAAAGTAGTCAACTGCAACTCACCGTCGCTTGTATCATCCAGACGCACCGCAATGGGATCAAAATACTGCTGCCAATAACTTGTATATTGATCACGATACTGCTTATAGCTCTTCGCTTCAAATTCTGTCACTTGCGTAATCGGCTTTTGTAGCAAACTGCTCATCTGCCCCAGCGTGCCGTAAGCCGCCGAGCTGATGGCGCCATCTTCATGACAAACCACATCCTGATATGCCGTCGCCTCACCTTTCAGGTACCCACTGGCCAGAAGTTGCGCAATCACATCGCGCCCTGGCTCTTCACCCGGTTTACCATCCATCTCCCACAGCAGACGTGCCGCCTCTATCTTTGTCAACCTGCCAATCTCGGTCATCCTCCGTAACTGACCTATCTTCACCTCCGGACCTACCAGACGTCTGATAAAACTATCCGAGAAATAGGCGTAGAGACGGGTCGACTCAAGTATCGGCAACTGGGGCAGCATATACCTGAACTCGGCGCTATGCCCCAAACTCCCCGCACCACCATTCTGCAACAATCCGTAAGCTCTGGCTACCTCACTGGCAGCACTCCCTAATATCAAAATCTCACCCTTCGCCGCCAGATGGATCTCCGCACCATTCAATGGTGCCTTCATAGACATCGGCTTCTGGTCGCCATCAGCCAGATTCCCAAACTTCAAAACTGCCGCCAAACTCTTCAACTGCGGCACACAACATACCAGCGTCACCTCTGTACCATTAATCAGAAACAGATCCGGCAGGAAAATCGCCAGCTCCGCAACAATCCCCGAGCGTAATAACTGCTGTGCCAACTCACTGTTCATCCCCAGTTTGGCCAAATACCGCTCCACTAACCCATAATCAATGCTACGTCCCGTCGATGTAGCACCTATCCGTGAAACAAAAGCCGCGCCATCCTCCAGAAAAGCCGCCAGAGCCTGCGGTTTGGCAGCATAAACCATCATACGATCAGCCGGCACTAGCTCCGCCAATGGCAGGTGCCCCCCTACCGCGCCCGCCAACATCTCCTCATATGGATGCGACTCCACCTCCACACCATTAATAGCACTTAACAAAACCTCCCTACCACCACCACTAACCTGAGCAAGACTCTGCAACTGCAACGTCTCACTCACCGCTGCTTCACCCCCCAGCATACCAAAAACAGTTGTTTCACCCCCGCTGTTATTGCGCCCTCTCCTCCATGATCTCCGCTCAAACTGCTCAAGTAAGGAGTTAATATCCTTACCATAAATCTCACTGGCCACCTGTAGTAGAGCTGACAGCGGCAGGCTTACATCACGTGTACCAGTGGTCATCTGCAGCCAACTTGCAGCTCGCATCTGGCTCCATTCGTTCCGTACCTCCTTCGCTGGCTCACCACCCACCCGTGGCAAATCACCGATTACCCATTCACAGGTAACCTCTTTATCCAGACTACTGCTATATACCACAAACCTCATCCACCCCGGTGCCTGCAGCCGCCCTCTAAGATCATACCTTATCTCCTCAGGCGGCTTCCGCCCCCCGTCACTTTGCCGGAGCGGTTTTATCGTCCAGCCATAACGCCCCACCATCGTCTCATTAATCGCCACCCGCTCTACAAAGCCATTGGCATGGACTATAAGGTGCTTACCATCATCATAGAGCGGGCGTAGTTCCATCAAAACCACAGCATCATTGGTAGGCCACCCATATCTCTTACCGCCATTATTATCATACCAACGCATTGCACAGGGAGCATCATGCACAAACCCCCAACAGTTTTCACCCCCAAACACCCCAAACTTCTCCTCATAACCTGTAGTCCGCAGCACCTGAGCTTTATTCACATCCTCCCGCTGCAGATACTCCTGCCACGCCTCAAAAGAAGGTGGCCACTTGCCATCGTGCTCCGCTGCGTATTGGCGTAATGTGTAGAAAGCAGACGATGCCGCCTGAGTCCCCCTGCGCCCCAGATGTGCTTCAAGCACCCGTAGCCCCAACTTCCCGGTATCGTACTCTGTCAGTGCAGCCCACTCCTCTCTCCCCAACCCAAGCTGCGGCTCTGCCACTACCTCCGCGCCATCGACTATCCGCAAGATACGCCAATCTGTTACTGCCTCAAGATTCAGCTTGCCGGCCACAAACTCCATACCACTCGGTTCATACAGCAATCGTTGCGTCTCTACTACCCGACGCACCCCCTCCTCACCCGCTGCCCGGCAAAACATACCACTGAAAACAACAACCACAAGCACTACAGCCAACATCCTCTGCTTACCACTCATCATACACCCCCGTAAGTTAAGGCAACCAACTACTAAAATTGTATGGCATACACCATAACAATATACAGCCGTTCAAAAGCTACCCATAACAATACAAGTAAAAAGTAAATCTGTCCACCATTAATAACCACCTGTAATTTGAGCCCCTAGCCCATATCCCGGCGGCATTCACGCCGCTACTCTTAAACGCCACACTTAGTCGCCACCCTTAAACGAAGGGGGGAGAGTGAAAGGTGAATAGTGAAATCACACTTAAACGCATCCACCACGCCCTTCAGGGCTTCACAGGGCATCTATTCTTTATCGTGAGCTTTATTGTGAGCTTTATCGACTGTATCAGCCTCCAGCGGCATTACACCATGTTACGGTGCGGCGGTTTCGGCGAAACACGCCCTACCGCCACCCATTCACATTAAACTATTAAGGCACTAAGGCATTCCCGCATTAAGGCATTCTAATCCCCCATCTGCCTATTGCTTTATTCCTGCGACCACCCACTAACCGGCAGTTTTCTCATTTTCTAATTTTTGAGTTGACCATTTTGGCCCTAAAGGTACACACTATAGGGCATGAAAGAGCGACCAGCAGATTTTGCCAAACTAAACCCTGCCGCCGTTCTCGATATGGTCGAGACAGCGTGCGGTAAGCGGCTATCTGGCATGATCAGACCGCTCCCAAGTTATATCAACCGTGTCTATGAGGTCACCTGCAACGACGGAACACCAATTATAGCTAAATTTTACCGGCCGGGACGCTGGACTTTTGACGCTATTGTCGATGAACACAATTTTATAAAATCGTGCGCCGAAGCCGAGATACCGGTAATAGAACCTCTGCCAAACCCCAAAGGTGCTACCATCAGTACCGCGCGTGGCTATAATTTTGCTATATTCCCAAAACGTGGTGGACGCCCCGTTGAGCCGGCTGATGACGATATG
>JAAYNR010000029.1 GCA_012520735.1 Lentisphaerota bacterium | reverse complement strand
GTTGTTCCGAATACCAATACTATGACAAAAAACCAGCTAAATGTCAAACCGCTTAACCACTCCTTTGCGTCCACTCCGTGGTCGCAAAACCATAGCCCCCGCCACCAGCCCGCTCCACTACTTATCTACCCTCTCTGCCCTGAAAGGGCTATACATACCAGCCCGTGACAATGCCACGGATTTACGTCACATAATAAATTTAGCCCTAAAGGGCGTGACATAACCCAGTTCATTTGACGCCGGACTTCGGAACTTATTACCTATCACCTATTACTTACCTCTTTCCCGGCAGTTTCAGCCCTCGCGCAAATTCAACCAACTCTTCTTCATCAGGTGCACGCATCTCCGACCAGTCGGGCTCGGGCAGACCGGCCATCGTCGCTTTGCCTCTACCGAAGTTGTGATAAGGCAACAGCTCTACCCCGCCAACCCCCTTTATCGCAGCCGCTTCGTTTATAAACTCTGCCAACCCCTCGTTGAAGTTCAAACCCACCACACATGGCACTCTAAGTGTTACCGCTCTCCCTGAAGCAGCCAATGTAAATATGTTTTTCAGTACCAGATCAGGGTCGACTCCAATGAGCCGTTGATAGTCGGCACGTGAGGCTTTGATGCCGCACAGAAAAAGATCGATGCAAGCGTCGGCAAACCGTACAACTACACTTTCCGGCACCGCGCAGGAGGTCTCTATCGCCACGCTTATCCCCTCTGCCCGAGCCGCATCAGCCAGTGCCAGGGCAAACTCAGGTTGCGTCAGCGGCTCACCGCCGGAGAGAGTAACCCCGCCACCGGTATCACGATAATAAGAGATGTCGCGCCGCACCACCCCTATCACCTCAGCCACACTCATCTCCCGCCCCAACAAGCTTAAAGCCCCTGCCGGACACTCTCGTACTCTTTTGCCGATATCCCCAACGCTGTCCGGTGCCATAATATCGTCACAGCGACCGCAACCTAAACAACGGTTTGTGTTGCGACTCAACCGCTCGCCAAAGGGACGATAATCGGGGTTGTGACACCAAGGACAGTGAAGGTGGCACCCTTGGAAAAAAACTGTTGTCCGATACCCCGGTCCGTCACCTGTGCAGGCCCGCTGAATCCGCGATACACGCCCCATAACACTCAGGCTGTCACTTTTACCCATACAGACACCACCGCGCCCTCTTTACCGGCTACTCTTCGTAGCAACCATACGTCGAGAGGATATGCTTCCCAATCTGATATTGCAGTACTATGGTGTGCCACTTCAGCTCTCGTGGCACATAAGCCAGCCTCTCCACCGGCTCACCTTTGTACGACCACTTACGACGGTAATGAGGCCAGGTGTCGCTGCTGTGGAGCATCCGGTTAGACTCAAAAGTGAAGTACCCTTTGTAGCCGCTGTCGAGCAATCCCTGCATCACCGAATCTATGTTTACTGTCCCCATAAATGGTGACACATGCGAATCTACATCACCATAGTTATCGGCAATGTGTACCCCGTGCAAAGCCTCGCCCAATTCCATAATACTCTCGTACTGGTCGAGCTGCTGAATGTTGGCATGGCCGGTATCCCAGCAAGTGGCAATCAGCGGATGGTTGAGAAACTCACGCAGCTCCAGCAGTTCAGACGGCAACGAGCCAAAACAGCGCCGATTCTCATGTGGTGTCGGCGCATGAGTGTCAGGTCCATTCTCCAACAACACCCGTACACCGGTTCTCTCCATCATGGGGAACAGCTTGACGAAAAAGTCACGGTTCCGCTCCAGATTAAGCCTCCTGTTAGCTGCCGAAGGGTAACCACCAATATCACAATGATGCACAATAATGTGTGGTATACCGAGTATGCCGCATGCCTCAATCGAGCGTATAGTAGCTTTTATGAAAACTTCATATGTCTCGCCTTCGCTGTATGGGTTACCGTTCGGCGAATGCGCCTGCATGAATGTAACCCCCCGACGCTCAGCCTCAACCCCACCCGCCTCTATCCACTCCTTCCAGTTATCAGCCAGAAATGGTGAACCATTGTAAATTGTATGATATAGACTGAGATCGAGGTTGCGAAACCCGGTTCCCTCAAAGCAGGCCACAACCTCAGCCAGACTCTCGCTGTAGTCGCTAAATTCACCAGTAGTAGTCGCTAATTTCATAACTCTCCTCAATTTGCTCCATGTATGCTGCGACGTAAAATATCGCGCTGTACCCCGGGGGCCAGATTAATAAAATAGTCGGAAAAACCGCTGACACGGACAATCAGGTCACCATACTCTTCCGGGTTGGCTATTGCCGCTTCGAGTACAGCGTTATCAGTTACGTTAAACTGCATCTCATGCCCACCACCGCTCACAAACCGGCGCAGAAGTGCCACCATGCGGTCAACACCCTCTTCACCCTTAAACATCTCCGGTGTGAAGCGCATGTTCACGACTGTGCAGTTCTGTGCGGTGTAGTCGGGCTTAATGATAGAATTGACAAAAGCAGTCGGCCCTTCACGGTCGCGCCCCCCCGAGGGCGATGCCGCATCAGAGAGCGGTGCTCCGGCATGCCGCCCATCCGGCGTAGCAGGTGTCTGGGCACCAGCCGAGACATTCTGTACATTCGAAGCCATACACCCGAATATACGCCCACCGCAAGGGAGCCCCATCGCTACGGCCTCACCTGTCCCTATCGCCACAATCTCAGCCGCTATCGAGTCTACATAATCGTCGTCATTTCCATATTTCGGCACCTGATTAAGGCACAACTGCCGCAACTCCTCATGCCCCTGAAAATCGCTCTCTACCGCCTCAACCAGCTCCTGCGCTGTGATCCGTTTCTCCTCAAAAACCAACTTCTTCACTACAGCCAAAGAGTCGGCCAAGGTCGCCAGCCCCATCATCCCTACCCCATGAAAACGGGGAAACTCCGCACCACCGTCATTAACATCAAGACCACGCATAATGCAATCACGTGTCAGTGCCGATAACAGCGGCATGGGGAACTTCTCCGGCGGGTAGGCAGCCAGCCCCGCAAGGTAGTTGTCACGATAAACCATCAACCCCTTACTGATCCCCTCTTTCAGTGCCTCTACCACAGCTTCATATGTATCGAACTCGGCGAGACGTCGCACCACATCGCAGAAAATCTCCGGCATATTGAAACGCCCATCACCCCACGGCACCTGACGCCCCGCAACCACAGTCTCCACACACCCCACCAGAGCGTAATCGCGCGCTGCCTCCAGCGGTATCCCGGCGTCAACCAGCATGGTAATATTTATATTATCGTTAAAAACTGCCGGAAACCCTATCCCGGTGGCGATTAACCGCACACAAGCCTGCAGAAACTCTTTTGAACTTCCATCATGCAACCGGGCCGAGAGGTTGGTCGATGGCGAATGGACCGCATCAACCGCCTTTAATATCAGCAGACTCAACTCGTTCTCGCCGTTTGTGCCGTCCGCTTTTACCCCACCTATAGCGATGTTGGTAATCTCATGGTAGCGATCCACAATCATCATCAAGTGGCACATCATATCGAGAGCCTGTTCACGCCCCTCTTCGTCGGCTTTATAAAGTGGATAAAGGTATTGATCGAGCCGACCCAGAGCATTGGCATAACCGTTGTCAACCAGTAGCATATCCTGCACTGTTATCACCAGTTGCACCCCCTCAGCCAGAGTCTCGGGGCGCTCCGTGGCTACCTTGCGCAAGCGGCGTGCCGCTTCGGGATGGAACGATTCACAGAAAGTAGCGGCTCGTACCATATAATCTGAGAGAGCCCGCAAAGAGATTAACATCGCCTCGCGGTATGGTGCAGGGTCCCGCGCAAACTCCGCCTCGGCGCGTTCAATGAAGCCGCCTAATCCTTGAAGAATCACCATCTCATAATCTGGGACAGTGTGGTTTACTCCAGAAGCAAAGCTCCTGGTAGTGGCACCATAAGCTGCGGCACACTCCTTATACGATGCCCCCGGCACGACAAAATCAGCCGCCGCGTAAGGGATGCGATAGCAGGTAGCCGGGCCACCCCAAAACTCATCGCACATCTCCTCATGCAACGGCAAACGTGCCAGCGCATATTCACGGGCCCGGGCATTGCGTAAAGCCTCCGGCTCGCTGCCATATGGATGATCAAGCAGGTATTTCCCCACCAGCCAGGCAAACATAGAGCAACTGCGATCATTTCTGGTCTTGGTCTGACGCACCTCTCTCCAATCTCTCATTTTGCCCTCCTTGCCAAGAAATATGGACAAATATTTACCCTGTCCGTAACTCTCATCTACACTGTAAAAGCAGCCTTTATGGCACACCCGGCCGCTGCATCAGCAATAGCCGTGTTGATATCCGATACCGCATAGGTGGCAACCATCCCCGAAAAAATGCGCTGCAGGTCCGGGTGTGCCGCCAGAAATTCAAGATAAACCGCTATGTCAGCCATGGTGTATTGACCACTGCCAATAACACTTAAAGCGCGGAAGGTGATCAGGTGTGGCGGTATAGCCACATCACCACGATTAGAGTATTGTCCCGGCACCAGATAACGCCCACGAGTCCGCAACAGTACCAGCCCCGTCTGAAAGGCGTTCGGGTCTCCACTCGTCTCGATCACCACGTCGGCACCATCACCACGCCCCAATTTTTTCGCCTCTTCAACCACCAATGCCTGCAACTCCTCATTACCGGTCTTGCGGAAGTCTACAAAAATATCGGGTGCCAGCTCCATCGTGGCACTGAGACGCTTCTCATTGGCCGCCGAACCTACACATATCACCCGACACCCCTGCGCCTTGGCATAAGCCACGGCAAAGAGTCCCAAGGCTCCATTGCCCTGCACCACCACCAGTTCGCCCTTGGCTAGACCGCCACCATAAGTACAGGCGCGGATAATGGTTGGCCCGCCACACGGAAACGCCGCTGCTGCCCGCACATCAAGCCCTGGGGCTATTTTAACCAGATTGGCTGCCGGTATCTCCTGATACTCTGCAAAGCCACCATGAAAATGAGGTGCCTCGTCAGCCGGCTTGCTGTACGTAACACCAAACGCCATGCAACTGGCTGTCTCTCCCTTTGTACAACTCAAACACTTACCGCACGGAATCGCCACGCAGGCAATAGCATCATCACCCACCGCCAGCGGAGTTCCCAGTCCATCAACTGTTACCCCCTCACCAAGTGCCTCTACCCGCCCCACAAACTCGTGCCCCAGAATCATCGGAAATGGCATCGGGCCAAGCTTACCCTCATAAATATGGACATCAGTACCACACACACCACTAAACCGCAACGACAACCCTGCATTGCCCGCTGCCGGTGAGCTCACTTCATACTCACGCACATCAAAACTGCGCGTCTCTGGCATAAACACAGCCGCTTTACCTTTTTTCATCATCGACTCCTTTTTCCGGTGCTCCCTCAGTCACTTTAAAATTGTCAAACCAGGCATAAACCGTAGTCGGCTTCCCTGCCGCATCACGCGGTGTCCACTTGTCAGTATTACCACCATGAAACGTACTGAACATAAAACTACTTATCAGCGTCTTATTCCCCCCTACACCGCGGAACATAACACCCTCAGTTCTGACCACCTCCCGACCATCAACCCACACCGCCGCCTCGCCATTACTCTCACCGGGTGTATTCAATTTTGTATAAAGCTGAACCCGATGCCACACACCCCGCTTTAAAACGGGTTCTTCAGTGGTAGTCCCCACCCCCCACTTCTTGTCGGGATTCTGATCATACAGATATGTCTTCAACCGTCCCTCTGCCGCAAAGTTTACCCGCGAGCTCCACCGCTCCGGCACCCTCTTGTTACCACCCGTCACAGCTACTCGAGGTCCCACACCATGCAACTTACCGCCATGTGTCCACTGAAAATCTTCATCAAACTTAACATCATAAGAGAGCGTTGCATCCTCAACCAGACAGCCCATGTCAACCCTATGCACCACCCGCCGGCTCCCCAACTCATAGCCTACGTACGCCACCTTGATCGCCGGCGACCCATCCGGCCCCCCCTCCTTATCCACGCTGACATACTCCTTAGCCAGTAAACCCTTCATTAATGGCGACGTACCATCACCATTAAAATCGTCCTCAAACAAAACACACGGCCCCTCAGCCACTGCGAAACCTACTGCCATAGTCATACTACACACCAACAATCTAATAATTTTTAATTTCATGTGCCAATTATACCACAGCCCCGATTTAAATGGTAGCAAAAGCGAAAATCAGACCACTTGCCAGAATACCACCAACAGGCTATACTATATTGCGGCTCTTCAAATAGAGTCGTACAGTAACTGTTGCGCCACCATTAACCGATGGAGACGCAGCGGAATTACACAAACAAACTAACAACAGCGAAAGGGCAACTTCATGAAGAAGCTTCTCACAATCTGTGCCGCCGGCCTACTTGTAGCCATGCTGAGCGGCTGTGGATCACTACGCACCCCCGGTAGCGGTGCAAACGCCAACAAGGTTTACTATCAAACCTTCTTCGGTGTCTCCATCGAGAGTGCTGTTTATGGCGACGGTATTATCGTCGACACTAAATAAAACTTAACAAGGACGGAGTACGGCACATAACCATACTCCGTCCCCCATCAGCGTTCACGCCGCCACTCTTAAATGCGTATTCTTAAACGAGTCACTTAAATAAAACCACCTTGATCCTTCAGGACTTCACAGAAAATCTGTTATTCAGGTAAACATATTAAAGCATTTTTTGGTAATGGGGCAATAAAAATGCAACTTGCTGTTATTGGCAGTCAAATGGTATACTCGACTCGCAACATTAGGCAGATATGGGGACTATTATGAAAAAATACTCTTGGCTCGCGACCGCAGCTCTCGCTTCGCTCTCTCTAAGTGTGGTGGCTCAGGCCATCGGACCGGGCGATAAACGTCAGGCTAACCTCGAAGCCGTCAGCCGCTGGACTGACTCCCAGCGTAAAAACGGCGGTGATAATGTCTGCGTCTGGCCCGGTGTAGTGGCCGACCTTAAGACTCGTACTGTCACAGTTGTCGGTGAGGCTGTCGGGCTCAGCAAGGGTGGTGTGGTAGAGTTTGTTCTGGTCAGTGAAGTAAGTGATAAAGATTACGAAGCCCTCGGAGTCGCCTTGGCCAAACCTTCCGACATCGCTCATGCCCTTGAAGCCATCGGCATGCCGCGCGGACGCCCGGTACAAACCCGTGCCTTTAACTTCTGGCCTAAAGGGGAGCGCCTCGTCTTTACCATGCGTCCCTTTGCCGGCGGCCCCGAACAACCAATCGGTGCTTTTGTCAGCGACCAGCAGCGAGGTGGCAGCATGACTAATATCTTCACTTATGTCGGCTCTGTCTGGCAAGACGACAACACTTGCGAAGCCGATGAAGAGACACCCGGTTCTATAATCTCCTGCTATAACGCCCCCTCTACCCTTATAGACCTCCCCTATGCGATCACCCAAAATGCCGCCTACGGCCGTTTCCTTGCCCACGGTACACCACTGCAGAAAGAGTCACTCTGGCAATTTATTTTACGTCCTGAACTACCTGCTGCCGCACCGCCACGTGTCGTCTCTATTGAGGTAAAAGTAGTGCCGGCAGCCAATCTCCAAGCCCCCGCTGCCGGCCTGGCCGATCTGGCATGGCAATGGTCAGTTGTTAACCACCCAAAATCTGCCACTGACAAATCACAGTCAGCCCCGGCCAATGAAAACCACAAAAACACCACCTTTGACGTAATTGCCAAGGAGATAATGGCACTGGCCGCCGCTTCACGAGAACCTCATCTGTCGCTCTATTTTGACGATGCCCTCACAGTTAAAGCCGCCACCGAAGCTGCTGCCGTTGTTCTGGCAATCGAAGGTGACAACGGCGCACGCCTCGAAGGCCCACCGCCAAACCAACTCTTCCTTAAAGCGTTTATGCCGCAGCAAGAGTGGCGCGACCGCGAAAAGCGTTTACTGCAACCTTATGAGCTGCGTCTGGAACGCGATGAAGCAGGTAACTGGAAACGGACGTTTGTCTATATTCATGAAGACTGGAGCGACCCCGACAGCCTCGACCCTAAGCTGACTGTTCAGCCTATGGAGATTAAAGATTGGTCAGACATGAGTGCCAAAGTCACCGAGATCGGTGCCGGCATCGGCACACTGCTGGTTTTTGTCCCCGCCGATGCCCCATTGAGTGCTTTTATGGATGGGGTGCGGCAGGTGCAAAAAATACTCCCCACTATATACATTCTCCCCGAATAGTCCGACTCTGCCTCCGCATACACAAGTCGGGGACACCAGGGCTATGCAACCTCTGAACAACAGGCCTGCAGCGCCTGCCAGCTTTTGTGGTACAATAAGCCAAGTATTCACTTTTGTTGAACCGACGCTGAAGTTTGACATTACACCGCCGATTAATGTAAAGTAAGGGCATGAGTACAGTATTAAGTAGCCACGCAATATCTATGAAAAAACAAAAAACAGGGATAATCCGCCTCTCTTTTATCACCCTGTTACTCCTCTTTGCCGGTCTCGGTATCACCCTCTGTGGCTGTATAATGTGGCCCCAAAGCTCTAAACCCTTTGCCGTCACAGGATCGTCGCTAAACTGGGCGGAAATGTACTACACCACCACTAACACTACCAGCGGGGTGCGCCTTTCGTTACTTGGTAGTGGCAATATTGTGCTAACACGCGGTACCAGCAGCAGATTGCTGAACCCTTTTGCTGTCGATGTCGACAGCTCTAACTGGAGCGACTATGAGCGTGATGAGGTAAATCTCTCCCGTACTGATATGCAGCAGATATTCCAATTACTGATTAACCGTAATGTCTTAAAAAAATCGAAGGATCTCCCCCCCGACACCACTGTCGTGGCGCAGATGCATGGGCGTATCGACGACCGTGTCTTCTCTTGTGTCACCGCAGACCCCAAACTGATTGAGGTGGTCGAAGCCATTATCGCCCTCTTCCCGCCACCTCATCAGCGGAACCACACGGAAGACCACTGATTCTCATGACGCAAAAACCAATTTTCTTTTCTCTCTTTTTCGCCGTTTTTCTAGCGCTATTCGCTCAGGCCAAAGGAGCCGGTACCAGTGCCATCAAATCCCCTTTTACTCTGGTCGGCCATCTGGAGACACGTAATTACACCCACCTCTCTTATGCCCTCGCCGCCTTCAGCCGCCAAGCCTCTCTCGATTACGACTTTGAAAATATCAGACCTGTTGCCAGCCACCTACTCTATACACCCGCTCTGGCCGGGATAGATTTGAACCAACCCCTGAAGGTATACTTTTTTAAGGAGACCTCGCCCCAAACTGAAACCAACACTTTTCACAGACTCGTCTTCAGTAGGCTTAACGACAATGGAGCGCAACTTTTTGATGCCATGCGCACCATCTATACCGCCTTTGAACGCCATAAATGGGGCGTCACCTTCAGTCAGCCCCGCGCTAGTTTTGACTGGCCTTTTGAAGCCGTCACCGTAAGCCTCGATAAAGAGACAGCCATCATCTCCGAGTCTGCCATGCTTATCGAGTGGTATACCCTCACTACCCCCCTACTCCCCTCCAGCACCAGCTATGATGGCGTCTTTGCCGGAAATTTTAATGCCGCCGCTATGTCCCAATTATTGACACCGGTGCAGACCTCCACCCCCACCACCCTCACCGGCAATAACCTGACTCAACTATTGAGTGGTCTGATAGCTGTCTCCTTGCCTACTGTCGAAAAAATTGTATTCGCTACCGAAACCGATGGTATCGCCCTATCGCTGAAAGCTACAATAACCCCTAAAACCAACCATAAGCTACACCATAATCGTCATAATAAAGCCCTCTCTTTGCCGCAAGCCACCATAATCCCTGAAAATGCTATTTTTGCCGCTGTCGATGCCTGCCCCTCTACACTGGGCGACTGGATATCCAATATTTTTGACCGTCAAGTCGCCGGTATGCCCACCCTCAACACAATTGTTACCAAAAACATCACCTCGTACACCTCGTTCCTGGCCCCTACAGCCAACAACGACTCACTCCTTTTTGTCTCAAGCCTCGTCTCCCTCTACCCCTCACAAGCGTTAAATATTGTAACGCAGACGCTGGCCACGGCCAGCTTTGGCAAGGATCTTACGTACCATACCCAGCCACTGCGCAGGGAAAACGGAGTTGAGATACACTCATACCAACTCGTCTATCATAAAACCGACACCGACCACACCACTCAAAGGCAACACCATGCCACCATCGATGCCAACACCCTACCGCTATTGATCGCTCTTGCTACTAAAGGCCTCACTTGTGAGGTAGCACTCAGCGGATCTAACCTGGCTCTGACCCTCGGCCCCCCCGGCTCAATTACTGATGTTTTAAAGTCTCTTGAAAACGCCACCGCCAACCCTCAACACCTGCAGCATCTCGCCGCTACCGGTAACTACCGTCTGCCACCAACAGCCGAATCTATCTCACTCTTCTATCCTGTGCGCCTCTTCCACAACCTTGTCAAAGTATTGCCGGGGTCACGCACCGAGATGGTGCGCCGTATCCCTACTACCGGTGATGGCTTTATAGCCGTTCGCCTACCACCCGACAAAAACGGCGACACTGCTTCTCACGTCCGCTTTGCCGCTAATGAACTTAACAGTCTCCAGACAGCCATCAGCCGCGGCCAACCTATCATTCAGGAGCTCCTGCTGATGAGTGCCTTCCAGTCGTTAATGGAGATCGGCAAGTAACATCTCGTGCCCTTCTCCGCCCCGTATCTTGCGCCTCGCTACCTCTGCCTATTCAATACACCTTACAACTGAATCCGATCGAGCCGCTGCGCCCTCTCTCTGGCTCCGGCAATAATATCGGCTTCTCCATCAATGCGCCGCCCCTCCATCAACACTCTGCCACCGCAAATTACCGTATCTACACATGAGGAGTCGGCCGAGTAGACCATATTAGCCACCAGATAATGCTCAGGAACCATCAGCACATTAGAGGCGTCGATGAGCAAAGCATCAGCTACCGCTCCCTCAGCAATAATGCCCCCGTTAATACCAAAGGCCTGCGCCCCACCTCTGGTCGCAGCCTTCCAGAGTGCATCATCTTTCCCACAGGCAGGGTCACCCGTTGTCAGCTTTGCCACTAATGCTGCGGCTTTCACCTCATCAAACATCGAGAGGTTATTGTTAGAGGCATTGCCGTCTGTGCCAATGGTAAAGTTACAGCCACCCAGTTCCACGACCTTGCGGTAGTTAAAATTACCGCTGCCAAGTTTGGCGTTGGAGACCGGCATATGCACCACTGTCGCCCCGCGTTCACGGATCAATTTTATGTCAGCTTCACTTAGGTGTACACAGTGAGCCAGCACTGTTTTGGGTCCCAAAACACCACACTTATCCAACCAGGCAATGGGCGACATCCCGTATTTTTTCAGCGCATCCTCCACCTCACGTATCGTCTCTGACGCGTGAATATTGATGTGCTCCCCGGTAGCCATAGCCTGTTCACCAATTCGCCGCAACGTCGCCTCGGAAACCGTATAAATTGCGTGTGGGGACCAGGTGAGAAACACCCGATCACGCACCACCGACCTCTCATACGCCTTCTCCAGAGAGTTGTTGGCCTCAATGTTAAGCCGATGTATCCTGCCCGGACTCTCTTCAATGATAAACCGTCCCAATGCCGCCCGTACACCCATCTCCTCCACTGCCTGTAGTGCAACATCAGGATACCAGTACATGTCATTAAAAAAAATGCTCCCTGTACGGATCATCTCCAGAATAGCCAGTCGGGTACCATGATAAACATCTTCCGGTGAAATATCTCTCTCCGCCGGCCAAATATACTCATTAAGCCATTTAAAGAGTTCCATGTCGTCAGCATAACCACGCATCAGTGACATCGCCGCATGGGTGTGCATATTGTAGAACGGTGGTACTATCGGCTTACCGCCAGCATCAAGCACCCGCTCAGCCGACACCCCCACATCCGGACCAATCTCTTTATAAACGCCCCCTTCAACCAATATATCTACCAGTTGTCCATCAAGCCTTGCGTTGCGTATCAATAAACTATCCACTACCATCCTCCTCAAAATCTACTTCCCAAAACCATCGCCACAAAGGAACCCGCCAATAACTCACAAATCATTTGAAAAGCGTCTCCAGCACCTCGAGTACTGTTCCACCATCAACTACGCGCCCCGCAGCCTCTCTTAATATACGCTGCGCCTCTCTTCTGGCACCCTCTTTGTCGAATTGCAGGTTTGTCAATGTACCACCCACCGGGAAACGTAATACTATCCCCTCTACATATGGCCAAACACGCTTGCCTACCAATTTACGACTTAGTGGCACCTCTACAATATAAGCCACAGAGTGGTCAAACCCTACCACACCGTGAAAGCGGACAATATGACCGTTAATACTCACTTCAAAGGGAGAGGTTGTCACCTTGCCATCACGGCAAACCGCTGTAATTTCTGTCTCTCTGAAGCGAACCTCTTTTGCCTCCACACCACTTATCGCCAGTATCTCTCCTAACACTCCCGCCATAACAAAAGGAGCATCGTGCAACTTGATCCTGCATGTGGCCTCTATCTGATCTGCCATGCCGGCGGCTAAAGGCACTGACATTTCACTGACCTCCAGACTCACCCCCCCTTCACCAGCCAGACATCCCCGCAACAGTGGGTTTGCCATGGCCAACAGCATGTCGGTCATAGGCTGGGTCAGAGGCACCCGCTCCAATATCAGGCTCGTACCGTCGATCTCCATTACAGGCGGATGGATCGCCACCTGTATCTGTGGTAACAGTGTTATCTTCCCTGCCCCCGCCTGTGTTCGATAAGCCAGTGACAACAAACCATCCTTCAGCTTAAATGAGGTGTCAGCCGGGGTTATGTCGAGGCCAAGAAAATAGAGACTCCCCACCCCAAGACTTCCGTTTGCCGCTCCGTATGAACGGAGTGCCGACACCCCATTGGCCAGATTCCCCTGAAATGTAAAATTACGCGCCGCCGGCTTACCGGCAGCTCCGGCCATGTTCAGCCCTGTCGCTGCAATCCGTTGCCCCAGAACATCGTAATCAACTTTGAGTGTCCCATCCAGCTTGGCAGCCATACTCCCAGCCAAATCGCGAATCATACCACTGCTAACCACCTCAAGCCACTCCCCTGACACAACCGTTTCATTTATCTTCAACTCATCCATCCCCAAACGCCACTCTACACTGCCATTGGCTCTCGCCTCACGCTCTTCATGACCCCACTTAGCACTCTTGAAACGGAAGTTGTGTATAGCCGCTGCATAACGTGCCGCCAAGGTTCCGGCTGTAAACTCGGCAGTAGTATTAAACAATGCCCTCCCTTCAAACGTTGTCCCGGCAGCCAGTGGCACAACTGTACCCAAGGCAGCTATCGCTTTGGCCAACTCCAGATCAACCGCCACCGTTATCCCCTCTGCTGTAGATGGCTTACCACCTGCCGCCAATAGGACACGTGCAATACCGCCATTAACCACTCCGGCATCAAAAGCGTATGTCCAGGAGATGTCTTCTATCACCGGCCGCGGCAATCCCTCTTCAAGTGGCACACGACACAACAAACGGATATCTGCCTGCTCTACCACAACCCTTTTGCTGGGACGCAGTTGTACCGCCAGATTCTCTATACTCGCTGTGGTATCTAACTGGGCATGGCTCCCTACCCGAGTACTGCCAATGCGGAACATAATATTCCCTACCATCAATGGACACCCCGCTATTATATTGCGGTAATCGCGCGACATCGCTGTCAGGTCTATCTCACCACTCAGTGCCCCCTTGTCAAAGCGGCCTGCACCACGCGCTGCCGCAAATGGCAGAGTCAGCTCAAACTTGTCAACTATCGGTGACTCGGTATACGGTAGTCGCATCTCAAGTACCAAACGTGGCGTCCGTGAAATACGTACCGGTTTGTTATCATAAACAAGCGCCAGATCATGAGCCGCGACCTCCCCGACAAACCCTCTCTCGTGTGCTGAACCGCTCAGTTTCGCGTCAAAACTAACCTCCCCGCGATTCACCCCTAGCGCCTCATTGATGCGCAGTAAAGGTCTGAAATCACGCACCAATGTCGCCAGGTCTACCCGCCCCCGAGCCGTAACAACTCCCACAGGTGTAGCCTCGGTGGCACTAGTCTCCAGCCGCCCGTCCGCTCGTATCTCACCCCATGGTGATACCAGTTTACATGAATCAACTACTACCCCACGATTGTCACGTCTGGCGGCAAAGTTCAAATGTACATCGCCCGGTGCCGGCGGTGCAGTACCACTCACAGCCATAACCAACCCAACTACCCCAAGTTCAGCCTTCGCCGCAACCTGCTCCCGTCCCTTAAAGGAGATATCTGCTTTCAAGTCGAGCATACCGCTGTCGACCCATTTTTTGCCACTGAAGAAAGCGAGCAGTGGTGCCAATGTACGCAAATCAAGCGAGTCTATAGCCATATGCACGCTCCCCAGACAAGCCGGGTCGCTGAATTCACGTCTCATCAGCAACTCCGGTGCAGGGAGCTCTCCTTTCACAGCCAGTGTACCGCTATTCTCGCCCAGTGGTGCCGTAGCCTCAGCCTCAGCCACCAGTGGCTCCCTCCAGCCACTCATAGCAAGTGCCCCACTTAGCTGGTCTAGCAGTGTCACCGCGCCAAAAGTGGCGTCACCCAAAACCACCCGCCCACCGTTTACCACGATACGCCCTTTAACCGGCAGACGGCGCAGGCGTGCCAATGGCTCAGATGTAGCAACAGTTTTTTTCTTTTTCGACACCACCGCCGGCTGTGACTCAACTACATCAGTAATACCTGCAACAGCCTCAACATCGCTCTCTTCATCGTCGTCCACCAAAGTCGGCGTACACTCAGCCACAAAGCCGTTATAATCCTCTTCAATAACTGTCTCTTGTGGTGTTAATTTTACTGTAGGGTTGCTCAGGGTGATTGTCCCGGTATTAACAGAGCGGTAAGGTAGCAAACTCAACAATCGCGCCGACACCTCAATGTCGCCAATTGCTATATCTACGCCACGCTCCGGATCGCTGAAGCTGACCCCGCTTGCCCGCTGCCCACGACGCCAGCATAACGACCATTCGTCAACTGCCAGCGTGGCCGGTGCTATTTTTTCATTAATATGGCTAACCACCCGTTCCCGCACCGCCGGTAACGACAGAATGCGTGGCAGTAGCACCACCCCCAATACAGCAAGCCCCAACAGAAGCCACAACATCACATTGGGCAACCAGCGCCGCCGCTCATGCTCCCACTCCTCTAGCTCTTCATCGTCAGTGATTATAGCTCGGTCATCAAAATCCACACTCTACCCCTCATTCGGTTCCGACAACATAGCCCGTGCATGTGCAATCTGTGTACCATCACCCAGCAGAAGTAGTGTATCGCCACTTTTTAAAATGTCATTTGGCGACGGATTTACCCGTATCTCACCCTCACGCTCCAGCCCAACCACACTGGCACCGGTACAGGCACGCAGATCGAGCTCGCGTAAACTCCGTCCACAGGCAAGTGACCCTTGCGGCAATACAAAATGGACCTGCCAGGCATGGGGCAACAATCTCCCCTGATGCCCCGCCTCCTTCTCTTGTGTCAACACATTGCTTAATGTCTGCAGAGACTCTGCCCCAAAGCGTCTGAAGCGGCGCCACCCGACAACCCCCACTACCAGCAGCACTAAACCCACTACGCCACGCGCCCAGGCCTGTTCCGGCACAATCAAACCGCTGAGTAATGTCACCTCCAGATAGAGTGCCGCCAACGCACCACTTATAAAAAGTAACCCGAAGGCACGTCGCATTGAGATAGCCCAGCGCGACTGTGCCGTGTGTCCGCTCACCATTATATCTGTTACCACCCCACCAAATGATCGCGCCCTGAACAGCATTATCACTGCATTAGGCACTGAAATCAAACAGGCTAATGCCCAAAGCCATGTCCGTTTGTTCTCCTCAAGTAATGGAGAAAACCTAGTATAGTCAATCTTAGCCAACATCACCGCCGCTGCAAAATAGACCGCAATCAGCACCATCTGCAACGCCAGCAAGGCGATGTTTACACGCAGTAGCCGGGTCGTTGCGCCACTGGTACGGGTGTGTATAAAACGGTCAACCCAGTCGGCGTATGTATCCATACCTAAACGGACACGTGGCGACATCTTTTTCAGGGTCCAGTCAGCAATGGGATCCGAAGCCCGTAATAAAAAGGGGTTCAACACTGTAGTCAAAACCGACACCCCCACCGCCACCTGATAAAGCTCGTTACTAGCGGCTCCGCTGGTCACGGCAATTAACGCCACCAGATAGGCAAACTCACCAATCTGCGCCAGCCCTATACCTGTTTGCAGGGCGTTTTTAAAGTCAAGCCCTGTAAGGAAGGAACCAATCGTGCAGTTTATTATTTTTAAAACCACCACCACAGCCGTCAACGCAGTAATCGTTTTCCAGTTGGCCAGCATAGAAGCAGGATCCACCAGCAAACCTATCGTTACAAAAAATATGGCGCTGAAGACCGAACGCAGCGGAACGCACTGATCATAAATACGCTTCAGCGGCTCGCTCTCCGCCACTACCACACCAATCAAAAACGCCCCCAGAGCCAAACTGAAGTCGAGCTGAAAGGCTATAAACGCTACTAAAAAACAGACCCCCAAGGTCGCCAATAATAAAGACTCATCGTCTTGTAGCCGCCCTACCATGTTGAGAACCTTGGGCACTATAAGAATACCAATAATTAAAACTCCCACCAAGAAGAGGAGAAGCCCACCCATACTCAGCAACATTGCGGTAAACTTGAGCGACCCCGAAGCGGCTAATCCTGTCAGCAAGGCCAGTACACCGATACAAAACAGATCCTCTGTAATTGTTATCCCGAAGATATACTTGGTAAAACGCCTCGCTCCCCAACCCATCTCGTTAATTGTCTTGGCCAGTAACGTCGTGGCTGAATCGCTGATGGCTGCCCCCAGAAAAAGACTGGGGATAGTGTCCCAGCCTAAAAACTTGGTGCCTACTATATATCCGGCCCAGATCATCACCGCCATATCAAAGGCTGCTGTCGGGAAAATCACATGACCAACTCTCTTGAGCTTGCGGATATTAAACTCCAGCCCTAGTGAGAACATCAGGAAAATCACCCCGATTTGCCCCAGTACGTTGACTGTCTCAGGGTCGTGTACAAAAGACCCTCCAAAAGTGTATTGACCAAGGAACGCTCCAACCAGAATATAGCCGATAACCTTGGGCCAGCCAAAACGCATGAAGAGCGCGGCGACCAAACCCGCCGCCACCAATATCACAGACATATCCTGGAAAAAAGCGTATGGATTCATCAGACAAGCCACTCACTTAAGGTTGCGGCATCAGCGATAAGCTGCTCCGGATCGTCGTTACGTACAAACTCCAGCAGTGCCCAGCGCGGTATACCCGCCTCAGCCGCAACAGCCAGAAAATCAGCCCACACCTCTGCACCCTGCGCCAGGGGCAAGCGTTCGCGGTTAGCCCAGTGGTAAACATGAAGGTTGGTCAGATGCGGCAAAATATCACGCAAAGCCGCCATATGCTCAGAGTGTGTCCACCCCGACGACGGCTGCCAGTAGGACTTCATCCCTGCCCCCGCAGTTGCCGCCATCAGACTGGCCGCAGCCGCGGCCGTATCGGTCAAGGTGTTGGCATGGTACTCATAAGCCACTGCTACACCAACCTCACTCGCCATCGTCGCAATGCGTCGGGCATCGGCCTCTACAGCCTCACGTGTAACATCGTCTGTAGCCGCCGACGCTTTCACTCCAGCCCAGACTCTAATCAGCGGTGCTCCCAACAATACCGCCGAGTTGAGCACGGCCTTAAAGGTTAAGCCGTCGGCCTCACTCTGTCCCACACGGTAATAAGAGCCGTAAGCCGCTACCTGTAACCCCGCCTCAACCGTCATCTCAGCCACTTGATTCGCTACCCAGATATCACCATGTGGCACATGTACGTCACCTCCCCACTCTATCCCCTCCAGACCCGCACGTACGCACAAGTCAACTATCTGACGTGGTGTCAGCGACCGGAATGAGATCGAAACCAAACCCGGTTTTATCACTGCCAAACTCTTCTCTGCCATCATGGTACCTCCTTTATATTTTTGTTTTACATTGTCTCTGGCAATATTGCCACGGTTACATCAAACTCCTGCCTGTTTAGTTTTAACATAATTGACCAGGCCACCCTGTGCAATCAGGTTTTTCATAAACACCGGAAACGGCACCGCCTTAAACGACGCCCCGCTGGTCTCGTTTACAATAACCCCGCTGTCAAAATCGACCGCAACCGTATCGCCGGCCTTGATCCCTGCTGCCGCCTCCGGCGACTCCAGAATCGGCAGGCCAATATTTATCGCGTTGCGATAAAAAATCCGGGCAAAGCTGGCGGCAATCACACAGGCAATCCCTGATGCCCTTATCGCTATCGGGGCATGCTCACGTGACGACCCACACCCGAAATTAGCATCAGCCACAATTATGTCGCCTGCCCGCACCTCTTTAACAAAATCTTTGTCGATATCCTCCATGCAGTGCAACGCTAATTCAGCAGCATCTGAAGTAGTCAAATAACGCGCCGGAATAATCACGTCGGTATCAACATTGTCACCGTAACGAAACACTCTCCCTTTTGCATTCATAGATCTACACCTTTCAAAACAAGCACCGATTATATCTCATTGGCATCAGTAATGCGACCCGTAATAGCTGAGGCCGCCGCTACTGCCGGATTAGTCAGATAAACCTCCGACTCCGGGTGCCCCATACGGCCCACAAAGTTGCGGTTGGTTGTGGAGACCGCTCGCTCTCCTTTGGCCAGTATCCCCATGTGACCACCCAGACACGGTCCGCAGGTCGGGGTCGAAACCGCCGCCCCGGCATTGATAAATATCTCCAGCAACCCTTCACGCATCGCCTCAAGATAGATCTTCTGGGTCGCCGGGATCACAATGCAGCGCACACCTTTTGCCACCCGCCGCCCCTTCAGCAACTGTGCCGCCACACGCAGATCACTCAAACGCCCATTCGTGCACGACCCTATCACCACCTGATCGATCTTAATCTCGCCCGACTCCCTGGCCAGCCTGGTGTTGCTCGGCAAGTGAGGGAATGCCACCGTAGAACTCAGTTCTGCCAGATCAATCCTCACTGTCCGCTCATAAACGGCATCGCTATCGGCCGTGACTTCACGGTATTGATCCCGCCCTACCTCACGCAAAAAGGCGCGGGTCGCCTCATCTACCTCAAAAATACCGTTTTTGGCACCAGCCTCAATCGCCATATTGGCTATGCAGAGACGATCATCAACTGTTAGTGCCGCTACTCCGTCGCCTCGGTATTCCAGCGACTGATAAAGTGCACCATCAACGCCAATCAGCCCGATCAGGTGCAACACCACATCCTTCCCCGAGACCCACTTGTCGCTAAAGTGATTCACCAGCTCCACGCGAATCGCCGCCGGCACCTTAAACCACGCTGTTCCCAGTGCCATGCCGGCTGCCATGTCAGTCGACCCCACACCAGTCGAAAACGCCCCCAAAGCTCCATAAGTACAGGTGTGGCTGTCGGCCCCGATAATCACATCGCCCGGTCCCACCAAACCCCGCTCCGGCAACAGTACATGCTCAATACCGACCTCTCCGGTATCAAAGAAATTGGTGATCCCGTATTTACCGGCAAAATCACGCATTTTTTTACTCTGTTCTGCCGCCTTAATATCTTTGTTGGGCGTGAAATGATCCGGCACCAGCGCCACCTTCTCCCGGTCATAGACCTCCGCCGCACCGGTCTTGGCGAACTCATTAATCGCCACCGGTGCGGTGATATCATTGCCCAACACTAAGTCGAGTTTAGCCTCAACCAGCTCCCCTGCGGCCACACTCTCCAAACCGGCCGCACGGGCCAGTATCTTTTGTGTCATTGTCATTCCCATAACAGGACCCCCTCTTTAATCACCCTGTTCACTCAAAAGCACGTTAATAGCCGCCAGATAGGCGCGTACACTCGCCTCGACAATATCTGTCGAAAGGCCATGTCCATTATAGACCCGCTTCCCATGACGCACCTTAACATTGGCCTCACCCTGCGCATCGGTATCATCTGTAACCGCCGACAGTGAAAACGCCTCCAGCTTCAAGTCTAAGCCCATAATGGCATTAATCGCCTTAAACGAGGCATCAATCGGGCCCGACCCAATCGCCACCTGCTCCACCGTATGTCCATCATAATAGAGATTAACCGTACTGGTGCTGGTAATTGTGTTGCCAGAGTTGATAACAAACCGCTCCAGACGCGCCTTCTCCTCGGCTTGCGTTGCAAGTCCGCGAGCCAACGCCTCAATATCGGCATCCGAAACCACCTTTTTACGGTCGGCCAGCCCCTTGAATTCAGCAAAGAGCACCTTAACATGATCAGACTCAAAATTAAACCCGAGTTCCTGCAACCGCTGATTAAAGGCATGGCGTCCCGAGTGTTTGCCCAACACCATCTTATTGCGCGGTATACCAATCGACTCCGGAGTCATGATCTCATACGTCTCGGCATTCATCATCACCCCGTGCTGATGTATCCCCGCCTCATGCGCAAAGGCATTATCACCCACAATCGCCTTGTTTGCTTGCACCCTGCTGCCGGTTACTGCTTGCACCGACTTACTGGCCGCGTAGATTTTGGTCGTATCTATTCCAAACTCCACCCCAAACAGGTCAGCTCTAGTCCGCAACGCCATCGCCACCTCTTCAAGTGCCGCATTGCCGGCTCGCTCACCAATGCCGTTAATTGTCCCCTCTACCTGCCCTGCACCGGCCTGCACTGCCGCCAGAGAGTTAGCCACCGCCAACCCGAGATCATCATGACAATGAGCCGCAATCACCGCATCACCCACATTCGGCACAGCGTTAAAAATACTGGCAATCAGCTCACCAAACTGCGACGGTATGGCATAGCCTACAGTATCAGGGATGTTCACCGTACCGGCTCCCGCCTTGATCACCCCCTCAATCACCCGAAACATAAACTCCGGATCAGAGCGAGACGCATCCTCCAGCGAAAACTGCACATCATCACAGAGATTCCGTGCATACTTCACCGCCGCCACCGCCTGTTCATAAACCTGATCCGGTGTCATACGCAGCTTAAACTCCATATGGATTGGAGAAGTTGCCAGAAAAGTGTGTATCCGCGGCCGTTTCGCCTTTTTTAATGCCTCCCATGAAGCATCAATATCTGCCGTCAGCGCACGGCACAGACTCGCCACCGCCGACACCTTTACCATCTCCGCTACCGCCTGTACCGAGGCAAAATCCCCCGGCGACGACGCTGCAAATCCCGCCTCAATCACATCCATCTGCATTGCGTCCAGGTGCGAGGCTACCAACAGCTTCTCACGCAGATTCATACTGCAACCGGGTGATTGCTCGCCATCGCGCAGCGTAGTATCGAAAAACTTAACTCTTCGTCCAGCTTGTGCCTCTTTCATCATTTGCTCCTTGTTTTAATAAAACAAAACCCGCCCTTTGCCTCTTCAGCAAGGAGCGGGTCACTCTTTTTTCCTATTACTTTCTTATTGCATCATGCAATACCCGCCCTTGTCATACCAACAGGGATAGGCTACGCAAGAGGAGGCCCGAGAAAAAGAATGCCATAGCCGCACCCTGTGTGGTGCCGCCGCATACGCCATCTATATGGAAGCTCTTTTTCATCGGAACCACTATTATGCACCAAACACACCCCAAAAAGCAACCCCCATTTTTCACCGAAAATCTGAATCATTCACAGCATGAAAGCGGCCACGGCACTGCGGTCACTCTCGTAGCTGCGGTCTCTACGGAAACATGCACCCCGCCAGAGGCTTCCCCACGCCGCCGCCGTCACGGTGGCCCCCGGTGCGCAACGGCGCAACGCCCTACTCCGCAGCACCCGGAGACACAGTAGCTCGGGCATTCCTCTCCGTGCCTTCCGCCCCTCTCCTTGCCTTCTGTGGTTACCCTCCCCCCGGCCCCGACAAAGCTCACAACAAGGCTCACGACAAAGTTTCCCCCCACTTTTCACCCTTCACACTTCGATTAAGGGTAATATTACGACTAAGGAGCTCGATTAAGTAAGATACGAGTAAGGGCATCAAGCAAGGATCGCGAGTAAGTCTATTTGCCCTCTCTTTCAACCTTATTTTATCGCCTATTCAGTCACCATTCGTGCCCATTGGTGTTCATTCGTGGTTAATCTCGGCAGCCCGTTTGACTCCGGACCTAGTACTTTGGACTCCGAATTCATTTTCCAAATCAGCCCACCCCATCAGCGAATCACCACGTCACTGCGTCATCCTTACCACCGAGTCCCTAGTACCGAGTCTGAAGTCACTCTCTGTGCCTCTAAGAGATAATCCCCTCCTTTCCTTCCCCTTCCCAAGCAGCTTGAGCTTCCGTGTTTTCCGTGTTTTCCGTGGTTATCCCTTCCAGTGGCATGCTCTCTTTGGCCCTCTTTGCGTTCTTTGAGGTTAATTTCCTCCCAACAGCTTGAGCACTAAGGCATTCCCCATTAAGGCATTCCTCTTACTCCTTCCCGGCAGCACGGGCTCTCATTACGGCGTGCGCCATTATTGATGCAAAAACCACCGCCCGCTGCGACACACTGTGACATTTTGACCCAGCCATTAATCACCCACAAAATCCATACTCCTTCTCCACATTCATAACTTACTGCACCACAAGTACTTATAAAAATATTACAATTATTACACCCCACTTGGCACACTGCCTGCTTTAATATAAGCACCTCTTTGGTGTGACATTACCACACGGCCTTAAAGAGAGGTAGAATGGAGCAATAACATGGCAAAAGTTTTAGGTATCGATCTTGGCACGACAAACTCGTGCATGGCTATCATGGAGGGTGGAGAGCCCGTCGTGATCCCCAGTGCTGAGGGGACGCGCACTACACCGTCAATTGTCGCTTTTACTAAAGATGGTGAGCGTCTGGTAGGACAAGCTGCCAAACGGCAGGCTGTTACTAACCCCAAAAATACCGTCTTCTCAATCAAACGCTTTATGGGCCGCAAATACGATGAAATCTCTGAAGAGGCCGCACTTATGCCTTACGAGGTCGTCCGTGCCAGTAATGGCGATGCCCATGTCAAAATCGGCGATAAAATCTACTCCCCGCCGGAAGTCTCGGCCATGATTCTACAAAAGATGAAAGCCGATGCCGAAGCCTACCTTGGTGAAACCATCACTCAGGCCGTAGTCACCGTACCGGCATATTTTAATGACAGTCAGCGTCAGGCAACTAAAGATGCTGGCCGCATCGCCGGTCTGGAAGTCCTCCGTATCATCAATGAGCCCACCGCTGCTTCACTGGCCTATGGTCTCGATAAGAAGAAGGACGAAAAAATTGCCGTTTACGACTTTGGTGGCGGTACCTTTGATATCTCCGTACTCGATATCGGCGATGGTGTCTTTGAGGTGAAAGCCACCAATGGCGATACTCACCTCGGCGGCGATGATCTCGATATGGCCGTCATGCGTTGGCTCACCGATGAGTTTAAAAAAGATAACGGCATCGACCTCTCTAAAGACACCATGGCTCTGCAGCGTCTGAAAGAGGCTGCAGAAAAAGCCAAATGTGAGCTCTCCAGTGCCCAGAGCTCCGATATCAACCTCCCCTTTATCACCGCCGATGCCAGCGGCCCCAAACACCTCACCGTCACCCTCTCCCGCGCCAAGCTGGAGCAGCTTACCGATGCCCTCATCGAGCGTACTGCCGCTCCCAGCCGTAACTGCATGCGTGATGCCGAGCTATCAACAGTCGACGAAGTCGTCCTCGTCGGTGGCCAAACCCGTATGCCCAGGCTACAGGAACAGGCCAAAGAGCTGTTTGGTAAAGAGCCCCACAAAGGCGTTAACCCCGATGAAGTCGTCGCCGTTGGTGCCGCTATTCAAGGCGGTATTCTCAAGGGCGAAGTTAAAGATGTGCTCCTTCTCGACGTCACTCCGCTGACCCTCGGTATCGAAACCCTCGGTGGTATCATGACCCCCTTGATCGAGCGCAACACCACCATCCCTACCAAGAAGAGCGAAGTTTTCAGTACCGCTGCCGATAATCAGCCACAGGTCGATATCCACGTACTGCAGGGCGAACGTAAAATGGCCAGTGATAACAAAACCATCGGACGTTTCGGACTCGACGGTATCCCACCCGCCCCACGCGGTGTACCGCAGATCGAAGTCACTTTTGATCTCGATGCCAACGGCATCCTTAACGTTAGCGCTAAGGATAAAGGGACCGGACGCGAGCAGAAGATCACCATCACCGCCTCCAGCGGCCTCTCTAAGGAAGAGGTCGAGCAGATGCGTAAGGATGCCGAGTTGCACGCCGCTGAAGATGCCAAACGCCGCGACGAAGTCGAAGCGCGCAACATGGCCGAAAATCTGGTCTATCAGGTCGAGAAAACTCTAAAAGAGAGTGGCGACAAAATCTCTGCCGACAAAAAGGCGCCTGTCGAAAAAGCCACCGAGGACCTTAAAGAGGCACTGAAGTCAGGCACTATCGACGACATCAAGGCCAAACAGGAGGCTCTCAATACCGCCATGAGTGCCATTGCTCAGGAACTCTACGCCGATCAGGCCGGCGACCAACCACACGCCGGCCCCTCAGCCGATGCCGCTGACTCCGCCCAACAGGCGGATAATAGCAGCGACAACACCAATGCCGACGATGTCGTCGATGCCGACTACACCATGGTCGACGACGACAAATAAACACTTTCCCGGGTGAGTCTCCCGGCGAAACCCAACAAACTGATCTAAACAACAAACAGGAGGAACACAATGACTAAAATCCGTCCACTCGGAGCTCGCGTACTTGTCGAGCCCGTCGACGCAAAAGAAGAGAGCAAAGGCGGGATTATCATTCCCGACAGCGCCAAAGAGAAACCCCAGGAGGGTCTGGTAATTGCCGTTGGTAAGAAAGTCGATGACGATGGCAAACCAGTCGATTTTGATGTCAAGGTTGGCGATCGCGTGCTTATGCCTAAATACGGTGGCACCGAAGTCAAAATTGGTGACAAAGAGTACCAGCTTGTCCGTGAAGAGGACCTGCTGGGTGTGATTGTATAAGTTAACTAGTTTAATTAAGGAGTTTTAAAAATGGCTGCAAAACAACTCAAGTATGAGAGCGAAGCCCGTCAGGCCGTCTTGGCGGGTGTCCAGAAGCTCAGTAGAGCCGTAGTGACCACCCTCGGTCCTGCCGGCCGTAACGTCATTCTGGATAAGAAATTCGGCTCGCCGACCATCACCAAAGATGGCGTCAGCGTTGCTAAAGAGATCGAACTGGCCGACCCGTTTGAAAACATGGGTGCCCAGATGGTTCGCGAAGTCGCCAGCAAAACCAGCGATGTCGCCGGCGACGGTACCACCACCGCCACTCTGCTGGCCGAGTGTATCTACCGCGAAGGTCTGAAAAACGTCACCGCCGGAGCCAGCCCCATGGCCATTAAGCGTGGTATCGAGAAAGCTACCTCTGCTGTGGTAGCCGCGATCCATAAGCAGGCCAAAAAGGTCAAGGATGCCGACGAAATCGCCAAAGTTGCCACTATTTCGGCCAATGGTGACACCGAAATCGGTACCATTATCGCTGATGCCATGGATAAGGTCGGCAAAGACGGCACAATCACCGTCGAAGAAGCCAAGACCATCGAGACCACTATGGATGTCGTCGAAGGTATGCAGTTTGATAAAGGTTATCTATCTCCTTACTTCGTCACCAATGCCGAAGAGATGGAGTGCGTACTCGATAACCCCTACATCTTGATCTTTGAGAAAAAGATCTCTAACCTTAACGATCTCCTCCCGCTGCTGCAGAGCGTCGCCAAAGCTGGCCGCCCACTGCTGATCATCGCTGAGGATGTCGAAGGCGAAGCTCTGGCAACTCTGGTTGTTAATAAGCTCCGTGGCACACTCAACATCTGCGCCGTTAAAGCCCCCGGCTTTGGCGACCGCCGTAAGGCCATGCTTGAGGATATCGCCGTGTTGACCGCTGGCAAAATGCTCAGCGACGACCTCGGCATCAAGCTCGAAAACGTCAAGATCGACGACCTCGGCCAGGCTAAGCGCGTCACCGTTGAAAAAGAGAACACCACCATCGTCGAAGGCGCCGGTAAAACCAGCGACATCCAGGGTCGTGTTGCTCAGATCAAACGTCAGATCGAAGAGACCACCAGTGATTACGACCGCGAAAAGCTTCAGGAGCGCCTGGCTAAGCTCGCCGGTGGCGTAGCTGTCATTAAAGTTGGTGCTGCTACCGAAGCCGAGATGAAAGAGAAGAAAGCCCGCGTCGAAGACGCCCTGCACGCTACCCGCGCCGCAGTGGAAGAGGGTGTGGTTGCCGGTGGTGGCGTAGCTCTGCTCCGCTGCCAGAAGGCTCTTGATGATGTCGAAGCCTGCTGTGACGAAAAAGTCGGCGTTGCCATCATCCGCAGTGCTCTCGAAGCTCCTCTGCGTCAGCTCGTCGCTAACGCCGGACTCGAAGCTGCTCTGATCGTGGAGAAGGTTAAGAACGACAAAGGTGCCAACGGCTACAACGTCGCCACCGGCGAGTTTGTCGACCTCATCAAAGCCGGCGTGCTCGATCCCGCCAAGGTCTCCCGCAGTGCACTGCAAAACGCCTCCTCAATCGCTGGTCTGCTCCTCACCACTGAGTGCATGATCACCGATCTTCCCGAGAAAAAGGAAGCCCCTGTCGGTGGCCCCGGCATGGATGGTGGCATGGGCGGTATGGGTGGCATGGGGATGTAATCCCCAACCACAATGCAACATAGCATTAAATCAAAAAGAGACCCGGGTAAACCCCGGGTCTCTTTTTTACCGTTAAACAGTGGCTAATTTACGGCAGATATCATATACTCTCACGCCACTATCCACTACCATATCTGCTAACTGTAGTATTGCACCCTTTATAACAAAGGATTATTAAATGATTATGCGCAGCGCCACTGCTGAAGACCTCGCCAGGCTCCGCCCGGAACACACCACTTTTGTCGGTATCGACTCTGACGGCTGTGTATTCGACACCATGGGCGTTAAGCAACGTGACCATTTTCACCCGCTTATCTGCCGCTTCTGGAACCTCGAAGTACTCGAACCTCAAGTCCGTGCCGCTGCTGAGTTTGTTAATCTCACCTCTAAAAACCGTGGCCGTAACCGCTTTACTAATCTACTCGTCACTTTTGAACTCCTCCACCAGTGGGATGAAGTCCGTAATTCCGGCACTCCTCTCCCGAAACTCGAAGCCCTGCGGGCTTATTGCAACTCCGGCCTCCCCCTCGGTAACCCCTCGCTGATCGCTGAAACTAAACGAACCAATGATCCTGAACTGCAACGACTTCTTAGCTGGAGCCTCGCCGTTAACGACTCTATCGATAACCACATGAGACCGGTCGACCCCTTCCCCTGGGCCTTGACCAGTCTTAAATTAATCGCCGCTAACAGTGATGCCATTGTTGTCTCGCAAACCCCCGAACAAGCACTGATGCGAGAGTGGAACCACCATAACATAACCCATTTGGTCAAGGCTATCGCCGGACAGGAGATCGGCACTAAAGCCTTCCACCTCACTCAAGCCAGTAATGGCCGGTATGACTCCGATAGAGTCCTCATGATCGGCGATGCCCCCGGCGATCTCACTGCCGCTAATGAAGCCAACACCCTCTTTTACCCTATCATCCCCGGCCGGGAAGATGCCTCCTGGCGGCGCTTCCATGACGAATCGTATAGCCGTTTTCTTAATGGCACGTTTGACTCCACATACAGTGCTACCCTTAACCATGAGTTTCTCGCTGCTATGCCAGATACCCCACCTTGGCATAACAAGCTTGCATGACACCAACGCAAAATGTAATCTTATGCCGTCTTTGACTAACAAACGGTCAAATTATGCTAACACACCTCCGCGTTCAAAATCTGGCTATTGTTGAAGAGGCCACTATCACTCCCGGTAGCGGTCTTAACACCATTACCGGTGAAACCGGTGCCGGTAAATCTATCCTTATGGGTGCCCTCGATCTTGTCCTCGGCGGACGGGCCGACCGCTCTCTGGTCCGCAGCGGTGCACCCGAAGCCCGCGTTGAAGCTATCTTCGCTCTTGAAGACAGCTCCGCTATCGATAACGAACTCGCCGAGTTTGGTATCCCTCCCTGTGAGGAGGGACAACTCATTGTCCGCCGCCATATCTCAGCCACCGGTACCGGACGCGCCCTCGTTAACGATACCACCGCCACTGTCCACTCGCTACGGCGTATCGGTACACTACTGGTCGATATCCACGGCCCACACGACCACCAGTCACTGCTCGATCCCCTCTTTCAACTCGAGCTCCTCGACAGCTTTGGCCATCACCATAAACTCCGCCAGGCCTACTCTACCGCCTGGCAAGGTGTCTCTGAGCTGGAACGCCAACGGGACGCCCTCCTCGGTAATGAACGTGACCTCGCCATTGAAGCCGATCGCCTGCAATTTATTGTCGATGAAATCACCGCCGCTTCGCTCTCTGATGCTGACGAAGACGACCTTATCGCCAGTCACGCCGAAGCTGCCAATGCCGAAGCTATCCTCGCAGCAGGTAATATCCTCCTTGACGGCTTAACCGATGCCGAAGGCTCCGCCTTTGACACTCTGGCTTCACTTCAGCAGCGTCTCCATGATCTAGCCCACCTCCTCCCCGAAGCCGAAAACTGGCGCACTGAGCTCGCCTCTGCCGCCACGCAAGTCCAGGAGGTAGCCCATAGCGCCGCCGACCGTCTGCAACGTATCGATGCAAACCCCGCCCGCTTGCAGCAACTCGAAGAACGTATGACTCTGGTTCAGCGTCTCAAGCGGAAATATGGCTCCACTATCGCCGATATCCTCGCCCGGCTCGATGAAAGCCGCGCTCGGCTCGATGACATCTCACGCCGTGATGAGAAAATTGAAGCGCTCGAACATGAGATCGCCGCCGCAGTCGTCCATCGCACTGCTCAAGCCGCTCTCCTCACTAAAGCCCGCAACACCTCAGCCGGTAAACTGGCTAAAGCTATCACCAAAGAACTCCACGACCTCGGGTTTCTCCGTGCCGGCTTTGATGTCGAAATAACCCCCACCACACCGCGCAGCGATGGTGCCGATGTCGTCTCTTTTGGCTTTGCCCCAAACCCCGGTGAGCCCATGCGCGCCTTGCGTGATATCGCCTCCAGCGGTGAGGTGGCCCGCGTCATGCTCGCTGTCAAAACCGTCCTCGCCACCCACGACCGCATACCGGTTCTGGTTTTCGACGAAATCGATGCCAATGTCGGTGGTGAAATCGGTCACGCTGTCGGCCGCAAGCTCCGCACCGTTGCAGCCTCACGCCAAGTCCTCTGTATCACACACCTGCCGCAAGTCGCCGTTTTTGGTAATACCCATTTTGTCGTCAGTAAAGCCGTACAAAAAAACCGTACCCTCACCCGTATTACCCCTGTAAGCGGTTCCGACCGGGCTGAAGAGGTCGCACGTATGCTGGGCGGTAAAGACCTCACCCCTGTCACACTGGAGCACGCCCGTAAGATGCTGGAAAGTGCTGCATTGTGAAATACCTCGCCATCCTATTTGCCGGTATCATCTGTGGCTCAACTGCCATCATCTGGATGAAAATCAGCGAGGTCGACTACGGCCTCCTCGCCGCCTACCGCAGCCTCTTCGCTGCCCTTATCCTGCTGCCGCTCGCCATACGCGATTTTCGCCGCTCTGCCGTCAATCCGCTCCCTTACATCCGCCGTGCAGCCCTCCCCGGTCTCTTTCTCGGTCTCCACTTCGTCACCTGGATCTACGGTGCCCGCCTCACTCTGGCCGCCAATGCCTCGCTCATTGCCAACATGATGCCTCTGGCTATGCCGTTTTTCCTCTATGCCATCGTCAGGGAGGTCATAAACCGCCGCGAATTACTGGGAACTGTTATCGCTGCCGCTGGTCTATGGCACCTCGCCGCCGACTCCGCCTCACTCGATAGCGCCTATATCCGTGGCGACGCCACCTGCTTTATCTCAATGATATTTGTCACCGGCTACCTCGCTCTCGGTCGCGCAAATCGCGACTTCCCCTCAATCTGGACCTATCTGGTTCCCCTCTACGCCACCGCCGGTATCTTCGCCCTCATTACAGCACTCCCCCGCATCACCACCCTCTCCGCTGTTAGCTCCCTCCCCCGTGAAATCGCCCTCATTGCAGCACTGGCACTGATCCCCACAGTTTTTGGTCACGGCATGATAAACTTCGCCATGCACAAAATACGTGGACAAATCGTCGCCGTTTGTGCCCTAACACAGTTTATCTTCTCAACCATACTAGCCTATCTCACCCCATCACTGCGGGAGATACCATCCCCCGCCTTCTACGGTGCCGCCGTACTGATCTCCATCGGTGTTATTGTCACTATCATCAAGCCAGCCGCTAAAACAGAGTAACCATCAACGTTTAGACTTCGGACTGCGCGGCGTGATTGTGCTCCTCCCCCGTGGCGGTCGCGCTACGGTCTCACTCTCTGTTACACCCGCCGCTGCCTGAGGCATAACAGTAGAACTACCACCACCACTCCGCCCCGATAGCGTCTGCCGCGGTGCCGACTGCACCGGTGTATAACGCCTCTGCCCTGACGCACCCTCACTCACCGACGACTCCCGTCGCGTCTCCGCCGCTGCCGGCGGTGTCACTGTCGTCGCACCACCCTCACTGCCGCCACGCCCCGACAATGTCTGCCGCGGTGCCGACTGCACCGGTGTATAACGCCTCTGCCCTGACGCACCCTCATTCACTGACGACTCCCGCCGTGTCTCCGCCGCTGTCGGCTCACGGGCTTTATCATCAACTGTACTCCGTCCTACCGGAGTAACCTTACGGGTCTCTGAGCCCACCCGTTGCACCGGAGCCGACTTCGACTCTGTGCTATGCGGCCGATTCGCAGCTATCTTTGCATCCTTCGCGCGCTCTCCTCCATTATTGTGAGCCGTTCCCCCCGGTCTCATAACCGATGTCCCACTGGTTGGTCTATTATTGGCCACGGTTCTATCCGTCTGCTGCGGCCGTTTATCAACCGGTTTTGTAGCTGCAATACCATGTGTCGCCAGACCACCTCTCTTTGTCTGCACCAACGGCGTATGCCGATCCACCTCAGTGCGCCCACTACCACCGCCACGTCCGCCGCCGAACGCATGCTCTCGCCCATTGCTCGGTGGTCTTGCCGGACGCTCAACCATCTCCCGATACGTCTTAGGCGGTCGTAACGTCTTATTATCCCGCCGACTGGTAAAATAGTGCCTGTCCCGATCGTCCCAACGGTTATCTCCACCCTTACGCCCACTCCAACGCCGATGCTCATAAATCGAGTCATACCAGCCCCAGGTGGTGCGATAATGGAATCCCGGAAAAATACCAAGGCTCAGATAAGAAGTGTCATAATAATCGCCAAAGAAATAGTGACCATACCGTGGCGCGCTAAACAGATTAAGCTCCAACCAGCCCAAATTAACCGACAACCCCAGCGAGAGCGAAAAGCTCGGACGTCTGATCACAGGCGACGGCAACAACACCGGTGCAAACAGGGTACCACGTGATGCCAACGGATAATCCCAAAACCCCGGCACAAAAACATGTCCCCGCCTTGTCCGCACATAGTGTGATGGCTGCCACACCCACCCCGGTGTAGCATCCAGCCAGTAGCCGGAGCGGAGTACATATCCGTTATTACGCCAATACCAGCACGGTGGCACCCACACCACATTCAGACTCGGTGCCTCACTCGGTGGAGCCACACTCGGCAAAGCGGGCGGAGCCGGCAGATACTCTGGCTCACGCTGCACCGTCACCGTATCCCCCCAATAACCCGCCGTCCATATCCACCCCTGGTCAGTCTCACTCCAATACCCCGCCACCCACTTCTTACCCGCCGGCACCACTCGCCAGCACCCGCTCACCCAGATATAGAGATTACGCTCCGCATCCCAAGCCCAATAGCCGGCAATCCACACCGCCGCCGACGACGGCCTCTCATCTGGCGCCTCATCAATAACCACCCGGGGAGGTGCCACCGGCACCACAAACACCCCCTCATCACTCAAAACCACCGGCTCCGCAAAAGCCTCATGCACAGGCCCCTGCGCCAGAAATTCTGGCTCCTCCTGCTGCGGCAATGGCGGTTGCACCTGCGCCTGCGCCCCCACACTCCACAAAGCTACAACACAAGCCACCACTACTTGCCAATTTACTATATTATATCTCTTCATGTTACCACCCCTTCCTTAATTCAAGTGTTCACTTGATACAACGGATGAACACATATAAATATTGTACCACAATCCACTCTCCCTACAATATCAGATTAAAACACCCCTCAAAATACACTAAAACTGCTTACAGCCGTAACCAAATGTTGTACAGCATAGAAATCTTGTTCCCTTAACATATCTGGCACTTGCATGGACTCCCGCAGTCTTAATTTCTTGTTTTTTTGACAGTAGCTAACGGGTTAACTACTAAAACGCAAACCACCACGCCCTGGAGACCGCCGTTTCCGGCGGGAGTGTTCACAAAGCCCAATGTAGGATAAGCATTCCTGCCTGTCCCCAAAGATGCGGCTCTGCCGAATCGTGCTCTTGCCCTGAAAGGGCTATACATACCAGCTCGGGGCAAGGCCCTCATCGTTGCCCAAGGCTGGTAATAGGGTTAGGAACGGCGCATTGGTTTGCGTCGCTCCCCCCT
>JAAYNR010000045.1 GCA_012520735.1 Lentisphaerota bacterium | reverse complement strand
TTGCCGTCGTTAAGGCGGGTGAAGTTGCCGATGATGGTGGTGCTGGTGGTGAGGCCGACAGTTGGTTTGCCGTCGGTAATAATAAGAGCCAGAAGTGGACGTTCTTTATCGCGGGGGAGTTCCAGAGCGCGTTGGAGCGAGGCGTAGAGGTCGGTCTCGCCGCGTGAGCGGAGGTTGTTGACAAAATTTAGGGCGGTCTCTTTGTGGGGGGTATCGGCGGCACCCCATTGCTCAAAGCAGAGTGCGACATTATCACTGAAGGCCATGATATTGAAACGGTCGTGAGGGGAGAGTTGTTCAATAATATCGGCGAGGGCTTTGCGGCAGAAGTGGAGACGGGCTTCAGACATACTGGCTGAGCAGTCTTGGACCAGAAGGATATCTTTGGGCAATACGGGGAGGGGTTTAGCTGGTTGGGGACGGATTGAGAGGCGGAAGTAAGCCCGTTCGGCGGCGGGGTCGCGGAATACTTCGAGGGCCATGTCGAGGCGGTCGTCGATGGCGGTGAAGCGTTGGGTTTTTTCGGGGGTATCGGCAAAACGTTCACTGAGTACCTCGATGGCGACAGTTCCTTCTTCAGCGGCGAGATCGTCTGGTGGCGGTAGGGTGGGGGTTTCGAGGATGGGGGGAGGCATGGTGGCGGATTCAAAGTCGGCAAAGCCAAAAGGGAGATCGGCGGGGCGGAAGCCGGCAGAAGTGGCAAAGCGGTTAGCGGTGAGGTCGGCGGCGGGGGTGAAGTCGGGGGCGTGTGAGATCCTCTCTATAGCGGCTACTTCGCGGCGTGGGAGTGCGGCGAGAGAGTCGTCGATCTGGCGCTCGACGATAGTGGCTACCTCTTGACGTGGCAAAAGCGGGGCGGTATGGGTGACGGTAGAGTGGGCGTCGGCTTTGGGTGTGGTGTCGGCGGGGGTGTGATCGGTAGCTGGGGGCAGAGGTGAAACCAGTTCCGGTTGCGGGCCGAGTATTTGCGCCAACTCGTGAGCGGTGACTTGAGAGGGTGGCGTGGGGGTTGGGGTCTGGGTGAAGCTGGGGCGTTGGGGATCGGCCAGATTGCGCTCAATTTGCAGCGGTTTTAGGAGGCGGTTACGCTGCTGTTGTTCGCTGCGGGCTTTATCGGCCAGTTGTGAGGCATCGAGGCGCATGTCACGGGTCCAATAGACAATACCGACATGGAGCAGGGTAGAGAGGATGAGGGCGGTAATGGCAAAGGCGATGTGCCGCTCGCGACCCGGCGGGTGGTAGATGAGGTTGTTGTTTAGTGTATTCATGGCCTACCTCCATTAGTGCTTAAACGTGCTTGCCAAGCCTTTGCCTGTGGTGAATCGGGGTAGCGGGTGATCAGCTCGTGTCCGACGGCTTCGCCTTCTGTCACCCGGCCAAGAGCAGTATGCAAGGCGGCAGCTTTGTCGAGTGCAACAGGGACAAGAGTGGGGTCGTCGTAAAGCAGGGCTACACTGAGGTAGTAACGGAGAGCCTCTTCATTCTGGCCGCGGGTTTCAGCGCAGCGACCTAGTGCGGCATAGGCGTGGGCGCGGATACCCTGCCATTCGGGGGCAGACGTTTTGGCGACGGCATCGCGGAGGTATTTTTCAGCATCACTGAATTTGCCGTCATCGGTGAGGAGCTCACCCAGACGGAGGAGGGCTTCGGGGAGGTAGCGGGTCTCTGACTTTATGGCAGCGGCATGGGTATAGGCTTCGATGGCGGCGGTATTTTTTTTCTGGGCGCGTAAGGAGCGTCCCAGCAGAGCCCAGCCGGTTTGGACCCAGCCGTCATCTTGCTGTTTGCGTTGGGCAAGGGCGCGGGCGGCAGCTTCGGCCTCGGTAAAGGCTTTGCGATTAAACTGGAACTCGGCTAACCAGGCGAGGCGGTCGGGGGGGAGGGTGTCGCGGGTGGTGCCTTCG
The DNA here is from genome assembly GCA_012520735.1 of Lentisphaerota bacterium. Taxonomy (GTDB): domain Bacteria; phylum Verrucomicrobiota; class Kiritimatiellia; order RFP12; family JAAYNR01; genus JAAYNR01. The sequence continues at coordinate 3,463 of JAAYNR010000045.1, read as the reverse complement.
AGGAGGGGCTGGAAGACGGTGGCAGCTTCATTGAGTTTATCCTGTTGCAGTAGCAGAGTGCCGAGGGTGAGGCGGGTTTCAGAGATGATATTGGCGGCGGCATCGCCTTTAAGGACGGTTTGGAAGTCGGCAATGGCGGCGGTGGTGTTATCGAGTTGGTGATGTAAAACAGCACGCCAGTAGTGGGCTTCGGTGAGGCGGTTAGCTTTGGGATGTTCGGTGATAAGTTTGTCAAAGAGTTTGATGGCCGCGGTGTTTTTCTTAAGCCTTAGCAACTCCAGACCTGACTGGAAGAGGGCTTCGTCGGTCTCTTTAAAACCGGGGTGAGTGGTGATAAGGGTGTTCCAATTGGAGAGTGCAGCCTCGCTGTTGCCGGCGCGAGCCTGACAGACACCGGCGGCATAGAGAGCTTGGGGGGTTTGTTGGTGTTTAGGGTATAGAGTGGCGACCTTTTCAAAGGCGGCAGCGGCGGCACTCCACTCCTGACGATTTTGCAGGAGCCAGCCGGCACGGATCCAGGCATCGGCGGCAAAGGGTGATTTAGGGTGTTTTTCGCCAAGCTCGCGATAGAGTGCAATAGCGGCGTCGTTATGTTTGAGGGTGGCACTGGCTTCGGCACGCATCCAGATGACATCAGCGGCGACGTTTGCCTCTGGTTGCAGGTCTTTAGCGGCGGTGAGGAGATCGGCATGGCGGCCGGAGTTAAAAAGCGAGAGGAGGAGTTCATAGCGGGCGCGACTGAGGCGCGGGCTTTTGGGGCATTGGGTGATAAAAGCCTGATAGGCCATTATGGCTTCAGTGAGACGGCCGCGGCGGCGTTCGCTATCGGCGCGGAGGTATAGAAATGTGTCGCGTTCGCGGGGGAGGCCGTTGTCGGGCGGTATCCAGGAGAGGACGGCGGCGTAGTCGGCGGTGTCGTGACAGGCCCAGGCGGCAGAGGGGGCGGCATCGCGGGTGCGGGAGTCTTTAGGGTGGTTAAGGCGCAGTTCATTAAAGGTGTTTACGGCATCACGAGTTTTTTTGCCGGCCAGTTGTGATTGTCCAAGTTGGAAGAGAGCCTCTGCAGCGACACGGGGAGTCTTGGCTAGTTTTACAGCATCGCGGTATAGGGTGGCGGCAGCGTCGTATTGACCGGACTGTGTCAGGGCATAAGCGCTTTTGATAGCGGCAGGGGCGGCGAAGTCGGACTGCGGGAAGCGCTGGTAGAGTTCTTTATAGTGTTTGAGGGAGTTTTCAGTATCGCCACTCCCTTCCAGAGCCTCTGCCATGGCCTGATGGAGGGCGGGGGCGAGATCGGCCTGAATGGTATTTTTACTGAGCAGGGGGGTGAGGAGGGCTGCACTCTCTTTAAAGCGGTTGGCCTTGGTGGCCAGTACAGCACGTTGGAGTTGGGCCTGAACATAGTGGGGGCTTTGAGGGAACTCGTTAATGAGGCGGCTATAGCTGGTTTCGGCATCGGTGTCGAGATTAAGGCGGCGGCAACTCTCAGCCAGATGGAAGAGGATGGCGGCACGTTCGGGTGCTTTGGTGTCGGCGGCCAGCACGGCGTATTCGCGGCGGGCTTGTTCGTACATACCACGACTATAGAGGGCATCGGCCAGCAGAAGGCGGTCGGAGGGGGCGACGGCATCTAATTCGGCATATATTAAAGAGGGAGAAAGGGTTAGAGCGAGGAGGAGAGCCAGGGAAGAGAGGAGGAGAGGGCGGCGAGTAGGATTGCGCCGCAATGGTAGAGTGGGCAACTGGTGGTACAGGCAGGGTTTTGCCTGTGGTTTTGTTTGGGTAATGGTCATAACTGGTAGGGCAATGTCTTTAAAATTCACCTCTCCTGTTGCGGTTAAGGGTTAATCTTCAATCTCTCCGGTAGCGAAAGAGATGTTCCAGATATCGGCTAGGCGGCAGGCATCGACTACTTCCATGAGGTGCTCATATGCTGTGGCACGATCGGCACGGATCACAATTGGCTGGCCGGGGAAGAGCGTGGCGAGACGTTTCAGTCGGTTTTGGAGGTCGTCAAGCGTAAGGTTGTTCTGGTTAATGGTGACGGCACCTTGGCGGTCGATATTAACAATAACCTCACCGGGGAGACGTTCCGGTATTTTAGCACTTTGTGCAGTGGGGAGGACGATATCAACCTCATACTCCCATTGCGAGAAAACTGAGACAGTGATAAAAAAACAGAGGAGGAGAAACACCACATCGATCATGGGTGTAATCTGGAATTGGGGTGTATCAGCACTGGAGCGTTTACGGAAGTTCATTTTTTTAACCTGCTTGAGAATGCAACGGCGAGAGAGGTGGCACCAGCTTCGAGGGTGGTGATTTGTCGGGAAGCACGGCGCCGGAAATAGGCGTAGGCGATCATAGCGGGGATGGCTACGAGGAGTCCGAAGATAGTGGTGACAATTGCCTGCGAGACACCAGCGGCCAGAACTACCGGTTTGGCACTGGCGATATCGGTGGCGACAGAGCCAAAGGCTTTAAGCATGCCGAGGACAGTGCCGAGAAGACCGAGCATGGGAGCGATCACTGAGAGGTCGAGTAACCACTGGGTTTGGCCTTGAATAGCCTCAGCCTGACGGGCACCGGCAGCCTCCATATCAGCCCGCAGCAGAATGGGATCGGCATTTGGTGAGTGTCGTAAATGGTCGAGCGCAGCTAGAGTGATCAGAGCGAGTGGTGTAGCACGTTCTTCGCAGAGGCGGCGCACTGCGGCGAGGTCGTCATTACCGATGGCACCCAGAAGGGCGTGTAGCTGCTGGTGGGGGGCGATCTGGTTTGTGCGCAGTGTCCAGAGGAGGTAGAGGGCAAGGGCGACACCAAAAATAGAGCCGACAGCCAGGACCCACATGATCCAGCCGCCATAATTCCAGGCATCACCCACAGACATGCCGCTACTGGGTACAGGCATAAGTACAGGTGGCTTCTCAGCAGTCATGGTGACTGGAGGGGCGGAGTAGTCAGATGACTCCACTTTTTCAATTTTGGCAGTAGTCTCTTGAGCCATGACAAACATGGTCATGGTGACTGCGACAGTAAACGTTAGCAAGCACTTCATCAGTTAACCTCCACGGTTAGTGTAACACTCAATTGTTTGAGTGCAGGTAGCTCAAATTGTGAGAGCCGAGTATTGTTCAACAGTTAAAGCGAGAGTATACAATTTATGTGGTGTAAGTTTAAGCTTAAAATTTAAGTTGAGGGTGAAAAAATGTCTTAATAAGAGGAATGACTTAACGGCAAGCACATGGCGGTAGGGCGTGTTTCTCCGAAACCGCCGTAGTTGCGGTGCGGTTATACCGCTCTGTTACAAGGTGTAATTGCAAACACAAGCTTTGTCGTGAGCTTTGTCATGAGCCACGGAAGGGGCGGAAAATGCCCTGAAGGGGCAAGAGATACCAGCCCAGGGTGAAACCCTGGGTCTGGTGTTGAGGGATATTTCCACCCTGTAGGGGTGGGACATAGC
>JAAYNR010000242.1 GCA_012520735.1 Lentisphaerota bacterium | reverse complement strand
GTTGCCCCGAGCTGGTATGTTTAGCCCTTTCAGGGCAGGGAGTTTGGCCTTTTTGATCTGCCGTAAGATGGGGGGAAAACCGCCAAAATATCGGGATTTGCCAGATTTCACGCCCTTTCAGGGCAGGCTTTGCACTTCACCCTTCACCTTTTTTTTGTTTAAGAGGCTCGTTTAAGGGTAAGCGTTTAAGAGTAGCGGCGTGAATGCCGCCGGGTGAGGCATTTATGTCATGAGATTGGTGCTTTTTTGTGACTTGTTTTTGTAGTGTATGTATTGGATAATAGAGCGTTGTTTATTGACAATTTGTATAGTGAGGGGCAGGTTATGAAGCGTGGCATAATTTTGAATGGTGTGGTGATCTCGGCCGGTGAGCGGTTGGAGGGCGCTGCGGTGGTGATTTGTGGTGACAAGGTGGAGCGGGTGGTGCCGGCAGGGGGGCCACTTCCTGCTGCTGATTGGCTGTATAATGCTAACGGGCGGTATGTTTTTCCGGGATTTGTCGATGTACATGCTCATGGTGCAGCTGGTTATGATATTACCGATGATGATCCTAAAGCAGTGGTAGCGGTGGCTGAAGCGAAGTTGGCTGAAGGGGTAACGCGGTTTTGTCCCACAACCCTCACTTTGCCGGAGGCGCAGCTTGCGGCAGCTTTAGGGCGGGTGGCTGAATATCGTGCAGATGAGCGGTTTAGCAAGGTGCTGGGGGTTCATCTGGAGGGGCCTTTTATTAATCCGGGAGCACTGGGAGCTCAGAATCCTGACTATGTCCGCAAACCCGATATTGAGGAGGTGAAGCGGCTGCACGCTATTTCACCAGTCTCGCATGTCACTTATGCGGCGGAACTTGATGGTGGAGCTGACTTTGCGGCAGCTTTATTGCAGTGTGGTATTGTGCCGACATGTGGTCACAGCAAATGTGGTTATGCCGCTTTTAAAGAGGTATATGCCAGTGGGTTACGACACCTGACCCACTTCTGTAATCAGATGACACCGCTGCACCATCGTGACATTGGCTTGGTGGGGGCGGGGTTGTTGCATGACGATATACGTATTGAACTGATCTGTGATAAAATACACGTCTCGCCGGAGATGTTGGCGATCATCTTTGCGACTAAACCGGCGGAGGCGGTTTTACTGATTACCGACTCGATGCGGGCCAGTCATCTGCCCGACGGGATGTCGTCACTCGGCGGGTTGGAGGTGATCGTGAAAAACGGTGAGGCGCGGTTGGTAAAAGATGGCGCACTGGCAGGGTCGACTCTGCGGATGAATATAGCTTTAAAAAATGCGGCTGAGGTGAGTGGTAAGCCACTCGAAGAGGTGGTTGCCATGGCGGGTCACAACCAGGCGCGGGAGCTTGGCTTGGGTGAGCGTCTGGGACGCTTAGCACCGGGTTATGCGGCTGATGTAGTGATAGTTAACCCAGCTACATTTGCTGTGGATGCAGTGTTTGTTGACGGTGAACAGCGTTTATGAGTCTGGAGCTGGCACTATCACCCGGTGGGTGCCTTTATCTGCTGGAAGCCGAGGCAGTGGAGATACCACTGCCTGCAGCGTTTGCGGCACGTTTGCGGCAACGGTTTGAAGAGTCACCAGCAGCAGGTTTACTGCTGCTGGCCGGATATAACGACCAACTAACATCTTCGCTGGCATTTGGTCGTTCTCTGGTACGCCTTTATCTTACAGCACTATGTCATGCACCACGCAATGGTAACGGAGATATTCCTGAGGTGGCTGCGCCTGATGAGTCTGCCTGGCTGATCTGGATAGAGAGTGCGCCGCCTTTACGTGGGATGGAGTTTTTTGATGCTGCTAGAGGGGATCTTCTGTGGGGAGAGATTCACAGCGAGGTGGTGTCTCGGGCTGGGGGTGATATAGATGCTTATTTACGCTCTATCAATCCAGCCTGGCGCACGGTAGGACATGTTACCTTCCATTTGGCTGAGAATAAAAAAAACAGCGAACGTCCTTTTGCTTTTATGGCGACTTACGCCAGTCGGCTTTCGGAGAGTGGCAGGGTGCAGCATCAACCGTTAAAACGGGCTTTGGCTGAATATGCCGGTGCCAATAACAGGGCGGCTTTGCTACGGCTACTGGAGCCGGTGCAGCAGGCAATGGAGCGGAGTAAACTGGTAAAAAAACTTTTTGAGACAGGACAAATCTACCAGCCCTTGGCCTGGAGTGTGCAGGAGGCCTATATTTTTTTACGTGAGGCACAACTTTTTGAAGAGGCGGGGCTGGTTGTGCGTGTACCCGATTGGTGGAGTGTGCGCAAACCGCCGCGGCCGATAGTTAATGTAAGTGTTGGAGAGGAGAGACCATCCCATCTAGGTGCTGATGCCCTGCTCGATTTCAAGATGTCGTTGACGCTCAATGGTGAGGAGCTGAGTAAAGAGGAGATTGCCGCTTTATTGGTGTCTGAGAGTGGTTTGGTATCGTTACGTGGACAATGGGTGGAGATCGATCCTGACCAGCTTAAAGAGGTGTTGGGGTACTGGGAGTCGGTGGCACAGAGTGTCGAGAATAGTGGTCTCTCTTTCAGTGAAGCCATACGGTTAGTATCGGGTGTGGGTGAAATTGGTGCAACAGCGCCTGAGATGGCTGAGCAGGTCAGTGCCTGGAGCGGTGTGACTGCGGGCAAATGGTTGACCGAGACTTTGGGCAAGTTGCGTCAGTCAAGTGGTGCAAGCATTAAGATCCCCTGTGCAGATGGAGTTAAGGCGGATTTGCGTCCATATCAAATAGCGGGAGTGGAGTGGCTCCATTTTGTAACCAGTCTGGGTTTGGGGGGCTGTCTGGCCGACGACATGGGGTTGGGCAAGACGCTGCAGACCCTGACGTTACTTTTGTGGTTAAAGATGGAGGGAGCGGTACATCGTCCGTCGCTGTTAGTTGTGCCGGCTTCGTTGTTGGCCAATTGGCGGGACGAAGCCCAACGCTTTACACCAACATTGCGCCTGTTGACGGCTCATCCATCGGGAGGTGACGCACAGGTGCTGGCGAAGTGCGGCCAAAACCCGGATGCCGTACTAGCTGATTACGATTTGGTTGTGACAACATACGGTATGGTGGCCAGAGCAGAGTGGTTGAACAGCGTTGAGTGGCGTTTGGTGATACTTGATGAGGCTCAGGCGATTAAAAATCCGGGGACACGGCAGGCGCGGGCTGTCAAAAGCCTCAAGGCTCAATCGCGCCTGGCATTGACGGGTACTCCGGTGGAGAACCGCGCAGGTGATTTGTGGTCGCTCTTCGACTTCATCAATCCGGGATTGTTGGGTTCGGCCAAGAGTTTTACCGGTTTTATAAACAGCCGTGACTCCTTGCCCGATGCTTACGCTCCGATACGGCGTTTGGTACGACCTTACATACTGCGTCGCCTTAAGACCGATCGCAGCGTGATAGCCGATTTGCCGGAGAAGACGGTGATGACCTCTTACTGCGGGTTGACATCAGCACAGGCGGCTCTCTACAGCGAACAGGTGCGCCAACTTAAAGAGGTGTTGCGAGAGAGCGCGGCAGATAGTGCCATGAAGCGGCGTGCGGCTGTCTTGACGGCACTCATGCGTTTCAAGCAGATATGCAACCATCCGGCGCAAATTACCGGTGATGGCAACTATGCTGAAGAGCGGAGTGGCAAGTTTGAGCGTTTGCGGGCGTTGTGCAGTGAATTAGCAGAGAACCAAGAGAAAGTGTTGGTTTTTACGCAATACCGTGAATTAACTGAGCCGCTGGCGGCATTTCTGGCTACGGTGTTTCGTCGCTCAGGCTTGGTGTTGCATGGTGGGACACCGGTGGGGCGTCGGCGTGAGCTAGTAGGGGCGTTTCAACGGGACGACGGGCCACCATTTTTTGTGCTTTCGCTGAAAGCGGGTGGAACAGGGTTAAACCTGACAGAGGCGTCGCATGTGATCCATTTTGACCGCTGGTGGAATCCGGCAGTAGAGAATCAGGCTACAGATCGCGCTTTCCGCATAGGGCAAAAGCGTAATGTTATGGTACACACCTTTGTCTGCCGCGGTACAGTAGAGGAGAAAATCGCCGCTTTGCTGGAGGAGAAACAGGCACTGGCCGACGAGCTGTTAGCCGGAGGGGGCGAGAAATTGTTGACAGAGATGCCCGATCAAGAGTTGTTAGAATTTGTAGCATTGGATCTTGCTGCTGCCACCATGTAGAGGTTATATTTAAACAAAAACTTCCAAAAGGAGATTATGAGCCGCTATAGAGATCGTTACGACCGTTACAGTTATTTTGAGCCCAGCAAAACCAAGTATGAGCGTATAGCTGACGCAGAGAAGAAGAAAAAGGCATTAGAGAAGAGAGGGGTAACTCTCTCTCCTGTGGTACTTGAGGGTTTTGCCATTGCCACTACAGCTTGGGGCAAGGCCTGGTGCAAGAATATAGAGTCGTATCAGGATTACTCAAACCGCTTGCCACGGGGACGATCTTATGTGCGTAGCGGCAGTATCATTGATTTGCGGATAGAGCGTGGCGAAGTGCGGGCCCAGGTAATGGGATCGTCGTTATACACTATCAATGTAACGGTTCAGCCGACCGTCAAAAAGCGTTGGGCTGAGCTTTGCGCGGCTTGCTCCGGCAAGATTGGATCGTTGGTTGAGTTACTGCAGGGGCGTATCTCTGATGAGGTTATGGCCGTGATGGCCGACCCCGACAGTGGGTTGTTTCCCAAACCTTCCGAGATTAAGCTTAAATGTTCCTGTCCAGACATTGCCCGCCTATGCAAACATCTGGCGGCTGTACTGTATGGTATTGGGAGTCGGCTTGACACCATGCCGGAACTTCTCTTTCTTTTGCGCGGTGTTGATGCCAGCGATCTGATTACTCAGGCTGTGGAGATGCCAGTAGCAGTGGCCGAGAGTGGTGTAGCCCTGGAAGATGACGAATTGGCCGATGTTTTTGGTATCGATTTTGATACCGACAGCGATGATGTTGCTCCGGCTACCAAGAGGCCAAAAGCAGTCGCTATCGCAGCAGTCAAAAAACGCGGCAGGCCTAAGAAAGTGGCAGAGGCAGTTGCTGAACCGCCTAAGAAGCGTGGCAGGCCTAAAAAAGTGACGGTCGAGGTTGCTGAACCACCAAAAAAGCGTGGCAGGCCTAAGAAAGTGTCAGATTAGCGGCAGGGATTCAGGCGGTATATTTGTTTCGCTGTTCGAATAACATCCAGTTGCCACGCTCATCAATTTTGCGTTCAGGGTGATTGTTTTGCCAGGAGCGAATTGTTTGAATAAAGCACTTGCCGACAAATTCAGCCAGCTTGACTGGAACGGCGTTGCCGACAATTTGTTCTATATCCGACTTATTCCCTGAAACGTCCCATGACTCGGGAAAAGTTTGGATCATGCTCCTTTCTTTTGTGGTGAGTGGCCGGATGTCTGTTGCCAGTATCAAACACATGTTGAGAATCTCACTTCAATCGTCTCGCGCTCAACTCGAGTGAAATTCAGGGTGGATGCGACTGGATTGAAAAAACACTTGTGCGTGGGGTGTTTTCGGAAATTCACAACGACAAAAAGGCAGTACCGTTCTTTGATCTCTTTTGCTACAAAGAATTCCTTTTCCGTCATCAGGATGTTGCCAGTTTTTGCATTCAATCCCTTGACCTCGACACAGAAGAATTCGGAGAGGCTGGTTAGTAGCTAACCTGTTAGCTACTATCAAAAAAAACAAGAAGTTCAAGCAGCTATCTTCATAAGTTGTTGCGTTGAAGCAGCTAAGGCAGCATTGAGAGTCATCGTCAACTCTATTCTTTTCAAAACCT
>JAAYNR010000224.1 GCA_012520735.1 Lentisphaerota bacterium | reverse complement strand
CAAGGTGTAATGGCACCGGGGAGCTGAAGGCCGGCTTTTGCGCAATGAACACTTACGCAGCGGCGTATGCCGCTGCTGACGACGGCGGTCTCGGAGAGACACGCCCTACCGCGGTGGCGCAAGGCGCACCGCAGTTTGGTGAGGTGAGTGCAACAGGCTAAAGAGAAGGCAAAAACACTTAATAGCATACCTTAGTCGCCGCCCTTAGTCGTGTCATACACTTAATCGAAGAGTGAAGAGTGAAGGTGGTAGGGTGAAGTGTGAAAAAAAATACACTTAAACGTTTACGCTTAGACGAGGTACTTAAACGATTATTAACCACGGAATAGACAGAAAACACGGAAACTCAAGCTACTGGGAAGTAATTCACCTCAGAGAACGCAAAGAGAGCAAAGAGCTCATACCCTGGGAAGAAACCACGAATGGAGACGAATGGGCACGAATGGTGGCTGTGCGCTTAGGGCGTACAGTTGGAAGAGTGAGGGTAGAAGAGCGAAGGAAGAAGATCGGAGTTTTGGTTATTGTGGCTCTTCTACCTGTTCCGCTACTTCTGCGGGTTCTGCATTAGCTGTAGGCTCGTCAGAGCTTGCCTCTGCGGTAGTTTCACCGGCTTGATGAGCCGATGTCTCAGATTTTTCAGTGTCTGTGGGCTTTTCTACCGCTGTTGCGGCTCCTGTCGGAGTTTCAGGTTTTGCCGTATCTGCCGGTTCAGCTTCTGCCGTTGCCGGTGTTTCCTGGCTTGCCACAGTTTGGTCTGGGTCTTCAACTTCGGGGGTCAATTCAACTGGAGTTTTTGTGGTGGAACCGGAGGCACGGTGGTGTTGAGATTTGGCACCACGTTCACCGGGCAGGTAGCGGAATTTAGGGTGATCCATGGGGGCGCAGAGGACACCATTGTAGTATTCGATGATATGGCCGCGCTCGACCAGCCAGTTGAGTGCGGTGGTGGCCTTTAGCAGGGTATCGTTATCAGCACCTGCAATGGTGGTGAGTAGCTCCTGACGTGTGATACCGGGGGTGTTGTTGACATGGCCGCACATAGTGCGTAGTTCCTCGGTAGCATAGGAGGTGTCGAGGGCTGTGGGTTTGGTGAGCATGACAAAGTCGAGCCCACGGGGGTCGTTAGCCTTGAAGAGGTTGAGCTTGCGGTGGCGGAATGCACCGCGCAGGGCGAAGAAGAGGAGTGCCGGGAAACGGTTTTCGCGTTGGAGTATTTCATTCAGGGCACGCACTATTTGCCGGTTGGGTGAGCGTTTGGCAACTTCCACTGTGGCTACCAGAGAGCGTGTGGCACTGATCTGGGTGGGGATGATCTCACGCATAAGGAGGCGTTCGGCGGCATCACGCTCCATTGGCGGTGAGGTGGGGAGTTCCTCTTCCGGCGTGGTGGCTTCAGCGTTGACGTCGGCTGGTGCGGTAGTATCGGTGGTGTCATCGGCCGACGCGGTAGCGTCGGCTGCCGGGCTCTCGACTGTTGTTTTAGCAGATGGCTTGGCAGTTGGCTCCGGTTCGGCGGTTTTAAGACGATAGAGGCTACGTGTTTTAGCCTGTTCACGCCACTGTTCGATCACTTCGGGGTCGCGTACCATTTCGATACGATCCTGATACTCTTCAGGTAATTTATGGGGGTAGCGTGTGCGCAGCATCTCCTGAACTTTGATAGCGTAGCTGTGGTGGTTGGGTGGACCTAGCAGTTCACCGGAGAAACCACAGCGGGCAACACAGGGGAAATTGCCGGTTGGGGCTTCGCCTTCGACATCGGCGACATCGAAGAAGTGGTCCAGATGGGTGGTGGCGATATGGGCCGCGATCTCTTCTTGGGAGAGGCCGGGGATGCCACACACTTTGCACTGATAGACGCGGCTCTCTTGCGGCTGGTCTTTGTTAAGCTCAATGCGCATGAGGCAAGCGGCCGGATTATCGAGGAAGAGGCGAGCTATATCACGTAGCGGGTAGGCGCGGTGGGTGGTTTGGACACGGCGGATAATCGAGCCGAGTGCCTTTTGCTCCGGGAGGAGGCGTATCTCAAAGGGGAGTGGTTCCGGTGGTTGCTGCGGGCCGCGTGGCGGACGGGAGCTGCGGTCGTATGAGTCACGCGGGGGGCGTTCACTTTGAGGTGGGCGATCGATGGGCTGGCGTGGTGACGGCTCTTGGGGATAGCCGGCAGCAGACCGCTTGTCGGGCCTGTCGAAGTTGTTACGCCGCTCATCACGGCGCATATTGCGACGCTCCTCGCGGCGTGGGTGCTCGCGATCGCGGTTGCCGCTACGTGAACCGCGTTCGTTCCATTTGCCGTCCCGGCGGCGGCCGCCCGGTTCATCGTCATGGTCTTGATACGACACATGCGAGAAATGCTGCCGCGTCTCTGCGGGAGATTGCCGCGCCCAGTCCGGCGCAAACATTAGATCTAGATCAAGACTGATAGGGTCTTTTTTTTCTTCTGCCATAATTTACCGCTTTACCCGTTACCCGTGGTTTAACCGATAAGATACCTTTGGTTTGTTTAAGGAATATCAATAGCATATAGATAAAATGGGGTGTTGGCAACTCTGTAAAGTGTGTTTTCACACTTTTCAGTAAAAATTTTATACGATATAGTGTTATGTTGTTGTTTCAATATTAAGGGTTGTGCGCATGGAAGAAGTATATAATGGGGTTGGCAGAGGGGGTAATAAACTGATAATTGATAGGATTATTCAGGATAAGAGTGAGCTGCCGGGAGGTGCTGTTTTGTTAATGGGGGTGCTGGCAGCACCTGTTGTGCAGGCAGTGGAGTAATGAGAGTAGTGAGTTCAGCGCAGAGACTTTACCTGAGTGGAGCCGACTGGAATGTCACGGCGGTGAGTCGAGGGACCAAAGACCTGACCGGGCGCAAGGTGATGTTTCAGGTGGCGGTTTTTGTGAATGGTGATCCCGGTGGCAAAAGGTTGGAAGACGCATTTCGGAGTTTTTGTGGTCGTTTTCCGTTGCTGTGGGGGCGGCCGGCGCGATGTTGGTCATTAGCTCCTTGCTGGTGGCAACCGCAGGCGGCTATTCCGGGGCTGCCGATACGGGTGGGGCGCAGTTCTCTGCCTGACAGTTCTACGGATGAGAATCTGGTACGTCATTTAGAGACGTTGAGTAATCGTCATGCGGCCAGGCCTAATTGGAGTGTGGCACTTGATACGGTGCGCATGGGACATCAACGGACGGTACTGGTGTTCAGTTTTGACCATAGGGTCTTTGATGGTGCCGGGAGTGAGGCGTTTATCAACCTGTTTATACGCAGTGTTAATGGCACGGCTGAGGAGGGTGAGTTTCCTGTGCAGATGCAGGCAGCGTCGGGGCATCGTTTAGGAGGGTGGGGCCGGCGGTTCAGGAGCCTGCGAGTGGTGCGGCGGCTGATGCGTGTATTAGGCGAGGGTGAGACTTGTCGGCTGAAATTACCGACAGACACATTTAACCGCTCGAACCGTTTCAGGGTGGAGACCTTTGATGCCGCAGCGGCGGCACAGATACGTGAACAGGCCTGCAAGGTGGCTGTAGATATGATGTTGACCCCTTATTTACTGGCTACAGCAGCAACGGCGTTGCGTCATGTTTTTACGGCGGGGGAGCATGGCAAAGGGAAATTTGTGGTTACGGTAATGGCGGCACGGCCATCGAGTGGGGAGAGGCCCCAGCGGCTGTTTTTTAACGATTCGCAGTTGCATTATGTGCAGTTCTCGCACCGTTTGGCTGCCAGACGCGATGAGTTGGCGGTAGAGTTGTTGGGGCAGTTGGTACAGCAGGAGCGCGATGGTGTACCTGATGCGATTGAGGAGAGTAATCTGCTGATGCGGATATTACCGGTGCGGTGGTTCTGGCAGGTATTGACCAGATTTTACCGGAGTAGTTTACCGTCATTTGGTATGACGATACTGGGTGAGACAGGAATCAGTGAAACAGAGGTGTTGGGGTGTAGGGTCTGTGAGAGGATGCATTTTCCGATGATGCCGGTGCCACCGGGGATTGGCTTGATGTTGAGCCAGAGTAATGGCGGCTATCATCTGGTGCTTTCGTATATTGAGGGGGTATTGAGCGATGCAGAGGCTGCAGAGGTGATGAGTAGCTTGCGGGCTATGCTGTAAGGTGGTGGTGGGGACGGGAGGTGTGGGCCGGCCTGCCAAAGCCAGAGGGTTGATATGGTGGTGCGGGGGTTGGGGTGAGTGATGTTCCAGTCGATGGTTTCGGGGGTGGGGTGGTGGAGAACCGGTTTTATAGTGGTGTTCAGTGGGTGGCAGAGAATGCGAAGTGTGTGGTTCGTAGCGGGATGGTGGAGGGTGAGAGCGTACCAGTCATCAATTCTGGTTTCACTGATTTGTGTAAAGGGGTTGTTAATGAGGCGGAAGCGGTCGGTGAGGGTATTGCATTGGATGTGGTGTGGGTCGATGGTGCGCAGGGCGAGGCATTGGTCGTCTATTGTGGTGCCGATGGTTTGTCCGGTTGTGGGTGGTTCAGTGGTGTCCAGTTGAACGGCACCACGGTGGTGGCGGCTGTGTGCCGGGTGGGCGCGGGTGGTGCCGTTGGCGGTGGTCTCCCATTGTGCATAGGCCCAGGCACCGTTGGTGTCCCAGTAGCAGAGTGGCATTGACTGCCAGCAGAGACCCCAGGTGGGGTGTTCGGTGTCGGGCATGATGGGGTAGCGTGACATAACACCCATGCGGAAGTTGTGGTGGATAATGGAGTGTGCCTGAGTGTCGTTAAAACAGGGTGTGGTGAAGTGTGATTGAGGTTCAATGATTATGTGGTAGTGCTGAGCCAGGTTGTGGCGTTTGGCCAGAAGGCGCAAGGGGAGCCAGGTGCCTTGTTTGCCGGGTAGTTCCGGTTGGGAGAGAGTGTCGAGAAAAGTTTGGCGTGGGGTGAGGGTGGCGTGAGCGAAACAGGGGGGAGTGTCGAAATTATAGGAGCGGATAGCGGGGACGCGAGGTCCGTTTTTAAAGAGGGCATCAGAGGTGTTTAGGTTGGTGAAGAGTTCTTCATACTGGTGTCGTAATGGGGGTGGTAGGAGGTTGGCATAGAGGAGGATGGCGGTGAGTTCGCTCTGACAGATAGTGGCGTAGCCATCACTAAGATGTTCACCCCAGCCCCAGTTTTTCTGACGGTAGTAGTCGGCACTGCGAGCCATCTGTTGCAGCAGGGTAGCGGGGATATCATTGGCGGCTACGGCCATGAGCCAGGCACAGGTGAGGTCGCCCAGTGTTTTGTTGGGGTAACGGAGGGAGTGCTCGAGGTGTTCCAGTTCGGCGGTGAACCAGTTGCGAGCCATTGAGAGCATGTGGCGGAGGAGCAAGCTGTCGGGGGTGGGGAGTTGGTCACCAAATTCGAGTTCGAGCAGAATAAGTGGCAGGGTGGTGAAGAAGGTGGCGTTGGTGTCGTGGGCGTTTTGTTCTTCCCAGTACCAGCGAAAACCACCGGGGCGTGGTCCTGAGGTTTGCTGCATGGTACTGAGGGTGCGGAGTGTGCGTCCACTCTCAATGAGGTGGAGGAGGTTGTCGATCCCGGCGTTAAGGAGGCGCCAGGCTGCGACACGTCCGCTATGGAGTTGCGAGAGGTTGTAGGTTTCGGGGGTGTGTCCGGGACCGGATTCACTCCACAGTGCCAGTTCAGGATTCCAGTGGTCGGTATAGATGGGGGGTATCACAGGTATGGGACGCGGATATCTTGCTGGTGACTCAACAGGGTTCGAGGAGGTTATGGAGGTAGAGGTGGGTCATGAGGCGACAGTCGAGGGTATGGCCGGCGCGGTAGGAGATAACGGTGCCGGCGAGGCGGCCGCTATCGATGAGAGAGAGGGCGGCTAGAAGGTCGAGAGTGGCACGGTGCCAGACGGGTTCGAGTGAGCGGCCGTCGGGGAGCAACAGTAAGGGTTGGTTGATGTATTTTTTCTGACCATGGATAAGGATGTTTTTGCGGGTATAGCCGAGGTTACGGGTATCGGCAAAGGCGAGCCCGATGGTGCGGCAGTAGAGCATTTGCGAGCGGGTGGCGTTAGTACGGGCCTGGGCTCCAAAGCGGAAAGAGTCGGGGGTGACATCAAAGAGGATGCGCTGTTTGCCTATGACAGAGGCGAAGTCGACGGCGCAGTCGAGGCGGAGACGGCGGTCGCCTTTAGCGGCAGGGAGGATGGTGACAAAGTCGCCGCGGCTGCCGTTTATGGTGACAGGTTCTTTGACCGTGACATACGGGGCTGGTTCGTCGAGTTCGATGATACGGGCACTATCGACTGTTTCGATAAGGTCGATACTACTGCGTTCAAAGAGCGGTGGATCTCCGGAGTCGGTTTCAACGGTGAGGTTATCAATACCCAGACCCAGACGGAGGGCGATGATATGTTCGACCATACGGAGGTAGTTATGTGGTGAGCCGCTGCGAAGAACGATATTACGCTGGCTGGTCCAGATGTTGCGCGGGGTGACGCCGATGGCAAGTTGTTCATCGAGGTCGGTCCGTTTGATCCACCAGCCGGGGTATTTACTGGGGCCGAAAGTGAGTGTGCGAGTTTCGCGGCGGGTAAAAGTACCGGGGCCGGCGACCGATTTACGCTCAGCGAGTGTAGTTCGCCAGGGTGAGTATCCGGTGTTGTTCTTAGAGAGGGCGGTATGATCGATAGGCTGGGCATGGAATTGTTCAAGGGCGGCTTTGGCCTGGTCGGCACTGCCTGACAATATCCTTCCCACTGGGTAATCAGGTGTTGTCATAAAACTCTCTTTAGCCTTGTGTTATGGTGTTTCCGGGTGGTTGTTTATGGTTTGACGAAAACTATAGTGAGGTGGGGGTTAGAGAGAGGCGGCGGCAGCGGCACTCCGCATCTCTGTAATGGCTGTGGCCATGTTGGGGGCGTTAAAGAGTGAGCTGCCGGCAACGAGGGCATCAGCACCGGCGGCGATACACAACGGGGTGGTTGCAGTGGTGACACCGCCGTCGACCATAATAGAGAGGGTGTCGTTGCCTATGGCGGCGGCGTGTTGCCGGATGGCGGCTATTTTAGTGAGAGCCTCCTCAATCATGAGTTGGCCACCATAACCGGGGTTGACGGTCATGCAGAGGATCTGGCCACACTCTTTAAGATAAGGGAACAGGGCATCTGCGGGGGTGGCGGGGTTAAGAGTGAGGCCGGGACGGACACCAGCGTCGCGGATCTCAGCGAGGAGGGCGGCGGTATCGGGCTGGTCGGCTTCAACGTGGAAGAGGACGGTATTGGCACCGGCTTCGATCACCCGCCGGGTATATTTATGCGGGTGGGTAAACATAAGGTGGACATTAAGCGGGAGCTTACAGTAATGGCGTGCCATTTTTATTATATCGGGACCAAAGCTGATATTAGGGACAAAATGGCCATCCATCAGGTCGAGGTGGAGTTCATCGGCACCTGCCGCCTCAGCGAGGCGGCAGGCATCGGCCAGATATCCATAATCGGCAGCCAAAAGTGACGGCAGAATTGTTACGGTGCGCTGTTTCATGCAAGTACTACCATCTGGTGGCAGGTGAATTCATCGACTTTAAACGATACCCAGGAGCCTTTCTGGGTGTAGTCAATGGCTTTACCCTGCGGCTCAAGTGTAACTGACTTTACCTTACGTGGGGCGCAGACGCGCACCTCAACATTTGCCAGCGGGAGGAGGTCTTCGATCACATTTACTCCATATAGGCGGCCAGATGAGGCGACATCCTTAATCTTCAGGCAGCCGCCACGGCTGATGGTGGTGGCGTAGAGGAGGTGAATGATACGACGATTTTCGGCGGGTTGATCCATCACTGAGACTCGTGCTGTTGAGGGCATTGAGGTTTCGATGAGGGCTGCGGAGCCGATAAATTTCCGGATAGTTTTGAGGATGTAGTCTTTGACAGGCACAGCACCACTGGCGTGATATAGAGCGAAGACGGGGTGAGCGAAGTAGAGGACATTACCCTTTATTACGCCACACTGGTAGCCGCTGGGTTCACCCGAATATGGGGTGTGCTGGTGCGAGCAGAAGTGGTCGAAACGGCGGTTAAACCAGGGGTCGTAAATATCGCCCAGTGAACGGCCGTCGGTTACCTTGATTCGCTTTGAGGCGAGATACATCACCAACGGAGTTTTGATATAGTCGGGGGCATAGGCCGGTTTAGGCAGAATATAGTCGGGGCAAAAAGGGCTGGTCCCTTCGAGTTTGGCACCGACATCAAAGAGAAATTTTTTACCGTCTGCGGTGATACCGCTGGAACCACTGAGGATAAGCTTACCGCCGGCGGCGAGGAAGGCATCGACCTTCTTCTTCAGAGCCGGGGTCACTTGAATTTCATCAGGGAGGATCAGGACTTTATAGTTATTAAAGTCCATTTCGGCATCGAGTACATCAAACGGTATATGCCCCTCAAGGAGGAGGCGCGCGGTACCGGTATCGGCGGAGGGTTCGCGGCCGGAGATACCGGCGGCCTCAGCAGAGAGAAAGGCGACTTCAGCGGCAGAGGTGACATTATCACACCAGGGCTCTTTGGCTTCGACCTCAGCATAGGCGGTGCCGATGATATCATAGGTGCTGTCATTCATCATACCATTAGGGTGGAGCTGATCGCCGACGCTGCACTTAGAGCCATAGGCGATCATGGCGGCACACTCATAGCGGAGGGCATTGGGGTGTTTGAAACCACCGAACTCTCCCCAGGTGTTGTGGAATTTACCGGTCATGCCGAGAAATTCTTTACCAACGCACAGGGCATACTTGGCCGAGGCGGGGAAGTGGTCGTAGCCCCAGCCACCGGTCGGGAGCGACTCCAGCTCGAGATGACTCTGGAAAGAGATAACGTCGCGGTCGCCTTTAGCGATGTGACCACTGTTATGAAATACCGGCATCTCCTTATTATAAGCCTGAGCGGCGGCGGTTGAACGCTCATAATACTTGTGCAACACCCGTTTGGCATTGGCCAGGCGGTGTTCGTGGTTAGTGGGGTCGAGGCCGGCGGCGAGCATATCTGCCATACACCACTGGCAACAGCATGGTGACTGGGCGATGATATCGAGGAAAATGCCGTCGCAATTGGGAAATTGCAGGACGACCTCATCGATCAGGTTACAGAGGTGGTCGAGATACGGGGTATTAAAGCAGAGCGACTTAAAGCCAGCAGCGATCGGGCTGGCGGTCCAGCCGGTATATTTCCCTTCATGGTCGACTTCACGCCACTCGGGGTGGTCATCGGCAGCGACATTATTGACACCGGCGGTGATATAGATCGGGACATTGACATCAATCTCTTTGGCGGCATCAAACTGCGCTCGGAGGAGGTCAAAATTGAGGTGCGGGTGACGTTTACCCACCTTAGTATCGTTATAGCTCCAGCCGTGATGGCAAACGGCGAACGCGGTGATGGAGTCGACATAGCCTCGTTTCAGTGCATTCTGCCACTGACGTTTATTAAACTTTTCGCCAATACCGGGGATATGTGGCGAGGTGTGAAAATCGAGATGTATCTGTCGGAAACGTAGTTTGCGCATGAAAAGCCTCCTTTTGGTTTGCATAAAGGTAGCGGTAAACGGTTCGATTTGCAAGTACAAAGGGAGATCCGGTTCAGCAGTGCCTTTCAGGGAGTTAAAATTTAGGCTTGTCAACAGGCGGTGGTGTGGTGTAAATTGACAATTTCATTTACGCCATTTTGGCAGTATTTGTATAAAAACAGTTATTGGCGGACAAAATACGGTGCGGGTGCACCGCTTACAAACCGTCAAAATTAGAGACAACCAAATGAGTGCGGTAGCTGGAGAGCATAGTTTGTTCGGGCTGTCGCATATATTCAGGTATCAGTAATGAGCACAAAGACGACCAGACCAAAAAACCCGGGCGTAGACCGTCGCTGGCTGTTGGTTGATGCTGCAAACAAGCCCTTGGGCCGTTTGGCAGTATCGATTGCCAACACTCTGCGCGGTAAGAACCGTCCCGATTTTGACCCCAGCGTTGACACCGGTGATTTTGTAATTGTAATTAACGCTGAAAAAGTGGCCCTGACCGGCCGCAAAGAGGAGACAAAGACCTACCAGCGCTTCAGTGGTTGGAGGGGCGGCCTTAAGGTGACCCCGATAGCTACAGTGCGCGAGCGTCATCCTGACCGGATTATAACCAATGCCGTACGGGGGATGATGCCGAGAAACTTTCTATGCCGCGATGCCCTTACCCGGCTGAAGGTATACCGTGGGGCCGAGCATCCCCATGCGGCGCAGAAGCCTGAAGCGATGAATGTATAAGCGTTTTTTGTAAGAGAGGTTTTGTCATGGTAAATGAGATTGCTGCTGCGACAGGTCGTCGCAAAACCGCGGTGGCCCGTGTTCGCCTGATGTCTGGTGACGGGAAGTGCGTGATAAACAATAACAAACAGCCTGCTGAATATATCCCCAGCGAAGCTCTGCGTAACTATATGTTGCAGCCGTTGGTGATCACCAATATGGTCGATAAATTTGATCTGGTGGTTTCGGTTAAGGGTGGTGGAGTGAGCGGCCAGGCGGGCGCGGTGCGTCATGCGCTTTCGCGTGCGCTGGTGATGTCGGATGCGTCGTTGCGTGAGGCTCTGAAAAAAGCAGGTTGCCTGACACGTGATTCGCGGATGAAAGAGCGTAAGAAGCCGGGACAGCCGGGTGCCCGCAAACGTTTCCAGTTCTCGAAACGTTAAGCGCTTCAAGAGGTTATGTTTATACATGTCGCGGGCTACGCCTTTTACTGGCGCGGTCCGCGCTTTGCCATATAGATTTATTATATTGCACCCCTGTAAATTCATGGCACTAATGGATGAGAAGAGATGGCCATACAACTATTTAAAAAGATCGCCAGTAAATTACTTGGCAAAGATGGAAAAAAGAAGAATACTACAACTGCACAGTCTAAAAACAAGGCGGGGCAGAAGGCCTCTAGCGGCGCTAGCACCAGAGGAGAGTCGGGGAGGCGTGTCAATGCAACGGCTGAGATGGCCAGAGAGCGTGGGAGTCAGACTCGGCGCGAGCGGATAAAGCGTAGTGTTCAAGGTAGCACTGACGGTGAGAGTCAGGAGCGGCGTCGGCAACGGCGGCCAAAGCGCGGTGCCACGGAGCAGGTATCGCACAATGAGCAGCGGTATCAGGGGCAGTCAAGAGATGAGCGTGGCACACGCGGTGGACGCAGTCAGTTACCGCGTGGAGATAGAGGGCGCAGCGGGCGGGCCTCGGCACCGCTACGCTCGGTAAACTCTGACCCTCAAGCTATACGCCCCGGCGGCGCAGTGGGGGAGCTGGAGATGGAGCAGCGCCGCTCAGACCATGATGGCTGGACGCTAGAACAATTTAAAGTAGAGCCGGTTGAGGGTAAGCGGCGTTTTCACGAGTTCGACCTGCCGCTGGAGATCATGCATGCGTTGTCGGATCTGGGGTTTGAGTATTGCACGCCAATTCAGGCTTTAAGTTTGGAGCACTCTCTGGCCGGTAAAAACGTGGCGGGGCGTGCACAGACAGGTACCGGCAAGACGGCGGCTTTTCTGCTGGCGATCCTGACCCGTTATCTCCGTACGCCGCAGGAGCGACAGAGCAAGTCGGGGGCTCCGCGAGCCTTGGTGATCGCCCCAACGCGTGAGCTGGTGATTCAGATATGTAAAGACGCCGATGAACTGGGCAAGTATTGCGGGTTGCGCTATCTGGCAGTTTATGGCGGGATGGATCACGAGCGGCAACGAAGAGAGTTACAGGCGGGGCCGGTAGACCTGCTGGTAGCTACACCGGGACGTCTACTTGACTTTGTTAACGGGCGTGTGGTTGACCTCTCGAATGTTGACACGCTGGTGATTGATGAGGCCGACCGTATGCTTGATATGGGATTTATCCCTGATGTGCGGCGGATAATTTTTCGCTTACCGGGTCGAGAGCGGCGCTGCACCATGCTTTATAGTGCCACGTTGACGGAAGATGTGATGCGTTTGGCATCGCAGTGGATGACAGAGCCGGTGCGGGTCGAGGTTGATGCCGACAATGTGACCATCGACACGGTGCGTCAGGTGGTCTACATTGTCAGAGCACGCGAAAAATTTACGGTACTTTATAATCTGTTACGCCAAAATCCTGAGGAGCGGGTGTTGGTGTTTTGCAACCGGCGCAGCAGCACAGAGAGGGTCTCTGAGAATCTGATACGGTTGGGTGTACCATGTGAGGTGTTGAGCGGTGATGTGCAACAAAATAAACGGTTGCGAGTGCTGGAGGACTTCCGTTCTGGCAAGGTGCGGGTGGTAGTGGCGACAGATGTGGCGGGGCGTGGCTTGCACGTGGATGGAATAAACTTTGTTGTCAACTACGACTTCCCCTATGAAGCAGACGACTACGTACACCGCATAGGGCGTACAGGTCGGGCGGGTAATACTGGTACGGCGATCTCATTTGCTGATGAAGACGAATCGTTTATCATACCTGACATTGAGGAGTATATCGGCGAGCCGCTTAAATGCACAATGCCGGAGCCGGAACTGCTCGAGGATTTGCCACAGGTCAGAGGGAGTAGAGGGGGGCGTGCTCCAAGAGTAGCGCATGGTGAGCAGCAGCAGGGTGAGCAGCGGCAGGGTGAGATTGTGCCCGAGCAGCTTGCCGCTGCTGCGGCAGCAGCGCAGCCTGAAGTGGCACCGGCAGCGGTGCGGAGACCAAAGCCGGTAGCGGAGGAGCAGCCTGCGGTAACAGTTAGAGAGAGTATCGACAACAAACCTGCGCCGACAACTCCCCGGCGACCAGTTGCTGAAGAGTGGGTGCCGGGGCAGTAGGCGCATGGCCGGTTGATGGGGGTGAGGGTAGAAAGTATGGCTCAGGAGACTGTTTTTTTCGATACTCACGCCCATTTTCTGGGTGATGATGTAGAGCAATTACTGGAGCGGGCCGAGGCTGCCGGCGTCAAGCGTATTGTGGCTGTGGGTGGCAGCGATGATTTGAACAACGGGGCACTGGCGGCATACAACACCGCTCCACATCAGGTTTTACTGGCACTGGGGTTAGACCGTGCTCAAACAACACTCGGTAACGACGAAATAGTGATGCTGGAAGAGAGTGCCCGCAACTATAAGGTGAGTGCCATTGGGGAGATGGGGTTAGATTACCACTACGATGCCGCCACCAGATCGCAACAACTAAAGTTGTTTGCCCGTATGCTCGAATTAGCAGGTAGCATGGGTGTGCCGGCAATTATCCATACTCGTGAGGCCGATGACGACACCCTGGCTGTTATCAGAGAGGTGGTGGCGAGAGCGAGTGGTGAGCGGCTGGGGGTAGTACACTGCTTTACGGGGAGTCGTGAATTTGCTGGGAAGATACTCGATTTGGGGCTTTATATCAGCTTCAGCGGCATAGTAACATTCCGCAATGCTGAGGCGTTGCGTGCAGTGGCGGCTTATGTACCGGCAGACAGAATTCTGATTGAGACCGACACCCCGTTTTTAACACCGGTTCCCCTGCGCGGTAAACCAAACGAGCCGGCCTTCGTGCAGCATGTGGCCTCATGTATAGCTAAACAGCGCAAGGTGAGCATTGAAGAGTTGGCAATGACCACTACACAAAACGGCCTGATGCTGTTTGGTGCGCCGCTTGTCAGCGACACGGGTGAGTGAGGGATGGGTTAAGCCTTATGGCGATAAATGATACGTCCCTTGGTGAGATCATAAGGCGATATCTCCAGGGTTACTTTATCGCCGGCCGCAATTTTAATAAAAAATTTGCGCATTTTGCCTGAGATATGCGCCAATACCTCGTGTCCATTATCGAGTTTCACTCGATACATGGTGGCAGGCAGCACCTTTACTACAGTGCCCATTACTTCTATGGCATCATCATTTGACATATAACAAGTCCGCTACGTCCTTCTGGTTAATAACTTAATAAACCTGAATCATACTAGTTTAATGTGAACAATGCAAGCCAAAACAGAGATTAATTCAACTACAAGGATAAGCAGAGAGAACAAAGAACTCATGTCCGGGGAAGTACAGCAGGATCTGTGAGCCTGCTGAGCAGTGGGTGCGGTAGCCACCGCTGTACCGGGCAGGTACGGAGCCCTGCGTTCCCGGTGAGTGCCTATCGTTGGCAGCTTACTTATTACCACTTACGCAGCGGCTTATGCCGCTACTGACGACGGCGGTCTCGGAGAGACACGCCCTACCATTTACGCGGCGGCTTATGCTGCTGCTGACGACGGCGATTTCGGAGAGACACGCCCTACCGTGGTGGCGCAAAGCGCACCGCAGCTTGGCGAGGTGAGTGCAGTAGGCTAAAAAGAAAGTAAATAAGCTTAGTCGCGCTCCTTAATCGTATTATTGCACTTAAACGAAAATGCACTTAAACGCGATCCTTAGTCGAAAATACCCTTAAACGAAGAGTGAAGATAGAGGAGTGAAGGGTTAAATAAAATCCTTTAAAATAATGGCAGTAGTTGGTATATTAATTAGGTGTAAGGAGCATAAAACGATGTTGCGTGTAGTATTTATGGGATCGGCTGATGTGTCGGCAGTTATGCTGGACGCCCTTGCTTATATGAAGGCGGCGGAGGTCGTTGGTGTAGTCACGCAGCCTGATCGTCCATTTGGCCGCCATCAACACTTTATGCCTTGTCCCTGTAAAGCTAAGGCTGATGTTAATGGATTGACAATTATCTGCCCGGAGCATTTGAATTGTCCTGAAGTTTACGCTACGCTTAAAGTGTGGGCGCCAGATTTGATAGTGGTGGTGGCGTATGGACAATTTTTAAGGCGTGAAATACTGGAGTTGCCGCCGCTGGGGTGTATCAATATCCACTTGTCGTTGTTGCCTAAATATCGTGGGGCATCGCCGGTACAACATGCTATTTTGGCTGGTGATACGATTACCGGTGTAACGGCGATGATGATGGATGCGGGTATGGACAGTGGTGACATACTGATGCAGGCAAGGGAGTCGATATTGCCGGGTGATACAGCATCGTCGCTGCATGATAGACTGACACTACTGGGTGCGGTGATGTTATTGCGGGTGGTACGGCAGGCAGAGCTGGGGGAGCTGAAGCGGGTGGAGCAAGATCATGCTCTGGCCACTTATGCCCCTAAGTTGAAGAAAGAGGATGGGCTGATTAATTGGCATCTTCCGGCGGCGGAGTTGGTTTTACGAGTGCGGGCTTTGAATCCCTGGCCGGCTTGTTTCACTTGGGTACCGCATCGGGTAAAGGGTGGCAAGTGCTTACGGACAAAAATTTTGCGTGCTGAGGCTGTGGCCAGGGTGCCGCGGCGTGAGCCGGCGTATCAGCCGGGAGAGATCTGTGATGTGCGTGGAGCCGGTCCTGTGGTGATGTGCGGCACGGGTGGTTTAAGGTTGGTTGAGGTGCAGCCTGAGGGGGCACGTCCGATGAGCGGCAAGGCTCTGATAAATGGCTGTCAGTTGTCTCCCGGCGACAGGATGGATGTCTGCGAGTTATGAGGGAGTGTGGTGCGATTCAATTTGGTTGAATAGCTCACGGTTCAATGTTATTGCTGTTCAGTTTCTCTACCCACTGAAATAGAGCAGTTTGAGCTGTGGTAGCATGGGTAGTGTGGTTGTCGGTAAGCTCACGCAGGTTGCGACACATTGTCTCGACCTCTATAGTGGGACGGGGTGGGGTCTTACCGATAAAAACCCGGGCATTAGCGGTTTTTAAGACTGAGTCGTCGCTGATATCGAGTTCTTCAAACAGTTTCTCGCCGGGTCGGATGCCGCTATAGGTGATGGCGATATCTTCATGGGGACGGAGGCCGGAGAGGCGGATCATCATCTCGGCCAGTTCGGTTATCTTTACCGGCTTTCCCATGTCCAGCACAAACACTTCACCGCCTGCGGCCATAGCGGCTGAGTGGAGCACCAGACGCACGGCTTCACGTGTGGTCATAAAATAGCGTGTCATTTCGGGGTGGGTGACAGTGACGGGACCACCATTTTTAATCTGTTCAGTAAAGAGCGGCACTACCGAGCCGGACGAGCCGAGAACATTACCGAAACGTACTGCACAGAATTTGCTGTCGCCCAGAGAGTTTAGGTGTTGGCTAACGTGTTCGGCGAGGCGTTTGGTGGCTCCCATAACGGAGACGGGGTTGACAGCCTTATCGGTGGAGATCAACAGAAAATTACTGACTTTGTGTTTAATAGCGAGCAGGCCGAGATCATATGTGGCCAAAAGGTTGTTTTTTATTGCTTCAATGGGGTTACGCTCCATCAGCGGGACGTGTTTATGGGCAGCGGCATGGAGGATAATCTGAGGTTTGTGGATGGTCAGAATGGCATCGATGGTGTGGGCATCGGCTATATCGGCCAGAATTGGTGTGGCTTTAGCGGTTGTGTGGTTGGAGCGGAGGTTGCGGTCGATCTCATAAAGGGCGTTTTCCGACCTCTCCACCAGTATCAATTCCGTAGGAGCCATGCGGGCGACTTGCCGCGCCAGTTCGCTTCCGATAGTACCGCCGCCGCCAGTGATGAGGACTCTTTTACGGGTGAAAAAAGAGATGACCGCAGGGTCATCAAGGACACCCTCGGCGCGTCCGAGCAAGTCGCAGATTTCGACCTCTTTGAGGCGGTTAACGGTGATTTTACCGGTGATGATATCGTAATATTCGGGGACAATACGGCAGATAGTACCGAATGACTCACACCATGAGGCGACGTTTGTCAGGAGTTGCTGCGGGGCGCGGGTGATGGCGATAATCACTTCATTGGCGCGGTAGTGCTTTATGATTTCGGGTAGTTGACTGGTGGTGCCTAGGACACGCACCCCCTTGATGAGGGCACGTTTTTTACGGGTGTCGTCGTCGACAAAGCCGATCAGGCGGATGTTCTTATTCTGGTGTGTGGTCATCTCCCGTGCTACCTGATTACCAGTTGAGCCGGCACCGACAATGATGACGCGTCTTTTATGACCATGCGGAGATGAAGCGTGATCGCTACTATTATTAAGGGTCAGGCGAACAAACGATCTGAACAGTAATATGCCTCCTAGAGTGAAGATAGCGTTGAGGAATATGACACTCAGCGGCACCCGTAAGACGACACCGCGTGGTAACATGGCTACAACTGGACTGAGGGCGATGGTTGGCAGGGCGATGGCATAGACAAAGCGGGGGATGTCGTCGACGGTAATAAAACGCCAGATCAGGCGATAACAGCCAAACATGGTCATGGCGGTGATATAGATGGCGGCTATCACAGCACCGTGGAGGATAATCTCCGACCTTTCAGCATGGATACGTGTCCAGATAAAGTTATATCTCAGGGCGTAGGCAGTAAAGAGCGAGAGAGCGATAATAAAGATATCGCAGATTAGCGGGGCAATCTTTGTTGCCAGGAGCGGTTTATGTAACAGGTAGCGTCTCATGTGTGTATGTTACCTTATACGGGGGATAATAGCAACTTGAAGGCGTAAGGGAGGTAATCGGCGATATCGTGGGCTGTAACGCTCTCGTGGCCAAGCCGCCACGAGGCAAAATCACCGGCGGTGCTGTGGAGCCAGGTGCCGAGGGCAGCGGCTGCGGTGACATCTTTGAGGCGGGCGGCCTGCGCGGCGACAATACCACAGAGGATATCTCCACTGCCGGCAGTGGCCATTCCGGGGTTGCCGCCGAGAACAATAGCGGGGGTTGTATAAGGAGCTGCCAGCAGTGTGCCGGCACCTTTGAGGATAACGTTACAGCTATATCTGGTGGTGAGAGCGGTAATGGCTGCCTGGCGGTTGGCCTGTATGGTGGCTACAGGTTGTGCCAGCAGGCGGGCCGCTTCACCGGGGTGTGGGGTAAGTATGAGGCGCTGCGGCTGGCGCAGGGTAACTTGTGGCAACACATTCAGTGCATCGGCATCAAGAACAATAGGACCATCAAAATTGTCGATTATCCACTGTACTGTCTGGCAAGTGGTGTCGGTAGCGGTCATCCCCGGACCGATGGCAACGGCATCAAATTTATCGGGTTGCCAGCCCCACTCCTCCAGAGCCTGCGGGGTGATACTGTGGCAGGGGGTCGTCAGGGGGGCGATCATGGCTTCGGGGGCCAGCGTTGCGATACTGCCGCCGACAGCAGCGGGGGCAGCTACTGTGACCAGACCGGCACCCGAGCGGAGGGCACCTAATGCCGCCAGAGCAGGAGCTCCGTTAAAACCGGGAGCACCGCCGATAATACATGTATGGCCAAAGGTTCCTTTGTGGCTATTGTAGTTACGTTGAGGCAGATATTGGCGCAACAGTGAGCGGGCGACCAGATGGGTGGTGGAGTCGCTCTCTCTCTCGGCGGCGGCTATTAATTCGGGGTCGATGCCGATATCAGCGACTATCAGATGACCTAAGCGGGCCTGGGCATTATGAGCGAGAAACCCTGTTTTGGGGCGAACGAAAGTGACTGTCAGATCGGCAGTGACGGCACATCCCGGGGTATTGCCGTTATCGGCATCGACGCCACTAGGAACGTCTATGGCCACTACCAGTGCTCGTTGACGGGCATTGTTGATCCAGTTAATGGCGGCGGCAACGGTACCGTCAGGAGCACCGTGCCCACCGGTACCAAGAAGACCGTCGACTACAATCCCGCTGAGCGGCGCGGCATGGGTGTTGCCGGGCAACCACTCTTCAGGTGTGGTCCACACCGTATACTCCACGCCCGAGGCGTACATCTCGCTCCAGGCCTCATGAGCATCACCGGTCAGGGCTGCTGGTGGGGTAGTCATCAGCACCTTGACCGACCAACCATTCTCATTCAGCAGGCCTGCCGCGATAAAAGCGTCGCCACCATTGTTACCCTTGCCGGCGACGAAAGTGGCTGAGCGTTGATTACTGCAGGCAGCATCGAGTTGGCAGAGAGTTTGGGCCACTGCCATCCCTGCACGGCGCATTAAGACAATACCGGAGGTTTTGTGATCCTCAATCATGCGCCGGTCAAGTGTGCGCATGTGATCTACTGTAAGAAATATCATTGTATTTTCAATCGTCCGGTTCTTCGTTCCGGATCTCTTCAACTTGATTGGCTGGAGATCTCTTTCTGAGATAACTCTTATCATAGCCGGGAGAGTAGCGGTAGCGGGCATCGGTACTACTGAAAAAGCTGCGGCGGTTAAAGTCGACATCATTTACAAGTATACCCAGCACCAGTGCACCGGCTTCAGTCAGGTAGCGAACTGCATGGTTAATGGCACCATAGTTTGTACGGTCGGGGCAGCACATCACCATGACACTATCGGCACTGGTGGCTAAGGTTACGGCATCGCCGATAATACCAAAGGGGGGAGAGTCGATAATAATCCGGTCGTAATGTTCACGAGCCCACTCAATGAGCTTACCGACAATCCCTGAGGCCATAAGCGTGGCGGGGTTGGTATCAACGGCCTCACATGAGAGGATCAGATCCAGATTATCAAAGCCGCTTGGAGTGGGGAGATACTCAAAATAGGCGGGGTCATTAGCCGACAACACATATGGGAGGCTATTAAACTCATCCTTGTTTTTGGCAAACACGCGTAATTGCCTGGGGCGGCGCATGTCAAAGTCGATCAGCAAGGTTTTTTGTCCGCTATTGGCACAAGATAGTGCCAAGTTGGCGCAGGTGATCGTTTTACCCTCACCGGGTTGCGTACTAATAATTAGCATCACCTTGGTATAATCACGATAGCGTGGTGAATCGAGGAGATTGCGCAATCCCCCGACAGCCTCGGCATAGTGCGAAAAACCTTCATTAACAGTAATAAACGACATATCCTTACGATCTTTACCGGCTACATGCGGCAAAACACACAACGCCTTAAGGCGCAAACGCCCCTCGATATCGGCCAGGCCGGTGATCTTATCCTCAATCTGGTCGACCAGAAGTGCTACACCGACACCTATAGCCAGACCGGCACCAACGCCGATAATAAAAAGCAGCAGTGGCTTAGGGAAGACCGGCTGACGTGGCGTGCTACCAGTCTCAGCAACTTTGATGGTGCAGGTGTTTTCATCATGTGCCAGACGAGCCTCCTCCATACGGTGCAGCAGTGCCTGATAGCTACTCTCATTCACCTGTAAATCACGTTCTAGTTGGTGCAGGCGGATACGCGAGGCGTCGATTTTTGATTGCAACGAGGTGAAGCGTTGCACCAGCTCAGCATGGCGCAGTTTAAACGGCTCCATCTGGCTATTAAGCAGGTCGAGATTCGCCTTAGCAGTTTCAAAGGCGCGGCGCACCACCTCAACGAACTGGTTACGATAAACCTCAATCTCTTTGTCCTTAACCTGAACATCGGGGTGGATAGAGGTATAACGTGCCAGCATGGCATTACGCTCAGCTATTTGCGCCTGCAGCTTATTATAAGTAGCGGCGATTTCAGCTGCCCGCGGGGTATTTTCTGGGAGAGAACCAAACTTATCGGGGACAGTCTGGATGTGGCGTAAGGTATTTAGCATCTCCTCAGCCATGGTTATTTTTGAGGCCAGCATGGTGATGTCATCACTGACACGCTGCCGAATACCGCCAACTTCTTCCTTCTCCTTCTCATAAGCATCAATTTGCGTGCTGGTTTTAAAGTCGAGGACAGCCTGATCGGCCTGAGCGAGTTTACGGCGTTGCACATCAACTGTGGTCTTCAGCCAGGCGACGGCCTCTTCAGACAGTGCCTTATTCTCCTCCTGAGCAAAATCTTCGGCGGCCAGAGCATAAGTATTAGCCAAACTTGCAGCCAGTTGAGGGTCGTTTGAGCGCACAGCTATCTGGACAAGTCGTGAGCGGCGCTGCAGCGATAGTTTGGTGTCCTTTGACAAGATAGCAATCAACTCACTATCGGCAATAGTGGTATTGGGGTTAGTCACATAAAAGCGTGCCAGAACCTGCTCCAGCATAGCCCGGCTGCGCAGTCGGGCGAGGCGTGTGTTAAAGACCTCTTCCACCGTCCCTGAGGTGTCAGGCTCCATCACAGCTCCACGGGTAGCCAGAATACGGCTTGGCCTGATGCTCATCTCAAGCATACTGGTGGCTTCATAAATGGGATCCAGCAGTTTAAAAGCGGCAAAAGCTCCCAGCAGGCCCAATACAGTAAACGAGACAATCGTGGCCCAGCGCTGGGCACAAACTCTGAGAATGCGCCCGATAGATAATGAACCAAAAATAGTCTCGGCATCGTCGGCATTAGGATTTACACCATAAGCACTCGCCCCATAGCCATAGCCGCCGCCATACATATAACCGGGATTGCCATAAACTGACGCTCCCTGAAGCATCGCCCCCGCGCTCTCTTTTTTAAGTGGCATGGGAATCTGGGCTACGTGTGGTGGTGTGATCTGCTCGTTGGATTGCTTCATATACGGCTCTTTTGGTTGGGTCTCATCACTTGCCCGACTTTAAAACTGCCATTTGGGTGATAATCCCATAGGCTACAAAAAACATCTGTACTTGAAAACAGAAATGATAACGGGTTCAGGGTGAAAGCGGCAATACAAAAAACGGCGGTCCCTCTATAGAAACCGCCGTCAGCTACTCTATAGCGGAAGAGATTAAAACGCTTCAGCAAATAGTTCAAAGTGGTCGATCGCATGGAGGCAGGCGGGGCACAGCTTAAGAGCCTCGGTACCTTCATGGATAAAGCCACAGTTGCGGCAGCGCCATTTAACCGATACCGGACGTGCAAAGACTTGACCCTTCTCGATATTGGCGATGAGTTTACGATAGCGCTCTTCGTGATATTTTTCAGCATTACTGATCTTCTCATACATCAGAGCGATCTCAGGCAGCCCCTCTTCACGGGCGATTTTGGCAAAATCGGGATAGAGGATTGACCATTCCTCGTTTTCACCATCAGCCGCAGCGGCCAGATTATCGAGAGTTGAGCCAATAACACCAGCCGGGTAAGCGGCTTTGATCTCTACCATGCCACCTTCGAGAAATTTGAACATCCGTTTAGCATGTTCTTTCTCCTGCTCAGCAGTTTCAGTGAAGATATCAGCGATCTGTACAAAACCCTCTTTTTTTGCCGCGCTGGCAAAGAAGGTATAGCGATTGCGCGCCTGCGATTCGCCAGCAAAGCTTGTCAGAAGATTGATTTCGGTACGTGTACCTTTAACACTAGCCATTTCTATTGACCCTTTTGTTTAATACTCTAAATACCGCACCTCACATGTAAAATGCGGAGTTAAGATTTTGTCGCTTATCATATCGTAAACGGGCTTTTTTTGGCAACAGGTAATAGAGCCTCACCAACAATTCTAAAACTGCTTACCGTCGTAACCAAATGTTGTACAGCATAGAAATCTTGTTCCCTTAACATATCTGGCCCTTGCATGGACTGCCGTAGTTTTAATAAAAACGCTACGTGTTTGGAAAACAGATTTTAAAAGGAAGAGAGTTGACGGCGACTCTCAATGCTGCCTTAGCTGCTTCAACGCAACAACTTAT
>JAAYNR010000178.1 GCA_012520735.1 Lentisphaerota bacterium | reverse complement strand
TAAGGGAACAAGATTTCTATGCTATACAACATTTGGTTACGGCTGTAAGCAGTTTTAGGCCTATACTATTTGCCACTCGAATGTTGCTGTGCGCCCCGGTTTATTTACATTGAGATGAGCTGATCGCGTCCAATGGTTGTTAGTGCCAATGGCGAGCTGATCACAAATATTAAACTTAATGCCGCGCGACAAAAGGTTTATGCGTGCTTTGCCGCAATCCAGTGCAATAACAGCACAACGGTTGTTGGCAGTTAACGTCATATTTACTGGAGCCAGATGGAGGTGGAGAGAGATACGTACCGGACGATCTGCTCTCACACTGTCGCGTACATGACAGACCCCATCGCTCAGTGAGATTCGGCGTCGCCAATTATAATTTAAACTGGGGGTGTTACAGGTGTGGTTGATCTCAATGGTTTTGTCATCGTGATACAGACATTTACACTCCGGCATGGCCGTAAGCTCATCCCACTTTGCCGCCTCCTCATCGGGCTCGACCGTTACTACATTATGAGCCGCCGCGTATTTGCACCATCGATCACGAACATCTTCATCGTAATTAGGACAGCCGGTATCGATCAGCAGCGGCTCACCTTTATACCATACCAATATATTAGGCTTACCGCGGTGGTGGTGCCATAAATTGGTTTTGCCGGCATCAACAGCCACATCAAAACACCCTTGGTGTAACAGGCCAAACTTGCTGGGATCAAACCAGTTTGAGCCACTACGTTTTGTTACCGCCAGTTCAGGCCATAATCGGCGCACCAGCGCAATATCAGCCTTTGCGCTCATAAAATAAGAGTCAGAGACCTGCAAGGTGTTGCCATGTGGGTCGCAGGTCTGCGCTAGATAGGCATACTGCCGTTGTAACAGCCCCTCCCAGCCGGGAATAGTTTCACAGCCGTTAGCAATTAAAAACAGGTGCGGATCAAGCGAGAGTCGTGCAATAAAATGACTGTAACTGGGGCTGGCTTCAATGTTTGCGCCATCGGCCAAAATATCCGCTGCAGCATGTTCCTCCAGTACAGAACGTCCTGTAGCGAGCCACTTTGCCGCCTCGGGGAATTCCGGGAAAAGTACTGCCGTAGCCACCAGTGCTGTCCCCTTCTGCTGGTAGTGATTGCCAATGCCACCTTTAGTGGCATGTGCCTGTGCAGCCTCAACAAACACATGATTAGCGTGTAACCTTATGGCACGATAAATCCTGCGCCACGAAACCGCCGGCAGAGCCTCGCCATGCGAAAGCAAAAACACACTGTGCAGCAACATTATCAGGCGGGTTGTCACTTGCATATCATGCCAACACGAGCGACTCTCATGCGCTTTCTGCAGCGGCGGAACTATTGGGTGCGCACTCATCCACTCCTTAAAAATCTTATCCCAGCCACGTGCATACCGTTGTTCTCCAGTACGTAACCAGGCCTGTGCCAGCGGCAAGAGACAATAGAGGCGATTAAGCCAAACATGCTGTTCAAAACGCGGTAGACAAAGAGTTGAGTCCCATATTTGCCAAAAACGATCCCACTCGACCTTACCGTCAGCCCCCTGCCACGCTGCCAGCAACTTACCCTCCTCCCAGGCTCGCAATACAGTTTTACCATCCGCAGCACCGAAATGGGCATTACTGAAAAAAAAGGCACCACCATCCAGTAGCGACAGCGCAAAACAGTCGTACTCCCGCCAAAGCTCGGCTCCATACGGATAAAAAGTTTTTGCAACTTTTCCGGAGAAATAAGGCTTACGGTACGGCATCATAAAACCCAGCTTACCAGTCGACACCATCTCATGTTTACGGTACTCAGTTTTTCTCATAAGTCTTAATTTCCTTTACAAATCAACGCAACAAACCATAACCAAACACCTCCCCCTTTGACAAGAAAGAAGACACCTTTGTGGAGAGGCACCGGGGTGAAGAGTGAAATAATACAACAAGTCCAAATAACGTAACATATAAGTAGTCAATGCAAGGGGGGAGTGTTAAACATGGCTTTCAGGCCACTATCAATGCACCCTGATTACGTTACAACTGGGGTTGCAGAGTAAGAGAGTCAGATTATCCCGCAAAACCTTCTTGGCCCTCTGTTTAACGAATTGTGACTCCTCTTCTATTCTCACACTTTGCAAAGTGTGAGAATCTGGAGTTTGGCTTTTTATTCTCACACTTTGTAAAGTGTGAGAATGGAAGTATTTGTTTTTTAAGTTGTTTGATCTACACACTTTTTAAACCCGTTGTTGCATTCTGCTTTTTTAAATATTATACTGACATCCAATTAACGCAATAATTGGTAAAGGATGAAACTATGAGCAGCAATTTAATCTATCAGTTTCGCATAACACTTGAAGATATTGAGCCACTCATCTGGCGGCAAATTCAAGTCCCCTCCAATTACTCATTTTGGGATTTGCATGTTGCTATTCAGGACTCTATGGGCTGGTTGGATTGCCACTTGCATGAATTTAAAATCTGGAAGGCGGACGACGAGAAAGCGTTTAGAATTGGATTTCCGGACCCTGACGGATTTTTTGAAGTCGCTGCTGGTTGGGAGGTGCCGATTTCAGACTATTTTACAGAATCTGGCAGCACAGTCAGATATAGCTACGATTTTGGCGACTCTTGGGATCACAATGTAATCCTTGAGGAAATTTTGACAAAAGACCCTGACTTGAAATACCCCAGATGCATTGCCGGCGAGCGGGCTTGTCCCCCTGAAGATTGCGGTGGTGTCCCCGGATACTATGAGTTACTGACAGCTCTCAAGTCGCCCCGGAGTAAAAAGGGTCAACTGTCGATTGAATGGCTGAAAGGTCATGTCAAAAACTACCATCCCTACAAATCTGAACACTTTGATCCTGCCAAAGTTGAGTTTTGGGATCCTGCTGAGCGGTTGCGCATAGCACTTGGAGAGTAATTGCCACTGCCTATCCTACAACCCTACATTGGGCATGATGTATTATGCAAATGGTATGTAAACAGCGGTAGTTACGCACTGACCGTGGTGTAAATGCAACAATTGGTAAAGTGCCACTCGCACGGTGTAATGTCAACTGTTGTATACAGTCGTATTATGTTATTGCTCGATTTTTTCAATATCAGAAATTATCCCGACTGTGCCGCGGTTAGTATTAAAGTTAGGTCTATTATGCAGTTTTAGCTCTATACACAGAATGAAGCTTATGCAGAAAAAGCGATAGAACTCCTATTACTTCATGCCCGTGAGTTCACCGAGCTGCTCTGGGCCATCCAGAGCGAAACTGCCTGGTCGGTAACTGGACATCTACCCCTCTTAAAAAACCACTCGTATGCCATATTATGCTCCCAGTCTGATTTGTCGCGTCAGTGGCAAATCAGCTATCTGGCTTACTGTCCTTGAACCTTATAAGGAGACTCCCCGCGTGATGGCAGTGGAGCATAGCAGCCTATTTGGTATTAAAGTCCACTTGACTGACGGCAAAACCACTTCCGCTGAATGGTCAAAGATGGTTAACCGTTAGTCATCTGAGATGATGATGGTGACAGAGAGGTAGTGTATGGGTATTGACATAGCTTCTCTGTCCCCGGGTTCCTAGTTTCCGGTTTTTTCTGTCCTATTTTTCCAACATGAGGCTCACGCCAACGCCATCAAATGTGCCCATTTCCAGATAAGTTTTTACCGCTGCTTCGATGATCTGCATCGCTAGCACGGCACCCGTCCCTTCACCAAGGCGCATACCAAGGTTAAGGATCGGTTTTGCACCAAGTGCATCAAGTACCACGCTATGTCCCTGTTCATGCGATTGGTGGCCGAAAAAAAGATAATCGGCGGCCGCAGGCACAAGGCGCACTGCTGCCAGCGCGCTGGCGGTGGAGATAAAACCATCCACTACCACGGCCATGCGTCGCGCTGCCGCACCCAGCACCAGACCGCAAATACCGGCTATTTCTAACCCTCCTAATGCCGCCAGTGTTGTAAGCGGGTTATCCAAACTGCCACTGTTGACGCTCAATGCCCGCCTGACAACCTCCAGCTTGTGTCGGCGTTGTGTTTCGTCTATGCCCGTGCCACGACCTGTTACTTTATCAGGGTCACACTGTAGGTAGGCAGCGCACAGTGCTGCCGCCGCAGTGGTGTTGGCAATCCCCATATCGCCTGTGGCCACCATCCGCACTCCCCGGGCATAAACCTCATCGGCCATAAGTATGCCGACTTCCAGTGCCCGACGTGCCTCGTCTATCTCCATGGCCGGTCCTTGTGCCATGTTGCGCGTACCATATGCCACTTTATGACGTAACAACCCCGCCATACCCTCCATAGGGTCATTAACACCTGTATCCACCACCAGCAATTCCACATCCGCGTGACGCGCCAATACACTGACCGCCGCATCGCCATTGAGTATCCCTCTGACCATCTGCGGTGTAACGTTGGCCGGGTATGCCGACACCCCCTCGGCCGCTACGCCATGATCAGCCGCAAAGCAGACCACCGCCTTTCGACCAAGCTGAGGGGCTGCGTTGCCGCATATCAGGCAATAACGTGCCGCAATATCCTCAAGCCGTCCCAGACTCCCATGCGGCTTGATCAGATTGTTCAAGTGTGCTTCAATTAACGGCAATAATTCCCGGTTCACAGGTATAACCTGTGTAAGCGTTTTTTCCAATAATGTCACAATCAACCACCCTTTTGAAAATTTTGTCAGCAGTAATCCAACTGCATAGTAAAAAGAAAAAGGGAGTATAACAAAACCAAACAACACTGGCAAAGCTTGCGTGGCACGCTCTCTTCTGTTACTTTTCTCCCATGCGCTCACCTATTTTACATTATCCTGACCAGTCGCCGGCGAAAACACCATGGCGCATGCTTGCCGATTGTGAATCCCTGCGCGGCAGCTTCCCCTTCCGAATCGGTACCTCTTCATACATAATACCCGCTGACATCCTTCCCAATGTCCATGCCCTTGCCCCTGTTGTGGACGATATCGAATTGGTAGTTTTTGAATCAGCGGATATCTCCAACATTCCGACACCTGCGGTCGCAGACGAGTTGGGTCGGTTGCGTTCTCTCCATGCTATGAGCTATACGCTGCATTTGCCCCTCGATATCGAGTTGGGGCATAGTGACGAGTCCTACCGCCGTCACAGCGTGGTGCGCTGCCTGCAGATCATTGATCGTCTTAAGCCTGCTTCCCCTTTTGCCAATGTACTACACTTCAGCCACCCCTCTTTTCCGCAGCCCCTGCCAACAGCCGATATCCCCCGCTGGCTGACGGCATTGTCACGTTCGGTTGATGAGCTGCTTGCAGCCGGTGTGCCATCGCAGAGTCTCTGCATTGAGACACTCTCGTATCCATTTGAATTAGTAGGGGAGATTGTCGAGAGTCGCGACCTGGCGGTCTGTCTCGATATCGGGCACCTGCTGCTGAAGAGTTACGATGTAGCGGCTCATTTTGACCGTTATTGGCCACGCACCCGCATTGTCCATCTCCACGGCATACGCGAAGGGCGTGACCACCGTGATATCATCGACCTGGAGAGCGACTTACTGGCAATGGTCATTAGCCACCTTTGCGATAACAGCCGGGAGCGTGTCCTTACACTGGAGCTCTTCAATGAAGAGGATCTTGCACTCTCATTATATAAACTAAAGGAGTTTCTACCATGACCCCTCAGGTTATTTTGGTCACCGGTGGCGCACGCAGCGGTAAAAGCAGTTTTGCCCTCGAAAGAGCCCTCACCTTCAAGAAACGTGTGTTTATCGCTACGGCCATCCCCTTTGATGATGAGATGAAATTGCGCATCGGACGTCACCGTGCCGAACGAGCCGATAAATTTGAGACTATCGAGGCACCACTCGATGTGGCCGCCGCTCTGTGCTCTCTCCCCGCCGGCACAGAAGTGGTGCTGATTGACTGCCTCACTGTCTGGCTCGGCAATCTTATGAGCGATGAAGGAGAAAAAGCCGAATGGTTCCCGCAGCTCGATGAATTCCTTGCCACTCTTAAGAGACCTCCCTGCAACCTCATTATTGTCACAAACGAAGTCGGCATGGGTATCGTCCCCGCCTACCCGCTGGGGCGTCACTTCCGTGACATTGCCGGTACTCTTAACCGCCGCGTTGCGGCACTGGCCACACATGTGGTCTTGACCGTCAGCGGCATTCCTGTAACCATCAAGGGAAACCTCTCCACCTGATCAGACGGAAAAAGTCCAAATGTTACGCAGTGCCATCACCGCCTTCAGAACTTTGACCATCCTGCCCGTGCCGGGACGCGACACCGACACCATGGCCTCTTCATTGCCATGGTTCCCCATTGTCGGCCTTACCCTTGGCACTATGCTATATGCCATAACATACGGGGTGTTGTCTCTGGCACCTGGTTTTCCCGCTGCAGCGGGCTTGGCCTTCATAACCACATCAGCCTGGCTGACACGTGGCCTCCATCTCGACGGCCTGGCCGACTGCGCTGATGGTTTTGGCGGCGGCCAGCGTGACAAAACTCGCACCCTTGCCATCATGAAAGATCCGCACCTCGGCTCGTTTGGTGTTATAACTCTGGTCATTGTGCTAATCCTGCAATGGTCAGTTGTCACCCATCTGGCTTCCAGCGACAGACTCCCATGGATTGTCGCAGCGGTCATTCTGTCACGCGTCATGATGGTTGACATCTCTGTCACCCTTCCATACGCCCGTGCTACGGGCGGTATCGGCGGACCATTTGTGGCTGGTGCCCGCCCCTGGCATCTTGTTATCGCGCTTGTCATAGCAGCCATTGCCATCTGGGCACTGGATATCGGCACCGGCCAATACCTACTTGGCCTGCCAGTCGCCTGGCTGTTAACCAGATTATTTGCCATCCATTGCCGCCGCCGCGTTGGCGGCGTTACCGGCGACCTCCTCGGTGCTACAAGTGTCATCACTGAAACAGCCGTCCTCGCAATTGGTGCTATACTGCCATAAAGAGGTTCTCCGCGATAAGTATGGGGGGGGCTTAATGGGGATCTTTCATTGGGTTTGATGCAATATGCAAATGTATGCTACTGTATAAAACAAAAGGAGAGGTTATACCATTACTGCAAGTCAGAGAGTGCCCGGCAGAGATTTAGGTGACATAGCTTTTCTGTCCCCGTTTTTTACCGATTGTTTATATTTTGCACTTATATTGCACATGATATACACTTATAATGTCGCTAATTTCGGAGGGTGAATATGAAACCAACAAGTGTAAATGTTAATGTCAGACTTGACCGCAACGTCAAAGAGAGTGCAGATTTGCTGTTTGGCGAGTTGGGAATGAACCTCTCCACAGCATTGAATATTTTTTTACGTCAGGCAATTCGTGTTGGCAAAATACCTTTTGAAGTGGCTGATCCATTTGTTGGTGAAAAAAACATGGTGCGTTTACAGAAATCCAGTGCCACAGCAGAGAGAGGTCAACTTGCTCAACACCACTTGATTGATGTAGCCTTTACTGCCAGTTATGATGGCACCACGCAGCGTTATGTTTTGAGTTTGCCGCCGACCTTTGAATCGGTTAGGTCGCATGACTTACTGCTGGCACTTCATGGACATGGCTCTGACCGCTGGCAGGTGATCACGCAAATGCGGGATGAGTGCCGTGCTATGCGTGACTTTGCCGCCAGACACAATATGTTGCTGGTTTCGCCCGACTATCGTGCC
This sequence comes from Lentisphaerota bacterium, assembly GCA_012520735.1. Lineage (GTDB taxonomy): Bacteria > Verrucomicrobiota > Kiritimatiellia > RFP12 > JAAYNR01 > JAAYNR01. The sequence continues at coordinate 5,859 of JAAYNR010000178.1, read as the reverse complement.
ACCACATCATGGATGGGGCCAGCCGCCGAGGCCGATATATTGCAGATCATTGCCGATTTGCGTAATTGGCACGATATTACACGTATCTTTTTGACCGGTGGCTCAATGGGCGGAACCGCTACCCTGATTTTTGCTGTCAAGCATCCGCATCTGCTGGCAGGTGCTGCTGCCATGAACGGTACGGCCAATCTGGTTGAATATCAGAATTTTTCAGATGCCATCAGTGTCTCTTATGGTGGCACATGCGAAGAGATACCCGTAGCTTACCGTGAGCGCAGTGCTGAATTCTACCCGGAACGCTTGACGATGCCTCTGGGATTGACCGTGTCAGGATGTGATACTTCTGTTCCGCCCGATAGCGTGCGTCGCCTGGCCATCACATTGCAGCAGCGCGGCGCACCAGTGATGTTGCTTGATCGTCCAGGGGTTGGTCATGAGACTTGCTATGCCGATGCTCTCGCTGCGCTCGAATTTATGCTTGCGCCCTCAATGTAAATCGGAGATGTATCTTTGGGGCGAGGCATTAATGCCTATCCTACATTTAACTATAATGCGACCGACAAAGCTCACGACAAAGAACAGATACCCCGTAAAACCACGGCGGAAGGAGATGGTTTTCGTTTAAGTGACACGCCTAAGAATACGCGTTTAAGACAAGCGGCGTGAACGCCGCCGGGTGACAGCTTCTGGGGCCATATCAATTGTCATTTACAATACTCTCCAAGTGGGCGATATCGTTTTGATCTGTGCCACTCAAACGGAGGGATTTTAGGTTGATCAACCTCTGTGGAGAGACAATTCTCAGTATGCCGCCTTCCCACTTTACTGTTATCTCGGTGATAGTGTAGGTAGTACATGATTTAACTTGCTTTCTACTATAGTATAAAAGAGGGAAGGATAGAGAAGGATTAAGTAAGGCACATATCACTACACCACCTCCCAGTAGCCAGTTTTTCGTCCGCCGCTGCGTATTAAGAGTTGATCGGCTTGCATTTTTTGAATGTTTCTTTGTATTGTGCGCTCGGACACTTCAATCAGTTCAGCTAACTCAGAGATAGTAATAGACGGTCTTTCCGACACATATTCAGTATTTTATCCGATGTTTTCGTAGCTCTTACCCGACGTTGTTGGCCTAGAATTTCCCTTAATTGTATGGGGTTCCCAGATAATTAGACCGACTCACCTGTTTGGAATAACCTACCCTAGGTAGAACATGAAACTTGGCAACAGTGAGTGATTGCAACACTTAGCAGGTAAATGATTGCCGAGGCCGTATTTGGCGTAGAGCTGGCGGTCGATCTCGGGGATCGATTGCGTCCAGTCGATGTCATTTCGTAAGGCTCTGTCACAAAGAGATATCCTCTTTCAAACCGTCCATATCCTCTGTTGCGCCATGCAGGAGACATCAGGCCAGTCTGGTGACCGTTTCACGTTCTGCGGCTGCGTAAAACCTGTGTTGCCCAGATATGGAATTGGGTGCCCCTTGTACAGGGGCGTCATCTTTGTTTCTTGAAATATTTGACACCGGGCAATTGTTTGAAATGCGCGTCCAGCGTCCAGATAGTGGCCTCATGTTTGTTGGCGGTCGCTAAAATGATGGCGTCAGCCATGGGTAAACCGTGTTTTAAGCTTAATCCGGCGGCTTCAGCCGCAAGGTCGGCATCCAGTGTGCTGATTATGCTTTTCTGCATCACCGCTCTCACCTGTAGCGCAGCATTCTCGCCTGTCTCCCGTTCCACCACCTTCAACACTTCGTATAGAACGACTGTTGGCACGACTAGTGCTTCGGGATTTGTCAGCGGGGCAGTAAAGTGATTGGCAAGGGGGGTGTCGGCAAAATACTCCAGCCAAGCTGATGAGTCGACCAAGTTCATACGCGCTCCTCCTCCCGCTCAAAAGTGGTGTTACGCCCTTTCAACAACCCGCGCAATTCGCCAATGTCACGGTCGGGAAACAACTCCACACGGCCATCCCGCATAGTCACTTGCAGCTTTTGACCAGGGATAAGACGCATGGAGCGTCGGACCAAAAGCGGTATTACGATCTGATATTTGGGGGATATTGTAACGGCTTGCATGGTGTCCTCCTGTCGTTAAGAAAATATAATACGTATTGTTGGAAATGACCCATATTATAGCAGTTGTCATACGTTTGGGCAACACTCGTGGCCAATTATTTATTCCTATATTCCAGTGGAGCACAACAAGAGAGGTGTTAACAGTCTGCGCAACTTCCTGACGAGCTGATAGAATGTGCCGCGGACCGAGCAGGCGCAAATTACTGGGAGCCCCGAGCTGGAGCTCGTGATGGTTGGCCGACGGCTCGTGCCCAGACCGAGCTGGAGCTCGGTGTTCCCAGGGGGGAGAGCTCACTACATCGCTTTTACTTTTTTTCGATAAAGGCGATTTCTAGCTCGTCGAGGCCGTATTTGGTGTAGAGCTGGCGGTCGATCTCGGGGATTGGTTTTGTCCGGTCGATGTCGCTCTGGGTAACTCTCCATTATGGTTGGGATGCTTGTTGTTCTTCAGCCCGAGGGCGGTAGCGGTGCGTTTTACTGTGGGGAGGTGGCTATGCTTCGCGGTTATAGCACGTCCGGCACTTGAGCGTGCCAGGGAGAGGCAGAGTTGCCTAAGCGCGTCAACCTGATAAAGCCGCCGGGTGACAGCTTCTGGGGTCATATCAATTGTCATTTACAATACTCTCCAAGTGGGCGATATCGTCCTGATCTGTGCCACTCAAACGGAGGGATTTTAGGTTGATCAACCCCTGCGGAGAGACAATTTTCAGTATGCCATCTTCCCATTTCACTGTTTTGCGGCTATGCCAGGCATCGCTTGTTGCCGGAGTTACAATCAGAAGATCAATCATCAGTATTTCACCTGCGGAATGTAGCGGCTTAATGAGGCGGTAGATTTGCACTTGGCCATCTTTAAAAGACATTGGGGCGGCATCCATGGTAAAACCTAAAGTTTTAAGTGCATTTGTGGCTCTTATAAGGGAGTCAACCTGCAGCATGAGGTCAATATCAAGTGTAGCACGCGGGAAGTTGTAAACAGCCATTGCCAGACCACCGCACAGGGCATAGTCGATATTTTCCTGCTCAAAAGTCCGGACTATAGCTTTAAGTTCGTTAATAATGCTCATTTACTGTTGTCCCAAGTGATAGGAGTGTCTGATTACAATTGTTGCATTATAGCATAAAAAGGGGGTGGGGGGAGAATAATTAAGTAAGGCGCAAATTGCTGGGAGCCCCGAGCTCCTGCTCGGGATGGTTGGCCGACGGCGCAGGCCCGGGACAGGGTGGCACGGGCATCTTGCCCGTGTGGGTGCTTCTGGGAATAGCGTGGCATTTTCTATTGATGTGTACGCCTGATCGGCAGAAACTTTGTCGTGAGCTTTGTCGGAGCTAGCCAGAGGTCATTGGATGGAAGGCACTTCTGGCAAGGGTTTCCGTCATGACCTCGTCGATGATTGCGGGGATTCAACTATGGTACAGGCGACAAAGCTCACGACAAAGCTTGCGACAAAGAAAAAATCACCCGGAAAATCCGGAAGCATCATCATCTTAATGGCGAACGCATGGCGGTGGTGCCTTTGATGCGCGGCAGGCCCGGACCGAGCTGGATCTCGGTTGTTCCATAGCTCATGCCCGGTTGCAGGTACGGAGCCCTGCGTTACCGCTGGTGGCCTCACTGGGCTTTCATCAGTCCTTCGTGCCGTACTACCCAAGTGCCATCGTCAGGGAAGCCGGGGGCATCTCTGTCCGGCCCGCCGTCCCAACCGGCGGCCATCATGGCGACAACGTAAAGCAACCCCCCGTTGCCGGGGAAATAGGTGTGCGCCGGTCCACCCATATTAACACCGCATACATTGAAGTTGTTTTTGTGCGCGGCTTCTAGGAACAGGGCGTCAAGCGCCTGCTGGGGCTTGCCGGCGCGGGCGGCGGCCATGGCTAACCATGGAAAATCCCAGCCCCACGTGCTATACATGTTCCACTGCTTGAAAACTTTGTCGACCGTATTTTGCAGTGTATTTATGTCGACGCCTTCGTTGGGCAGGAAGGCTCCTGTTCCGATAACGTCGGGATGGCCACAATTGTACTTCGTCCACATATCCGGGACACCTTCCCACATCACATAGACCCCATTTTCAACCGGAAGCGGGGCAAGGTTGGCTATGACGCTCTTCCAGTCTGCCTTCTCCGGCAGCCCCATGCGCTCGCGCCAGACACAGGCGACTCTCAGGCCATACCTCCAGTAGGAGAGTTCAAATGCCGGGTTGATGGTGATGTGCTTTACATCCAGATTGTTTTCTGCGGCATTGATTACCCACGGGCCCAGATCATACTTTCCTGTGTCCTCATTTTTGTGTGCGTAGGAAGCCATGAACTCCGCCGTTTCGAAGACAACATCCTTCCACTTATCAAGGGTCTCAGGCGTGGGGTGCAGACGGTAGTTTTGTTCGGCATAAAAGATCGGGTGCGGCTGCTGCCATATAAGCCAGGGCCCGCACACTGATGGTCCGAACCGTCCATCGGGGCCAATCATCTTGGGCCAGCGTCCACCGCAATAGCCCTGCCGTTTCGCAATTCCACGTGCTACCGGAAGGGTGTCGCGATACCAGCCCAGACTACGCTCGAACAGTTCCCAGCGGTTCCATAGTTGGTAGTGCGCACCATGCCACCAGTGCATTTCGAGGTGGAACTTGCCGTACCAGCCGCTGTTGTTGAGCAGGCCGCTCTCTTGCGGAGGCAGAGAACCGGCCTCATTTACTGCCAACAGGTACTGTGAGAGCACTATCCGCCGTTCGAGTTCTTTCCAACGCGGGTCACTGCTTCCGGAGAGGTCAATTGCCCCGCCCGATGTCCAGAACTTCTCCCAATGAGCCATCGTCACGGTTAAAGCCTTTTCAAACTTAACCGTGGGAGTATCGTCAATCTTCGGTGCAAAGCGGCAGACAAAAGAGAAGCTTTCACTTTCACCGGCAGGTTGCAGGGTATAGAGATGTTCAGCGAGCTTCTCAATCGAGGCCTTCGCCTCCCAGACCAGTGAAGTCTCATATCGATCCTCGTCGAGCTTGCGTTTGAACAAGGCACTCTGCTCTGTCGTTAGTACATCCGTACTGTGCCGTTCGTGCGCATTCCAGTCTGCACCGCTTTTTTCAGTGGCATGGCCATAGGGGAAAGCGATCTCGATGGCCAACCGCTTGGCTTTAATCAGCGGTGAACGCACTTCAGCGATCAACATGTCGAGTTTTGGATGACAAGCCGTTGTCACAGTCACGGGGACGCCGGCTAGGCTATAATTGCTGGTGATCACCCCGCGCCACAGATCTAGTGTCTGACAAATATCGGTCAGATGTTTCTCTTCAACATGTTTGCCATCAAGTAAGAACGCTATCTTCCCGAGGTTGAGCCGGTGAGGATTCTCTCGCAGCCAGGAGAATAACTCCTCCTGTCCCGCGGCGGAGGCCGGGTAGGTGGCGATGTGACCGTGGACCTCGATCTCGAACATTTTAAAGGCTTCAACCGGGTTCTTCACCGGAGGAACAGTGGAGTGCCAACCCCACTGTGATAAGGTATTTCCGTAGAGTGTTTGCAGTCCGGTAACGTCAATCCCGAAGGCTATTTCGCCATTGCCTACCTGTGGGATATCAGCCGAATTAGCCGTCGTGAAGGTGATATTGTGACGTGTCACTAATGTTTTTCGATCCATCATTCGTCCTCTTCATGTCTAAAACTGCTTACAGCCGTAACCAAATGTGGTACAGCATAGAAATCTTATTCCCTTAACATATCTGGCACTTGTATAGACTCCCGCAGTTTTAATAAAAACGCTACGCGTTTGGAAAACAGATTTA
>JAAYNR010000318.1 GCA_012520735.1 Lentisphaerota bacterium | reverse complement strand
TGTAGTAGGTCTCATGTGCGCCATTGTGTCAATTGGCAATTGATATTGTCGAGCGAAAAAATTAAAAAAATAAGCAATAAATACAGCGTTTTTTACTACTCGTTCTTTTTTCTCTCGCAGATTAAGGATGAACCACCATAATGTTATTGACTGATTTCACATGGACACACTCATATCCATAACGATCCAAGTATGCCAGAGTGGCTTGTTAGTCAAACTGAGTAAAATCGGCTATCAAAGGCGATTCACAGGCACCTTTCGTCTACCTCACCTGCCGCAGTGTGCCCTATATAGGATAAGCATCTCCTTTATCATAATTCACCTCTCCTCCTTCACCACTTACTGCGGTGCGCCGTGACGCACTGCAGTAATAATTCGCCTCTCGCTTATTTTTTTTTAAAATGCTATACTACACTACTGTTTCTATATGGACCATTCGTATGATAACAACAGGACTCCCCTCAATTCTTGAGCTTTACCGTGTTGGCCACGGCCCCTCCAGCAGTCACACCATGGGGCCGGTGCGAGCCACGCAGCTCTTTGTCACTGCCCACCCCGGCAATGGCCCTATCCGCGTTACACTGTACGGTTCCCTGGCCGCAACAGGCCGCGGCCACCTGACCGATACCGCCGTACGCAACATACTTGGTCATCGCCTCTCCGAAATTATCTGGCTCCCCGACACATTTCTCCCCCGCCACCCCAATGCCCTCCAATTCGATCTCCTCTCCCCTTCTGCTGAAATTACCACCTCACAAACATACTACAGTGTCGGCGGCGGTGCTCTGGCCACTAACGACACTATGGAAGAGCAGAGTGGCACCCTCTACACCATCACCTCTATGGAAGAGACCATTTGCCACTGTGAAAGTGCCGGCTACCCACTGTGGCGCTATATTGAAGAGATCGAAGGCTCAGAATTGTGGTTCGAACTCGAAAAACGCTGGCAGGTTATCTCTGCCGCTATGACTCGCGGTCTCAACGCCGAAGGGGTCCTTCCCGGTGGCCTCCACCTGGAGCGCCGCGCCCGCTCTTACTATCGCCGGGCACGCCATACCACCAACCCCCTCCTGGCTCGCGGTGCCAAGCTGAGTGCCTACGCCTTGGCAGTCTCCGAAGAGAACGCCGCCGGCAGTGAAATCGTCACCGCTCCTACCTGCGGTGCTTGCAGCACCCTCCCGGCAGTCCTCCGTTATTGTCAGGAGACCTTTGACCACAGCCAAACCGATATCAACCGTGCACTGGCAATCGCCGGTCTGGTCGGCAACCTCGTTAAAGTAAATGGTTCTATCTCCGGGGCTGAAGTTGGCTGTCAGGGCGAAATTGGCACAGCCTGCGCCATGGCCGCCGCCGCAGCCGTCTGGATGATGGGCGGCTCGCTGCGGCAAATCGAATATGCCGCCGAAATGGGTATCGAACACCACCTCGGCCTCACTTGCGACCCCGTCATGGGCCTGGTTCAGATACCCTGTATCGAACGTAACGCCTTTGCCGCTATGCGCGCTATAGATTGTGCCGAATACGCCCTCCTCTCAGATGGTCGTCACATGGTCTCTTTCGACGACATCATCCGCGTAATGCTCGAAACCGGCCGCGCTATGCCTCACGCCTATCGTGAAACCTCATTGGGTGGACTGGCCGCCCTCCGCTCTGTTGTTAAAACACCTCACTGAACAGGAAAATTCACATGACTACTAACCGATACCTGAATATCTCCACCGAACAAGCTTATGCCTCAGGTGCCGAAGCTGGTGAAAACATCCGCAAAGGAGGGGCGGAGGCTGCCGAGCGCCGTTGT
>JAAYNR010000091.1 GCA_012520735.1 Lentisphaerota bacterium | reverse complement strand
TTTTAAAAGGAAGAGAGTTGACGATAACTCTCAATACTGCCTTAGCTGCTTCAACGCAACAACTTATGAAGATAGCTGCTTGAACTTCTTGTTTTTTTTGATAGTAGCTAACAGGTTAGCTACTAATGGTGCTGTCTACGATGCCCGTGGTGGTGATACGAGTTGGAATGTGGAAGGGATGGAGTTGGTTGCTGTGGTTGGTAAAGATTCGTGGAATCTGGAGTTTTGCTTGCCGTACGACTCACTTCCAGATGTTAAAATACCGGGGACAGGGGTCGAGTGGAGTGTTCAGATTACTCGCCACCGTCTGGCTGACACTCGTGATAAAGAGAATAAGGCCGAAGGGAGTATACGTGAGTACCAGTTGATGAATGGCCGTTTTGGTGGTTTCAGTAATAACCGCGCTAACTTTGCCCCACTTCGCTTTCAGGAATAAATACTGCGAAGTTCGTCAAAGTCCCTAGTTGCGGCGCAGAGGGCAAAGAGGACTTGGCGGGTGAGGGTTTGGATACCTGTGGCGTTTAAGTGGACGCCGTCGGTCTGGTAGTAGTTGGGGTGGTTTACGATGCCGCTGTAGAGGTCATTGATGGCGATGCCTCGTGAGGAGGCGATCTCGAGCATCAGTTGATTCCGTTTGATGACTCGTTCGTTTACGGGGTCGAATTGTTGGAGGTTATTTTTGTCGCGGACGGGAGTTGAGGTTGCCAGAACGATTCTACTCTGGGGACTGTGGCTGGTGATGAAGTCGAGTGCATTTGTGAGACCGGCCGCATAAGTCGATTCGCTATAATCCCAGCCGTGGAGGCCATTGTTGAAGTGGATTATGGCGAAGGGGTAGTCGTCGATGAGGAGGGCGAGTTCTTTGTTGAAAATGTGATCGGCTACGGCTGTAGAGGTGGTGAGACGGGCAGAGTGGTATTTATCTTGTAGCGCGGTTGCGACGGGGTCGTAATATGAGCGGGTAATTGAGTCGCCGACCAACAGCAGGCGTGGGAGGGTGGGTTGGCAGGGTGAACCGTTTGTGTGGCAGGGGGTGGCGGGAGAAGATTGGCACAATGCGGAGAACTGGGATATTAAAGGGGTACCGTGTGACGGTGCGGCGGTCGTGATTACTGCCGGTGCCAATATGGTGCTTACCAACAGCACAGCAGCACTGAGTTCATTTACCATGAGTGGTGGTAACTTCACATTTGGCGGCTGGGATACCAAAGTAACAGCAGAGCAGGTGGAGCTAAGTGGCGGGGAGGTTACACATCAGCCGAATACGGCAAAAGTGTCGCCTTGGACACCAAACGCCAGAGTATGGTTTGAGTGTACGAACTTTGTTTTAGCGGCCGGAGCCACAATCAATGTGGTTGAGAAGGGGTATGCGGCAGGCGGAGCAAGTCAGAATGGCTATGGTCCCGGTCGTGGTTTGTTTTTAGCTACCTATGCGCAGGGGGCTGCATATGGTGGCTTTGGTGCGGCCCAAAAGCAAGTTACTGCGGCACGCAATGCTATGCCGTATGGGTCGGCCGCCGAGCCGATCGATCCCGGTAGTGGCGGCGCAGCCTACAATCAGGGGCGTGGTGGTCATGGGGGCGGTGCGGTACGGATTGCGGCTTTGGGCGATGTGGTGATTAATGGGTTGGTGACAGCTAACGGTGGCACGGCACAGACCGATTTTAGTGGCAATCATGGAGCCGGTGGTGCAGGAGGGGCGATCTATATCACCTGCAACCGCTTCATCTCTACCAATGGAGTGTTGCGTGCTGATGGAGGAAGTAGTCGCAACAAAGCCAGTGGCACCATGGCCACGGCTGCCGGTGGCGGACGGATTGCCATTGCATACAACAAGGCAGCACAGTGCAATGATCTGGTATACAGAGCCACTATCTCGGTGGCAGCCGGCAAGGAGATGGAGGAGGCCGATATGGGTACCATATGGTTGCCGGGACCTCTGCTTTTGGAGTCTTACGGTGCACAGGTGGTGGGGCAACTGTGGGGCTTTGACACCTGGAGTGTGGATGGGCTGTCGATCACTAACAGCAACATCAGATTAGCTGAGGAGGGGTTCCAGCTCAGCGTGGCGGGTGATTTGGCAATCACGGGGAGCGGTGCGCGGCTCGGTCTGGGCGGGACAGAGGTGAAGCTGACCTTGGCACGGGTCGGTTTCTTTGGTGGCAGCGAGCCACTGGCACTCAACGTGGGTGGTGATGTTACGATAAACGGCGGTGGTGTGCTGGAGGTGTTTGGCGGCATGATGAGCAAAGAGCTGCCGTGGTGCACTACGGTTAATGTCGGTGGAGCACTTACGGTTGGCAGTGGTAGCAGTGTCATCACCCGCTCCGATCCGGTCAATGGCGGTTCGGTATTTTTCAATGTGGCGGATGTTACAGTCGCTTCCGGTGCAACCTTTACGGCTGATGGTTTTGGCTATGGTGGTGGTACCAAGGCCTATTTACTCAATGGTTACGGCTATGGGCTGGGACGTGGGATAGGGGGTGACAATAAAGGCAATGGTGGTGGCGGTCATGGTGGGGCAGGTGGCTGGCCCGGTTATGGTGGTGAGGTCAACGACGATCCGGAACGTCCTGTCCTGGCGGGCAGTGGTGGAGGGGGAGAACAGGGGATAGGGGGAAGAGGCGGTGGCGTGATCAGGATACGTGCCAGCGGCCATGTACAGGTCGACGGTAAGGTTACGGCCGATGGTGGAGAGCGGATAAGCAATCATACGGGCGGTGGTGCCGGTGGGGCCGTGTTTATTGAGGCTAAGAGCTTTGGCGGTGGTGTGGGTGGGCAGATCAGTGCCAAGGGGAGCGACGGTTACAGCACGCTAAAACGGGAGTCGGGCGGTGGCGGCGGGTGCGTAGCGATCTGGACAGGCTTCCCTTATGATGAGTCGGTCTCCCGTAACAGGGTTATTGTGGCACTGGAGAAACCGGAAACACTGCCATTTGCTGGAACGATTAACGTGGCGGGCGGGGCGGCGAGTTATGCAAAAGAGCGTCCGGGCGAAGTGGGAACCATACGGTTTGTTCGAGTCACAGCACCGGCAGGAACAGTCATGCTGCTAAGGTGAGTCACGAGGGGGCAAAGCTAAAACAAATCAGAGGGCGTACCCGTTCGTGTCAGAGTTAAGCCTAAAACAGTAAGTTAATTCACCACAAACTATTCGGCATGCGGCGCAAGTACCGCTGCTCAGGGCAGGGATCGCAAAGATAACAAAGAGATAGGCTTACGGGATTTTAAGTAGCCTATATTTGGCTGTTGAGGGCTGCTGTATAACCTTTTGTACTGCTGTGAGTTTGGTTTTTTTGCCGCAACCCACAATCATCCTCACGGGCCGACGATGCGGTAGAAGCGGGTCTGGTGGTTGCCGGAGTCCTCGTCAGTGAACTGCAGTGTGCCGTCGGTGAGGGTGGAGAGATTTTTTGTGATGTAAAGGAGTGAGTGGAAAGGAGAGGTTAAAGGGCTAGAGGCAGATAAGCAAAAAACCGCCGTGGCGGTTTTTTTGAAGTGGTTGCCTCACTAGGATTTGAACCTAGGCAAACAGTTCCAGAGACTGCTGTGCTACCGTTACACCATGAGGCAATATCGATTATGTTGCAATAACGGGAGATAAGTTACCGTATCGCGGGTGTTTTGGCAATGGTAAATTTTACCTATTTTCCAGGTTAGCGCTGGTCGAGAACAGTAGCAGCATGGCGGGCGTAGTGACCACGGATATCGATAGCGTAGCGTTCGAGGGTGTTTTTTCCTCTGTTTTGGTGGTCGCCGCAACGGAACAGGGCACGAGCGAGGTAAATTTCGCGTAGTGAGAGGTTGCGGGTAATGGTGTCGACATGGCTGGGCGGTATCTCTCTCAATTCGCTGGCAATGGTGGGCCAGTCGTGGCCGGCCACAGCGGGTAGATCGAGTAGTGCGGCAAGGGTGGAGGCGCATGTTTTACCACCAATGTTTTCACAGTAGGTGGCTACGGCACGGAAGTGTGAGAAGGCGTGTTCGGATGTAAGTGTGGCTGCTTTGGCAAGAATAGCCTTGCGGGCACGGGTAGAGCCGATCATGCCAAGGGCGATGATGCAGTCGTCTTGCAGGCTCAGGCTGCGACCGAACTGTCCCATTCCTTTATAGTCCCACCCTTCGTCCCAATCGCCTTGCAGGGCCTTGATAAGGGTAGATTCGCCAGTGGTGTCGCCCATGACAGCGAGGAGCTTGGCACATCGGATGCGGGTGTCGGTGTCGGTCTCGGTGGCAAGACGTTGCTGTAGCAGTGGTATGGCTTTTTCGGGGGTCTGCATCAGGACGGCGATTTCGGCATGGATAGCGAGGGTACCGGCGGCTGCGGAGGCGACATTGGCGGCAGTAGCGGCAAGAGGAGTATCGGTATGCAGCAGTACAGAGCCGGGGATGAGGCGTCGCAGGTGGACGAGTTCACGCTGGAGGGTGCGGATATCGATGGAGCGGATCAACCCTTCGCTGGTGCGGAGTGCCTGCGCGGCGGCCAGACCGACGGCGTAGGCGTGGTTTTGGATATCGGGCTGCATACGTAGTACCGGCATTACATCGCGCTGGCCGCTGATGGCGAGACCAGTGGCGAGGATGCCGTCCCAGCCTTTGGGGATAAGGGCACGGAGCGGCAGCCAGGCATCGATGGCGGCGTGATCAGGAGGTTCAACGATAAAGAGAGGGTCGATAGTGAAGCCGTGGGAGTCGAAGTTGGAGTTACTGTGACAGATGGTGTCGCGCCAGGTGCGACCACGGTAGACATCGGCGGCGGTGACTGTGACATCTCCGATGATCTGACGCCGTTCACGGCTGTCGATTATCTGGGAGAGGTCAAACTGTGCGGCAAACTTGCGGCGAGCCATAACAAAAACACGGGTGGCATCGATAGTATCGGCATCGTCAGCAAAGGTGTAGTCGGTGTTGACATAGCCGCTGACCCAAGGGCGGATCGCCAGTCCGGTTCCCTGAATTGCCAGTTCGGCAGTGCTGACAGATGTAACAGGAGCACCGGCGGCGGCGGCGACGTCGGCGTTGCCGGTGGCATCAATGACGAACCCGGCACTGACAATACCACGTCCCCATGGGGTGTTGACGACAACACCGCTGACACGACGCGAGGCGGCTATGGCACCTGAAACCATGGCACCATACCACACTTCACCACCGGCAGCGCGGATTTTGCGGCGCAGGATTTCGGCTTTGTGCATTGGCACCCATCTGGAGTGGTCGCGGGGGCGGTCGTTATTGAGTTCGGCCAGAGAGGCCGATATCTCAGCGGTAAAGCCTTCACGATAACCGTACCAGTAGGCACTGATCATGCCGGCGGTACCGACGCCACCTAGTTCGGGGAGGGTCTCAATGACGAGGACGCGTGCACCGGCACGGGCAGCAGCGATAGCGGCAGGCGCACCGCCGGTACCGCCACCAGCTACTACGACATCGTAGTGGCCGAGCAGGGGCAGCTCGCCCGGACCGGGGTCGGCCAGAGTGCCGAGGTTATTACGTATAAAACGGTCGCAAGTAGTGGGCTCCAGAGTGGTATCGGGGGTGGTGGAGTAGGGGAGTTGTGGCGTGCCGCAAGTGGTGATAGTAGAGGCAAAGGCAGCGGCATGGTTGCCAAGACGGTCGCCTATATCGAGGCTTGTGCCGGGCTTGAGGAGGCGTGCGGCCAGAGGGCGTGATACAGCGGCACAGGGACCAATGACCCAGAGTCCGCTGATAGCGGTGGTGAATGGTGTAATGCCGGTAAGAGAGTTGGCCGGTTTGGCGGTACGGAGAGAGAGTTGAGGCAGATACCAGGGGCGGTCGGCAATCCAGTTTTGGTCACGATGCCAGAGCGCATTACGTATCTGTTGTTCCACAGTAGCGAGGCCACTGGGGGTCCAGCTTGGTACTGCCAGCTTAAAAGAGTACTCAAAAGCTTCGGCTGGGGTGGTATCAGCCGGTCCTTCAACGAGACCGAGACGACGGCAGCGGAAACCTTTGGCGGCTGGGGCGCGGTGTCCGATAACGACTTGCTTAAAAGAGACCTTGTTACGGGTATCGGCGGTAAATTTAAGGTCAGCAGCACGGGCGGCACGGGCTGTAAAGGAGGCATCGACAACGGCACGGCCACTTACAACAAAACGACCGTTACGTGATGTAAAGACCATCCCGGCGATCTGCTTTTTATCATCGAAGAGGAGCGAAGCGGGTACTGCACCATAGATAAAAAAGACACCGGCATCGAGTAGTGCTGTTTCGAGCACACGCTTTACATCCATTGGTCTCACATATGGCTTAAGATTACCGTTGGTATCGTAAAACAGCTCACGCGCCATAGGGGTGTCGATGGTGGTGTCTTTTCCGCTCCAGAGTTGTCCGGTGGCACAGATATCGGCACCGGGGTAAGTCTCGGCAACAGCCAGAAAAACCCTGTTACCGTTGCGGGCCGCAGCGCAAGCGGCGGCTACACCAGCCAACTCACCACCATTGACAATAACATCACCACTAAAAACTATCGGCAGATCACTACGCATGACACTCTCCTGAACAAGAATACAAAAACAGCGCAAATGATAGACTAAATTGAGGCAAAAGGCAATGATGGGGGGGGGTGGTAAGTAATAAGTGATTTAATCTCAAAGACAGCAAAGAGGGGCAAAGAGCTGGTGCTCGGGGAGGGGAACCACGGGATATGCGGAACTCATGCTGCTGGGAAGTACAGCGGGATCTGTGAGTCTGCTGAGCAGCGGGTGCGGTAGCCCCGCGGTATTCGCTGCCGGGTATTTTAAACCACGAATCGAGACAAGGGGGGACGAATGGTGGGGTAAAAGATGATTTCCACCCTGTAGGGGTGGCACATAGAGGTGGTGTGGAGCCTAAGTGGTAAGCAGTGAATTGTGGCTAAGGTAGGGCGTTTTTCTCCGAGACCGCCGTAGCCTCGGTGTGGTTTGCTACACCGTAACAAGGTGTGATGACGCTGAGGAGCTGAAAGCTGACTTTTGCATACTGAACACTTACGCAGCCGCATTCGCGTGGCTGCTGACAACGGCAGTCTCGGAGAACCCCTAGTTACGTTACAACTGGGGTTGCAGAGTAAGAGAGTCAGATTATCCCGCAAAACCTCCCTTACCCTCTGTTTGACGAATTGTGACTTCTCCTCTATTCTCACACTTTGCAAAGTGTGAGAAGGGAGCTATTTGATTTTCAACGTTTTTTAGAGACTTTTAGAGATCAGCCGCAGCATTACCTGATGAATTGGTTGAGACGGGGGTAGGAATGTGACTATATCGTCGTTATAGCCAATCAGCCTGCGAGTTATTAGTTTATGGATATGGCGGTAGGTTGCAGGTAAGCTTATGTTGCACCGACGTGCTATAGTTAAGACAGTAAGGGGAGATTTTTGTTGTACAAGCCGCAAGATCTGCAGTCGTCTTGGATGAGTGTAGGCTGTCACCTGCTTCATGATGTGGGGAAGTGCTTCTCCCTGCAAAAAAAGGTGGGACATAACTTCAAGTAATGGTGCAGCTGATGGTACGAGAGGATCTGCTACAGGAGAATAATAGACCCAACGTCCCACTCTACGAGCAATTATCAGGCCGCGTGATTGCAGCAAGCGCAAGTGGAAACTCGTGTCAGAAATTGAAATCCCAACGGCTTGGGCAATCTCAGTAACACATAGCCCGGGTGTAGTGACAACTTCGCGCAAACACTGCAAACGGCACTCGTTAGCTAATACCCTGCATGTCCGCCATAGTGTCGGATGATAGCAATTCACTAAAAGATCACGATTTGTAGTTTTCATATTTTAAATATAGCACCATTCTCACACTTCGTAAAGTGTGAGAATGGAAGTGTTTGTATTTTAAGTGGTTTGTTAGGTTGTTAGATCCACACACTTTTGAAACCAGTTGTTGCATTCTGTTTTTTTAAAAGATTATAATTCTGCCTATTGACGTAGTAATTTTAAAAGGAGAATGATATGAGTAATAATTTAATCTATTAGTTTCGCATAACACTTGAAGATATTGAGCCGCAAATTTGGCGTCAAATACAGGTGCCTGCCGGATATTCATTCTGGGATTTGCATGTTGCTATTCAGGACTCTATGGGCTGGTTGGATTACCACTTGCATGAATTTAAAATCTGGGATAAAGACGGAGAGAGCGTTTAGAATTGGCTTTCCGGATCCTGCCGAGCGGTTGCGCATAGCACTTGGAGAGTAATTGCCCAGGGCCAGAGAAGTCGTGTACTAAGCCTACGCTTTGTTGTTAAAGGTGACAAAGGGAAACCAGTGATATAATTGGGGACAGAGAGGTAGTTTCAGACGGAAACTCAGGCTACCGGGAAGGGAATTCATCTCAAGGAACACAGAGAGAGCAAAGAGATAGGGCTTGGGGGAGGGGGAAATAAGTAATAAGTGTTTTTAAACCACGAATGGACACGAATGGGTACGAATTAGAATGCCTTAATGGGGAAATGCCTTAGTGGTGAAATGGCAAGCATGCGGCGGTAGGGCGTGTTTCTCCGAAACCGCCTTGTTACGGTGCGGCTTGCTGCACCGGGAGAAGGTGTAATGGCAAACACAAACTTTGTCGTGAGCTTTGTCGTGAGCTTTGTCGGGGCTGGTGAATGGTCTTTTGCGTGTCGGAAACCGGGTTATGTCACGCCCTTACAGGGCTAAATTTATTATGTGACGTATTCCCGGGGCGTTGCCCCGGGCTGGTATGTATAGCCCT
>JAAYNR010000156.1 GCA_012520735.1 Lentisphaerota bacterium | reverse complement strand
CGACCACGGAGCGGACGCAAAGGAGTGGATAAAAGGGGGATATTGCTTCTTGACACTTACGCAGCTGCGTGACGCGGCTGCTGACAACGGCGGTCTCGGAGAGAGACGCCCTAGTGCGGTAGTGCCTTTGGCACACCGCAGCTTGGCGAGGTGAGTGCAAGGGGACAGAGAAAGGGGTGAATACACTTACTCGTACTCTTAATCGCCATCCTTAGTCGTATATTACTCTTAAACGCATTCCTTAATCGCGATTCTTAGTCGAAGATACACTTAATTGAAGAGTGCAGGGCGTTTCGTTTAAGGGTATGCGAATAAGGGGGGCAGTTAAGGGTGGCGGCGTGGACGTCGCCGGGGGTTATGTCACGCCCTTACAGGGCGCAGCAATTCTAAATATGGCTGCCCCCATAGGGTCGAAATCGCTATCGGGATCGAAATCGAATAACAAAGAGATAATTCGACCCCGATATCGATACCGATTTCGATTTCGGCCGCAGCTATTGCTCAAAATTAGAATTACTGGGTAGGGCGTGTTTCTCCGAAACCGCCGCGTCCCGGTGCGGTTATGCAGCACCGGGAGAAGGTTTAACGCAGATGGTGGGCTGATAGAGTCGACAAAGCTCACGACAAAGCTTACGACAAAGAAAAAGAGTAGATTTCCTGTGAAATTATGAAGGGCGCGGTGGTTTCGTTTAAGTGTGTTTCACTCTTCTCCATTCACCCTTCACTCTTCTCCATTTGTTTAAGAAGTAAACCCGCAGCAGCGGTTTTGTGGCAGGCTTCGATAAACTGTGTCTCAATGTTTTTCATGTTTTGTCTCGTTAGCGTTAAACTCTGTAGTAGGATCTCCGGGCAAATATGTTGTGTTTAGGTTGTCTATCTGGTCTTTGGCAGTCTATGGGGGGTGGTGAAAAGTTGGTCGAAGTTTACTTCGAGGGGGCGGGCGGGGAGTGGGAGGTTGTCGTTTATGGCCTCTTTGAGGTCGGCGGCAGAGTCGGGGTCGTACCACCAGTAGACAATGGCTGAGCCTTCGCCGCCATATTTGGAGAGGACTGTATCGGGCATACCGAATTTATCCCAATAGAGGAGGCGGGTGGTGTCGATATTCCAGAGGAGGATATAGGGGATGGTGGCGGCGAGGGTGGAGTCGATATGGCGTAGGATGGTGTTGCGTTTCTGGATGTCGAATTCCTGTTTCTGCTCTTCGATCCAGGCATCGACATTTTTGTTTTTGAAGCCGGTGATGTTATTACCGGCAGGACGGTCGGCTTCGGTGGAGTGCCACATATATTCGGGGTCGCGGAAGATGCCGCCGCCGTAGCTGCACCAAGTCATGTCGAAGTTAAAGGCATCCATGTCGCGCATCCAGGCGGCGAAGTCTTTACGGTTGATGACGAGGGTGATGCCTACTTTTTTCAGGGCTTCGGAGTAGATGGCGAGGAAGCGGTCGGTGCTGGCGTCACGGGTGAGGAAGTTGATAGTGAGGTTGCGGCCAGATTTTTCGAGGAGGCCTGTTTTGGGGTTAGGGAGCCAGCCGGCGTCAGCGAGTAGTGAGGCGGCCAGGTTGGGGTTGAAGTTGAGGAGGGTGTTAGTGCAGGTGGTTTGTGAATCGTAGAGGTCTTCATAATAGGAGCGGTGGAGGAAGTAGGCGTTAAACATCAGGGTGCTGTTAAGGGTTTCGCGATCGAGGAGGTGAGCGAGGGCTTTGCGGACGCGGAGGTCGTCGAATGGAGGACGGCGCATGTTCATAGCAAAGCCTTGGAAGCCGATGGGGGAGTGGTTACGGATGCGGCGTTTGATGATCCAGTTGTTATCAAAACGGGGGCCGCGTAATTCATTGGCCCAGATGCGGGCGGTGTAGACAGCGTAGAGGTCGATATCGCCTTTTTTCATTGCTTCGAAGGCGTTGTCCTGGTCGTTAAAAAAGCGGTAGTTGATGGTTTGAAAATTGAAGATGTGGTGGTTGGCTTTGCGGGTGCGTCCCCACCAGTCGGGGCGGCGTTCGAGGCGGAGGCTGCTGTTTTCACGCATCTCAGCAAAGTGGTAGGGGCCGGAGACAACGGGGAATTCAAAGTTTATTGTGTTGAAGTCTTTATCGCGGAAGATGTGGCTGGGGAGGATAGCGAAGCCGCCGGCGGCCATGAGGTTGCGCCAGTGAGCTTGACGGGCGGTAAAGCGGATGGTGTGTGGGTCGATCACCTCTGGTGGCGTAAATACGCCTAAGGCGACTTTATGCGGTCCGGTCTCGTTGGCAGGGTCCATGATAGCGTTAAATGTCCAGAGGACATCGTTAGCGGTAACTGGTTGGCCATCGCTCCAGATGGCGGTGGGATCGATATGGAAGGTGAAGGTTTTTTTATCGGCTGAGACGTGCCAGCTTTTAGCAAGACCGGGGGTGAAATCGGCGGTGAGGGGGTCGGAGCTGAGGAGCGACTCATAGAGGAGGTCAAAGACCTCTTGTGTGGAGCGGAAATTATCGAGGTAGCCGTTAAAGCTTTTGGGCTGGATACCGGAGAGGGTGATGGTGCCGCCGGGAGTGGCCAGCGGTGAAGCGAGGGGGTTGGGGCGGTCGGGGATTTCGAACAGCACAGCGGTTTGGTCAGCCCACAGGGAGGAGTAATAGGTGACAGTGATAAGTGCAAGAAGTGTGGCAAAGGTGGTGAGGTGTCGGGTCATGGCAGCTCTTTCAGTCGGCATATAGGAGCCTACGTGGTGGTAGTGCAAGTCAACGGCGGACGTCTAGAGACTCGAAGGTGAGGTCAGGGAAGACGCATTCGATCTCAGCGGCGGCGACAAGAGAGCGGTAGTATTCGTCGGCATATTTGCGACGTTCATTGCGGATGACAATTTGTCGGACTTCGGGGTATTTCAGGTTGCGGTGGCGGATGAGTATGTGCGAGAGGGCGATGGTTTCGGGGATGGCAGGGGTGGTTTCGGTGGCCGCGCGGGGGGCGTTGTGAGCCGTGACGAGGAAGATGTGGAAGCCGTCGGGGGATGAGGTGATCTCGCTGAGTTCGCCGGGTTTGAGATTGAAGACGACGTTGTCGATCTTGTCGCCGAAACGTCCGCGGGGGACTTCACCGAGTGAGCCGCCACGCTTAGAACTGGTGGGGTCTTGTGATTCGTGGCGTGCCATTTGGGCGAAGTTAGCACCGGCGACAATTTTTTCACGGATAGAGTCGATTTTCTCCAGTCGGGTTTGGCGCAGTGCGGACTGACGCTGGATCTCTTTTTCCATCTCCTCGGTGGTTTCGGTGACATTAGCGGTCACTTTGGCGAGTAGTTTTTCGGTGTAGAGGGATTCTTCAAATTCGAGACGGGTCTTTGCTTCGCCGATAGGCGAGCGGGTGAAGAAATCGTTGGTAGTCCAGTTGCGTTGTGCCATCAGGGGGGCTAGTTTCTCGAGAGCACGCTGGTGGTCTTTTTCGTCGATAACGATGCCGAGTCGTTTGACTTCAGCCAGCATCAGGTGGCGCATAACTTCTACTTTAATGGCGCGCTTGCGGTAGTAGTTGAGGGCTTCGTGCTCTTTATCGGCGGCAAAGGCGAGATGCGCCATCTCCTGCTCGTCTTTGAGGAAACCACGGGCACGGAGGTCGACTTCGCCCCAGAAGATGGGGGTGCCATTTATTTTTACGGCTATGCTTTCAGGGTGGTTATTTTTCTTATTGGGGTCGGCCATTTTATTGGCATTCGAGCAAGCAGAACAGATGAGCAGCACAGTAGAGGCACTCAGCAAGGCAAGGTTACGACAGGTGTTGTTTTTCATTTTATTATCCATGTTTATTGTTGGTTAGCGGCAGATAGGAGTTCATAGGCTACTCGTCTGGCTGCAACCGATAGGTCGAGGTGGTAACGTATAAACATACCAAGAAATCGGCGAATGCCAAGTGCTATGTTATCATCGGAGGGTAATTGCCACTCATTGGTGGTGGTTGGGGTGGCGCGAATGGCGGCGATAACATCGCGGTGGAGGGTGATGGCCGGCTCGGTGAGGGCGACCGGTGAAGCGTGGGCGCAGAGGATGCGACCCGAGGCGAGCGAGAAGCGGATCCATTTGAGATCAGGGGTGTGGCAGGTGGGGCAGGGGGTGAGGTCGGGTTGCAGGCCGAGGTGGTGGAGCATCGATATCTCGTAAGCGAGGAGGTGGCCGATACGTGGATTGTGGTTACAGGCGTGGTCGAGAGCGGTTTCGAGGAGGTGGTAGATGGGAGAGGTGTCTTGCATAGGGAGGGTGACACTGGCGGCCATGTCGCAGTAGTAAGAGGCGGCGGTACCGGCGCGCCAATTGTGGCGCAGCGGTTCGCGCAGTTGGAGAGGGGTACACTCACGGAGAGGGTGAACACCGCCGTATTCGCGGGTGTAGTAGAGCATTTCGCAGGTGTAGGCGAGGTCGTACTGGCCGAGAAAGGCACTTTTGGGGCGACAGGCACCTTTGACAGAGGTGGTGATGAGACCGTGGTTGGGGGTGAGCCAGGTGACCATATGTGATGTTTGGGACCAGTGGCGGATACGGACTACGATGGCGCTGGTTTTGCTGATCATTTCGGGGTCACCTCATGATTTAACGGGTGCCAACAGCTACAAGTGTGAGTGGTGCTGATGTGGTGTGTTGGCAGCGGGGTGGTGTGGCACTTGGCAGTGGCGAGAGGGCAACGGGGGGCAAAGGGGCAGCCGGGGGGCCAGTTATCTGCGCCGGGGACAACACCGGGGATATCGCGCAGGCGGTGGCGGGGGGGATCGGTGAGGCGTGGTACAGCAGCGAGGAGTCCGTGCGTGTAGGGGTGATGCGGGGTGGTGATGATGGCGGCGGAGGGACCGGTTTCAACGACCTGACCGCCATACATGACATAGATACGGCGGGCACGTTCAGCCGCCAGAGCGAGGTTATGGGTGATAAGCAATACGGCTAGTTGGTCGGCAGTGGCGATAGTGGCGATAAGATCGAGCACGAGGCGTTGTGTGACAACATCGAGGGCGGTGGTGGGCTCGTCGGCAACGAGGAGTTTAGGAGAGCCGGCCAAAGCCATGGCCAGCATGGCCCGTTGCTGCATGCCGCCACTCATCTGGCAGGGGTAGGCGCGGGCCTGCCGGTGGGGGGCGGGGAGGCCGACACGTGTCAGGAGTTCGACTACCCTTTCGTGACGGGCTGCTTTGGCGAGATGGGGGAGGCACTCGGCGATTTGGTCGCCAACGCGCATAACAGGGTTGAGGGCACCGGAGGTGTCCTGAAAAACATAGGCCACAGTAGAGCCGCGGAGTTTGTTGAGAGTTTGCGGCGAGGCGGTGGAGAGGTTGGTGTTATCGAGGATGAGTTCGCCGCTGACAGAGGCGTGGTCGGTAGGGGGTAGGCGGGCGATGGAGAGGGCGGTGAGACTTTTACCGCAGCCGCTTTCTCCTACGATGGCGACACATTCACCGGCATTTACGTGGAGTGAGAGACCGCGGACCGGGTGCATAACGGAGTGACCGCGGTGGAAGTGGATGTTGAGGTTTGCAATGGAGAGGAGGGGAAGGGTCATGAGGCTCCTCTTACGCGGCGTTTTACTTTAACAGCAGCGAGTGCTGTTATGTAGAGAACGGCAGCCAGCTCCACGATGGTGGCACCGGGGGGGAGTTCGGGGCCGTAGCTGAGTGCGAGGCCACCGACAGAGACAATGAGAGCAAGGGCGACAGCGAGCCAGATCATAGTGTTAAGGCGGCGGGTGAGGAGAGAGGCGGTAGCGGCTGGGAGGGTTAGGAGTGCCACAGCGAGGACGATACCGGCGACTTGTACCAGCAATACGACGGTGAGTGCGGTGAGGAGCTGTAGAGCTGTTTCATAAAAACCGACTCGGAGGCCGCGCAGACGAGCTACTTCTTCATTGAAGGCGACACAGAGGAGGCGGTTGTAAAAGAGGATTACGGTGGTGAGTACCAAAATGTTTAACAGAGCCATGAGGATGAGGTCGGGTGTGCCGACCAGAAGGATAGAGCCGAGGAGATAGGCACCAAGGTCTTCCTGATAGCCAGGGGTGAGAGCCATGAAAGTGATGCCGAGTGCCATACCGACGGACCAGAGAACACTCAGCACGGCATCACGGCGTTGGCCGCCACGTTCACTCATGCGTGAGAGGATCAGAGCAACGGCGATGGCGGTAAGCAGGGCACCGGTCATGGGGGTGAACCAGTTTATGTCAAAACGGCGTTGCAGCAGGCGGGCGAGTCCCAGGCCGGCCAGGACACAGTGTGAGACTGCGGCAGCAGTGTAGGTGGTACGGCGGACAACAACGAAAGTGCCAACGACCCCGGCTGCAATTGCGGCCATGAGCGATGCTACTACGGCATATTGCAGAAAAGGGTATAGAGGGAGGTCTGAGAAAAATTGCATTAGGGGGTCTCCCGGCTGTTATGGTTAGCTAGACAACAGGCGTGGGGCGAGGTTAAGACTTGAGAGGAGTCGACCACCTGACAAGTGGCACCGTGGCGCAACAGTGCCATGCGGTCGCTGCCATAGGCGGTTTCAAAGGTACCGTCGGCCATCTCGGCGATGGTGTGGAGGCTGGCGGTACGGCTGACACAGAGGACGTGCGTGGCATTGGCGGTAACGACACTGAGGTTATGTGAGACAAAGAGGAGGGTGAGGGAGTTAGCGAGCTGGCGGAAAAGTTCGTGGAGTTGTTCGGCGGTGGGGGGATCGACATTAGCGGTGGGTTCATCGAGGAGGAGGACTCGGGGATTACCGGCCAGAGCCTGAGCGATAAGGACACGCTGGCGTTCGCCACCGGAGAGGTCGGAGAAATTGCGTGGCGCGAAACCGTCCAGGCCGACACGGCTGAGAGCATCGGCTGCCGCGTTTCGTTCGAGGCGACCATAGGCGGCACTCCAGCGGCGGTCAAGTGTGCCCATCAGGACAACGTCCTCGACGGAGACGGGGAAACGGTTGTCGTAGGCGAGGGCCTGAGGCACATAGCCAATACTGAGGCGTGCTGCTTTAGGGGAACGCCCCATAACCCGTACGGTACCGAAGCGGGGGAGTTCCAGACCAAGAGTGAGGCGTAGCAGGGTAGTTTTGCCGCCGCCGTTGGGGCCAACTACAGCCACCAGCGAGCGGGGTGGTACGGTGAAGGTGACGTTATGTAGGACTTCATTAGAGCCGTAAGCAAAACAGACGCCATCAAAGGCGATGACCGGATCATTATGGTTGTTCATTTCTCCTCCGTGGAGGGTGTTGCTGAGGCAGCGATGAGCCGGGCTACCTGTAAAAGGTTTGTGTCCCATGAGGGGGCGAGGGGATCGATAATAGCCACGTTACAACCCATAGAGGCGGCGGCGCGTCGGACAACGGCAGTGGGGGCATCGGGGTTACTGAAAAGGGTTTTGATGGCGTGGGTTTTGACTTGCGCGGCGATAGTTGCCAGGTGTTTGGCGGTGGGGGCTTTGCCGTCGGCCTCCAGAGCGAGCTGGGTAAGGCCATAGGCCGTAGCGAAATGTCCCCAAGAGGGGTGGTAGACGAGAAAACTGGTACCTGCGAGGGGGTCTAGCAGGGTTTTAATCTGGGTGTCGAGCGCAGCAATACGCGCCAGAGTTTGAGCAAGGCCGTTATTGATGATGGCTGTTTTATCGGGGAAGGTAGTGTGTAGTGCGGTGGCGCAGCGTCGGGCGATTTGTGCCATTTCTGATGGAGCCAGCCATATATGGGGGTCGAGCCCGTGATGGCAGTGGGTGGTGGTGTGGGGGTGGTCATGGTGGCTGTCGCTCGTGAGATTGCCGACATCGTGTATGGTGAGTAAGCGGTTTTGGGTGGTGGCGCGTTTGGCAGCCTGACGCTCAATTTCAGTGCCGATAAAGAGGAAAGTGTGGGCTTTGCTGAGGGCGGCTACCTGACGAGCCGACGGCTCGAAGGTGTGTGGGCTCTGTCCTGGTTTGACCAGTACAATTACAGTGACATCGCTCCCCATGATACCTTCAACAACCCATTGCAATGGAGGCAGGCCGACAGCAACGGTTGGTTTAGCTGCGGCTCCGGCAATAATTGACGGGGCGATAATAGTTAGTATGGCGGCAGCTATGGCAAGGGGGGTGAAGGTACGGCGGTGTATAGTCTCTTTTTTAAACATGGTGGTGTCTGGGCAGTGTTTTAGTGAGTCTTAAACGGTGAATTCATCGCCATCATGGGCAAGGGTGGAGGGGAAGGGGAGAGTGGCGACAAGCTCGGTGAAGAGCTGTTCGGCGGCGGCACCGTGCCAACGGTTGGCAACGTGATTAAACACCATCTTTTTTATAGGGAGGTCTTTAAGGATCGGGATAGCGATCTCTAGCGGGAAGTGGGTACACTCAGAGATACAGAGATCGTATGGAGGGTCGTCGGGTCGGATAGGAAAGTCACAGAATTTATGGTGGAGGTCACCGCTATAGAGTATCCGTTTGCCACTGGCTTCGATCAGGTATGAGTAGCTGGGGCGCGGTGGGACCATAGCTTCGAGGTGTTTGTTGGGGATGGTTGAGACACGGATAAGGTCGTCCTCATAACAGAGGGCACCGGAGGGGAGGACTTTAAAAGAGATCAATTCAGGTGGCCAGCCGCGATAGGTGGCTGCCATAAAGGCGAGGAGTCCATCGATGCCGCTCTGTTCGGGGAGGTGTATCTCGGTAGGAGAACCGTCGGGCTTAGGGTATTTGGTGATAGTTTTGACGATACCGGGGAGGCCGCCGATATGATCCTCATGCTGGTGAGTGATAAAGACAGAGCGCAATATCTGCAGAGATATCCCTTTACGGATCATTAGGGCATTAGCACCGGCTCCGGCGTCAAAGAGATAGCCGGCGTGGTCGTCAATCTGGAGGAGAGTGCTCGATTGCATACGGTTATAGGTGGGATCACCGTGACTGGTACCGAGTGTGATAATTTTCATAGTAGCTGGTAGTTAGATGTTAGTGATTATAGATTTATGGAGACACCTTCGGGGAGATCGAGATTGGCGACACTGATGTTAGTGACCAGATCAGTGGCGATATCAGAGGGGGTGATATTATCGAGGCGTGCCTGATAATTCAGGATAAGGCGGTGGTTAAAGACCGGTTCGACCAGAGCGCGGACATCTTCGAAGCCGACTGAAGGGCGACCGTCAAGCAGAGCCAAAGCACGGGCGGCTTCGGCCAGAGCGATTGCGGCGCGTGGTGAGGCGCCATAGCGGACATAGGTTTTTATGCGTGGCGGAGCGACGGTGGAGTTGGGGTGTGAGGCACTCACCAGCAGCGATATCCAGCGGGCAACGGCGTCGGGGAGGACGATTTGGCCCGCGAGTTTAAAGCAGTTATCGAGTTCGGTCGGAGGGATTGTCCAGTTAGGGGAGGGGATTGTACCATGGCGGCGTGTGGTGAGGATGGTAGTGATAGTGTCGGCATCGAGTCCGCCGACATTAAGGCGAAAGAGAAAACGGTCTAGCTGTGCTTCAGGGAGGGGGTAGGTGCCTTCGAGCTCGATGGGGTTTTGACTGGCCAGGACAAAGAAAGGGGTGGGGAGCGGTCTGGTAGTGCCAAGAAGGGTGACAGAGCGCTCCTGCATGGTTTCGAGCATGGCAGACTGGGTTTTGGGTGAGGCGCGATTTATCTCATCGGCTAGAAGGATATTACAGAAGACGGGGCCCGGCTGAAAGACGAGTTCACGGGTGTTATCCCTGCCGCTCTGCAAGATATGAGAACCGAGGATATCGCCGGGCATGAGGTCGGGGGTGAACTGCACACGCTTAAAGCTGAGGTTCATGATATCGGCGACGGCTTTGACGAGTGCGGTTTTGCCGAGCCCCGGCAAGCCTTCGAGGAGGATATGCCCCCGGGCGAGGATACCGGCCAGAACGAGGCGGTGGAGCGAGTGGCGACCGAGTAGCATGCGATCCATCTCAGCGAGGATGCGGTTAAGAGCATCACTGACCGGGGCTATCTGATCGGGTGTGGGTAGTGTCATAGTTATCTTCATCAGTCAAAAAAATGTGCTACAGCGGCGCGGTGGCGTGGTAGCAGTGGTGTTTGTGGTGTAGAGCCGGAAGCTGGTGTAGTTTGGTTATTAAGTGCGCCACTGTCGACAGCGTGGGGTGTATCGGGTACTTTGGGTGCGGCGGCAGAGAGGGCGATTAGCTCGGCCTGTTCGGGTGAGGAGAGGGCGTGGCTGGTGAGGGGCAACTCCTGAAAGGTGATGCCATCGGGAGAGGTGGGGGTAGTCCAGGTGAGATGTGCGGCACCAGGCCCATGAGTGGGGAGGCCGGCACTAACGGCACCGACGGCGCAGGCGCTCTGGGCGCAGAGTCCATCAAGCCCACCGATGTTAGCGATATCGGCCAGTTCACAAGCTATGCCACTGGCAATGTCGTCCTGACTAAGCAACTGCGCCAATGCGGCATTACAGGCGGCAGCATTGGCGGTAGCAGAGGGATTATTACAGAGTGAGGGGTTAAGCATATTGAGGTCGGCCAGTTGGAGCATACGGCTGTCGATAGTAGTGGCGGCGTTGTTAAGGTGCGCAGCGAGTGCGGCTAAGGTTTCGGCATTGAGAGTTGCGCCGCTGTTGTTACAGGTGGAGAGGAGGTTGCTGGTGAGGTTGGCGGGGAGCGAGGTCTGGTTAAAGAATTGAGATAAAGCTGAGGAGATGGCGGCAGCGCGGGTGGGATCGGTCATGAGATCAGCGGCATTTGCGGCCAGATGCTTTGTTAAGGCCATGGCAGCCTGAAGAGCCTCCTGCTGTGTGACAACCGCTGCCGCATTAGCTGCTGCTTCACGAGTTAGCTCACTGGAGATATGATCAAGAGCTTCGAGAGTTCGGGCAGGATCGGTGGCTTTACTACTCTCCATGGCTTGAGAGAGCTGATTACTTAACGCTGCCAATACAGGTTCGGGGAGGAGGTCGGCACTGGCCGCTTGAGTAAGGCGGGTGGTCAGGTCGTCGATCAGAGGTGTCAGTCCTGCTTGTGGCGAGGTGTGGCTGGTGGTGAAAGAGTAAGAGGGGAGGGTAGCGGCGGCCACGGCAAAAAAAGAGGCTAAGGTTACGTGGATGGTGTGTCGCTGCCTGTTCCAGCTTACTTGAGGCAGACGTGGGGTATTAAACTGCCAGAGTGCGGCACCGGCGGTGTCGGCACACATTATCAAGCCACCGGCAGCACTGGCGGCATCGATAAAAGCACGGCTCGCTGCTTCGGATATGGGGCGACGCAGCGACCACAGGGCAGTGCCGATAGCGGCAACAATGCCGGTGGCGCAGAGGAGTGAGAGGCGTGTGGCAAATGTGCCGTGCCAGCCGGAGAGGCGAGCTACGAGTGTGATGGTACCACAGAGCCAGAACCCAGCGGACAAGGCGATAATGGCACTACGTCGGGCTAAGGTAACACGGAGAATACGCTGAAACTTCCGTACCTCATGACGGGTATAAGATGTGGCGGTAACTGTAGGGGTAGTCGGCATGGGGATAATCATACAGCAAAGAGGGCGACGGGGCAAGAGGGAGGCTTTGTGCTGTGGAATACAAAGAGGAGCAAGAAAGGGGTAGGGACGGAGCTGGTGGTGCAATAATATCACCCTGTAGGGGTGGTGCAGTGCGATTGCGAAAGCACGAAATCAACCCGTGAAAGTCGGGTCGTTTCCGGACGAGACCGGGAGCGCAACTGAAGGTAACTGCGTCACCGCAAGGTGGGGTGGGGAGCAACTGGAAGTGGACTT
>JAAYNR010000046.1 GCA_012520735.1 Lentisphaerota bacterium | reverse complement strand
TTTAAAAGGAAGAGAGTTGACGATGACTCTCAATACTGCTTGAACTGCTTCAACGCAACAACTTACGAAGATAACCGCTTGAATTTCTTGTTTTTTTTGACAGTAGCTAACAGGTTAGCTACTAACATAGTTAGAATAGCACGGGATTTTAGGTTGTCAGCAGCCGCGTGCATGCGGCTGCGTAAGTGGTAAATTGTAAGCCCGCTCCCGTGTCTTTGGTGTCTCACCCATACCCTGAAAGGGTGGTACATACCCCAGCCCACACTTCGTTTCACTCTTCACTCTTCGATTAAGGGTGCAATACTTATCACCTATTACCTGTCACATATCCCCGCCAGTGAAACCGGCAGGGCCTGATCAATTGCTATCAGCAGTTTTGCCCCCAACTCTTTTAAGGGCTGATCGATACTCTGCAGCCCCAGATCGTTAGGCTGGGTGCCGTCGTTGAAAACAAGTTTTGCAACATCTGCCCCCGACACCATTGTCATATCTCTCTGTGGCAAAAAAGAGCCGCTCTGCCCCACCACCGCTGCCAGCAATTTGCCGCGTGTCAGGGTGTCGAGTACATCCTGTGTCAGACGCGACGATATCCCCCGCTCAAAGGCAAAGCCGGTTGCGTTAAATGGTTCGCCGCGGTCACGTAATGCCCGCGCAGCTTCGGCACAGAAAACCACTGCCAGCATAAAGCGGGTGTAAGGACTGGCTCGCCCGGCATCGGCCTCCATCCTGCATGTAGCCCCGTTTTGCAGTGCAAAAACCACCTCTGCACCCAACAGAATTATCTCCCAGCTCACATAGACCCACGTTAATAAAATCGGCAGCAGGGCAAAGCCTCCATATAAAGCACTGTAGCGTACTATGCCCACTTGTAGGTGAGCACACAATATCAACCATAAATTGAACAATACTGCTGTTAAAAAACCACCGATAACCCCCGGCATCAGTTTGATCCGTGTGTTAGGCATAAATATCAGCAAAAAACTGAAAGCCGCTGTACTGGCACCCAGAGCCATCCCTTTTTGCAATGCTCCAGAGCTGGCAATTGCATGGACCGTCTCCGCCATTGTAGAGCCGCCAACACTGCCGGAGACCTTTATCGCCATATCCAACACCGGCAGTGTTGAAGCTATTGTCAGCAAAAACGGGAATATCAGAACCACACTCAGATAGTCAGTAAACTTACGCCATAAATTACGCGGCTGTGGCACTCCGTAAATGAAGTTAAAGCTCGACTCAATTTTGCCCAACAGGCTTATCACCATCCATATCAGAGCCGCTGCACCAATCCCCCCCAATGTGCCGAAATTGATGGCGTTTATCTGATCAAAAAACTGAATTGCCTTCCCCTGTAATTGTTCGGCAAAAGCATTGGAGGCTTCGTTGGCAACCACATTTGCCCCCTCTGATTGCAAGACGAGCTGACTCAAAAAGCCACTCAGTTTGTCTTCAAACTGGTGCCGTACAATCTCCGCCCCGCCAAAGACACGTCCCAAAGCCAGTGCCAAGGCCAATCCCGGCA
The DNA here is from genome assembly GCA_012520735.1 of Lentisphaerota bacterium. Lineage (GTDB taxonomy): Bacteria > Verrucomicrobiota > Kiritimatiellia > RFP12 > JAAYNR01 > JAAYNR01. The sequence continues at coordinate 14,728 of JAAYNR010000046.1, read as the reverse complement.
CCATAATCATCAGCGTGTAGTAGGTCAGTGCCGATGCGTGCAGGGCGCAGCGGTCGTACATGAAGCCGCGCCCCACAGCCAACACAAAGCGGAGCATCCTGACAAAAGGACGCAACAGTGGTGAGAGTGTCGCCGGCGCAATATCCCAGATACCGGACGTCAGAAAATAGCGGACACCGTGTATCGCTGACCTGACATCAAACTTCCCGCTCATCACGCCCCCTCTCTGTTATCTCCACCGGTTTCACCTCGAGACTCCACTCTTTTATCTTCACTGGAAGGCTTTGCGCCTGCCGCGACAACTCCTGCCGCCGCTCTTCCGTCATCTTGGCGGTAATCAGCACTTCTGAGATATTCAGCTCCTCTACCTTGGTAGCCATATCTTTGAGTGCTCCAACAACCTTTATGCCAAACACTTTGCGTCCCCAAAGGTTGGGGTCGTCGTCCAAGGCCCCTACAATATACAAACTCTCCCGTTTACCGATATTAAACCGCTGCTCACGTAGATATGCCCGTAGTCGCTCGCCGCTGCCACAAACTAGTACCCGCACCGAGTCAGGGCGGTTGGCCATCAGGCTGGTCTCTATCAGCGAAACTGCCTCGCGCAAAACATCGCGTATAATTCTAGCCAATATCATCAAAGGCAAACTCAGTAATATAAAGGTAAGAACTAAATTAGTGTGTACTTGGCAACTTTTAACGAAAAACTCCACCCCTACCACAAAAGCGGCCAGCCCCATGACAAAAGAGACTATAAACCAGAGGTAGTCGCGCAACAGTGCACGTGACCATATACGGTTGTAGTTGCCGGTCAGTGCCAGCACAATAAAAATAACGCTCACCACAAACGGCATCTCTAAAACCAGATTACGCATCATACACGGTATACCGGTAATAAGGTGGCTCAGTGCCAGAGCCAGTAACATCACCACAACATCTACTGTTATATAAAATGGTACCGCAATGCGCACCGAAACCGAGCGTGGTGTCCGCGCCAGCAGTATCCGCCCTGTATCCCATAACTCTACCCGCACCATATGCTTTACAATCAGAAAAACAGCCACAATAAAGGCCACCAGAAATACTCCCAACCGACGTTCCGCCGCTACTACCAGGTAGAGACCTATCGCCACAAGGAGAATGCTGAAAATATAAAGAACCCCAGCCGCACGCCGCTGACTCACAAACCGCGCCAATACACGGTGATGGATGTGCTCTTTATCACCATCCATAAACCCCCTGATCCGCTTGGCGCCTACCTCCATCACCTCAGGGAACAAGGCGCGCATGGAGCGCCGCCAAATGGCCAGCATAGTGTCAAAAATCGGTATCCCCATCGCGATCAGCGGTACCCCCAGAGAGGCCAATAACTCCGATTTCTGCCCCGACACCAGTGGTAATGCACCCACCGCCAACCCTAAAAACATGGAGCCGCAGTCGCCAAGAAATATCGATGCCGGATTGAAATTGTAACGGAGAAAACCGAGCGATGCCCCCGCCAGTGCCAGAAACGGCAGGGCATCAGTGGAGAGGTTGCGCAAAAATAGTGCCCCAGCCAGACCGAGTGCCGCAATGGCCGCCAGACCTGCGGCAAGTCCATCCATCCCGTCGATGAGGTTAAAGGCATTTATCGCCCCGACAATCCAGAACAGCGTCACAACCAGATCAACAGCCTGGGGCAGGACAATCGCCAATCCACCGCCAACACGGAAGCCACCGAAATATAAAATCAGAGCCGCCCCAATTTGTCCCGCCAGCTTGACCAATGGCTTAATGTCTCGGGCGTCGTCCCATATCCCTACTCCCAGCAATAGCGACGACGCAATCATGAAGCTCCAGAGCTTGGTTTCGCCATACGATAAACGTATTACATCACCAAAAAGCACTTTCACCAATATAAGTGTTACGTGAAATGCCACAAATACAGCAATACCACCAGCGCGGGGTGTCGGCTGTTCATGAATCCGCCGCCCTCCTGGTACGTCCATCAGTCCCAGCCGTTTTACCAGCCCCCGTACCGGTGGTGTCAATACCAGAGATAGTAATAACGATAAAATAAAGGAAAAACAGTAGGCCAGCATCCTTATGGTGCCGCTGGCAACAAACTGCTGTCGACTCTCTTTATACCAATCAAATATTACCACTGTTATCACCACCCTTATCGCTGTTACTGCGATAGATTTCGGCTGCAACCTCTGTAATGATGTCTGTAGTGGCGGGGTCGTCAATACCCCGGTTTACTACCACCACATACATTGCCCAGCGACTTATCCGGTTGTGCACCGAACGACTCCAGGCATCGCGCAAAATACGCACAGTGTGTGAGGCCGTCTCATAGTTGCGACTGACAAACCAATAACACAAAACAAAATTATAGTCGCTTTTCCCAACTTGTACCATATGTATCGGTAATGGGCCACGCCCCGGTAACGGCAATGACATCTTTTTTACTCGCGACATCCTGAACCCCTGCGACGGTATACAGAGCTCCGGACGATGTATGCTCATGCGCGAACCGCCACTCAAGACCAGACTGAGGTCGATCTCAAGTCCGTCACCACCACAGTAGAGCTGCTTGGCCTGTTGGGTATCAACCGGCAGTTTTGTCGCCTCGCCCAACGATACGTGGAATAGCCGTCCCCCGCAGGCGGGACATACTTGCTCACCATCAGCCATTGACAGATCGGCACTCATAACCCGCATCAGACACTGTTCATTATGACAATAAAGGGGGGCATCACCATAACAGCCTGCTACTGTAGCAGGCAGTTGCAACTCAATAAAGTCGGCATCATCCAATTGTGGCGGCGGCAGAGTAAACTGTACTACTAATACAATACATAGACTGAGCGGCACCAGTGTCGCCTTAACTCTATCCGCCAATTGCCAGAGGCGCACGCCACTCGCCTCCTCTCTCACACTCGTCCCCGACCACCAGTCTTCAAGATAGTGTTCAAAATCACGGAGCGGCCGCCGCTCCAGCCACCCACCCAGACGGAACATCAGCAACAACGCCACAATAAAAACTACCCACCCCGAGTAGTCATGGTAATAAGCCGTGGCTGTTCCCATGCCACAGAAATTGGCCACCAACATAATCGTCAATATCCGCACCGAGTTGCCTATCACCGCCAACGGCACAGCACTGATAAAAAGCACCCACTGCCGCAACAGACCACGCAGCGTCACACAAGCATAAGCCGCCGTCACTGCACCCAGCGCATAGAGCGAACGAAGACCGCTACACGGATCAGCAATATCGAGGTTGAAGCCGGGACCCTGCAAAGAACGTAATCCGGTGCCCTCGCGTAATACAGCAATCCCCAGGCCGTTAAGTAACACCGCCGTGGAACGAACCGTAAAGAGCCGCAGAGGCACAGTAAAAAAGTCTAAAAAACCTAGTGGTATGCAAAAACATAAATAGGCTGCCGGAAATACCATCAGCCGCGCCACCCGTGACCCGTAAAGTGCAAAAGGTATAGCCCATAACTCCCAGATCATCGCCACCTGACTGAGCCGCAACTGGCCGCCCCGACACCCTAACCAGAAAAAGGCCAGCCCAAATAATACTGCCACCACCCCACGCCAATCGGGCTTTAACACCGCCTGATATAACTCTTTGCGACGCCGCCAGATAAAATAGAGAGCCACTGGTGGAATAAGCCAACCATGCGAAAGGTCGTTGCGCGGCAATGTAAACTCAAAAGCCATCCACTTGAAAACCGGACTGAACAGCGCCAACGCCACAACCAGTGTCACCGCTCCGATACCTGAGCCGTAACCCCATTTAACGCTACCGACACCGCTCCTGCTCACGTATCACCCCCCGTAAAGCGTTGCCGACCCATAATATCTCGATCCGTCGCAACAGCCCTGAGGTTGTAACCATACCCTCCGGTTATTGTCACATTGAGCCAATCACCACTTCTTTTACCCGCAGGTACGGCAGCAACTCTGGTGATACCATCAACATCAGCGGCCTGTCGCTCCAGCCGGGCTTCCCAGATAGTTTCACCCTGCCGCGGTGGCAGAGGCTTGATCAGTAAAGCCTTGTGGTCGCTCCCTTTGAGGCTCTGCCTGATCTTGCGCACAACCTCTTTCTGTGCCTCAACCAAACGCCACTGACGCTCTCTTGCCACTCTCTCCGACGGCACACCACGCATCTCAAAAGCTGCTGTCCCCTCCTCCGCTGAGTATGCAAATACACCCACATGGTCGAACTGTGCCTCTTCCAGATAATGAAGCAGGTGGGCAAAATGTGGAGCTCTCTCTCCAGGGAACCCCACTAGGAAGGTCGTCCTCAACACCGCATCAGGTACTGTCGCACGAATACGCTGCGGTAACGTCGCTACCGCCTCGATTGTATCAGCCCGACACATAGCACGCAAAACAGCTTCGTGGCTATGCTGCAGCGGCACATCAAAATAGCGGCATATATGCCGACTGCCGGCAATCGTCTCCAGCAGCGAATCGCTAATCATTGAGGGGTAGAGGTATAAAACCCTGATCCAGAAATCACCATCAAGGTTATCCAGCTCGCGCAGTAAAACCTCAAGAGCCCCACTCTCACCCCGATCACGCCCAAATGCCACAGTATCCTGCGAAATTAAATTTATCTCACGACTACCCGCTTGTATCAGCGTCGCTGCCTCAGCCACCAAAGATGACACATCATGGGAACGAAATCGCCCGCGAATAGCCGGTATGGCACAAAAAGCACAGGCGCGATTGCAACCCTCCGCAATTTTCAACCATGAAAATGGTCCGCCACTGAAAGAGAGCGTCGGTCGCGGCGATCTAAAAAGCCGCTTAGGCCTCCCCGACACCTCAACTACACCACTCTCACCCGCTACTACCCGGCGCACTATCGCCGCAATATTATCGATCTCATCAACACCTGCAAAGGCATCAACCTCCGGGAAAGCGGCCGGCAGTCGTTCATTGTAACGCTGTGCAAAACACCCCGTTACTACCACACACTTACACCCGCCTCCACGCTTGTGGGCACACGCCTGTAAAATTGCCGCTGCCGTCTCTTCACGAGCCTCATCAATAAAAGCACAGGTATTCACGATGATCACATCAGCCACTTCCGGTGCCGCAGCCAGTGCCACTCCATTGTCAAGGAGTACCCCTGCCATCACCTCTGCATCCGCTACATTTTTTGCGCATCCCAAACTGATGAACCCAACCGAGATATCCCCGTTTTTAACCATTTAAGAGACCTCTACTATACCATTATTACTCAACATAAGGCTGAGGCGGCGGCAATACCCGCTGTGCCCTGACCGGCTCTCTCTCTGTAGTCTGCACTTCAGTACGTGTGCAGTTTATACGACTCAACAGTAATAACAGAACAGTCGCTACTATCACCATCACCGCTATCACAAGCCAGCGCCTCTTGTCACGATCGTTGTAAACTTGTACCGGCAGTGATTGCCACAATTTCGCCAGTCCACGCCCCACGGCCCGTGACCCCCCAATAACCGGTGTCACATTGATCTGGGGTCGAGCTATCTTCAACCTCTGCTGTGGTGCAGCCATCCTCTGAGACCGTTTTTTCCTCTCCAAAGCCGCCTCTGCCACAGGCTCATCATGCTGATAATTCGGTAGTGGCTCGTCACTTTTGCCGCTGAACGGCCGCACCTGAGGCGGCTTACGCAACTCTTCCGATGCCGCCTGTGGCCCTGCCGCCTGCCTGCCGGCTGTCCGCACCGGTTCTGTCCGCACCGGTTCTGACCGCACCGGCTCTGGTCGTACCACTGGTGGACTCTGCGGCAAAGGTTGTGAAAACAGATCGGGAGTCGGGTCTGGAGCCGGTGCCTCCGGCGGAACCACCTCAATTAATGGGATATCCCTCTTTGCCTGCTCAATATCGGCAGCCTGCTCCTCCACCGGCTCAACTGCTGCCGGCAACTCCTGCTGAGTTAAGCACTCTGCCGCCGCTTGCGGTTCCACCGCAACCGCCACCTCTTCTGCAACCGGGCTCCGCCGCAACACACCACCCCTCTTCTCCACCATTTTTCCAGGCACCTCTTTGCGTACTATCTGCGGTGGCCGGTTGCCGGTGAAGATATCCATAAACTCTTCAATAAGCGGTTCGGAGTCTATCCCGACACACTCACAATAGAGCTTAATAAAACCCCGCCCATAAAGGGGGGCTGCAATGCGGCGAAAATCCTCCCGCTCAAGCTCTTCAACTATCTGCACTAACATACGTGTCGACTCCGCCACCTGTCTGGTAGTCAACCCTTTATGCTCCCGCGCCTCTCTCAGTATTTGTCCCAGTGCCATCTCTGGTTCCTCCTGTCAAACTAGATCACCTGCCGTTTACTAAACATCATCCAAATCATCATCTATCATATCATCATCCCCGGCTAACGTCGCTTCCTCCTCAGCACCGCCGGTTATCGGCTCACCCGACTCATTAAACTCACTGTTGAGGTCAACCAGTATATCACGAGCCTGCGCCCCTTGCGAAGGCCCGATAATACCACGCTCCTCCAAGATGTCCATGATACGCCCCGCCCGCGTAAACCCAATCCTTAACCGTCGTTGTAACGTAGAGGTAGAGGCACGCCTGGTCTCCCGAATCAGGCAGATCGCCGCCCGCACCAACATCTCGTCGCTGTCAGCCGCCTCGCCGCCAGCCATTACATCAGCCCCTGAAGCAGGGATACTGTCACTATCATCCTCTTCATCAATATCATGGCTAAGTTCGCGCACTTTGTCCAGCTTGGCTTTAAAGCTGTCGTCAAAAATGGGCCTACTGTTCTCACGGATATATGAGACTACCCGTGTAATTTCATCATCACCTACCCAAGCACCCTGAGCACGCATTTGCCCCAGCTTGGCATCAAGGAAGATCATATCGCCTTTACCGATCAGACTCTCCGCCCCCTGAGCATCCAGAATAATCCTGCTGTCATTCTTCTGCGCTACCTGGAAAGCCACACGCCCCGGTATGTTTGCCTTAATCGTACCGGTGATTACATCAACCGACGGACGTTGAGTTGCCAAAATCATATGTATACCGGCTGCCCGCGATACCGCCGCCAAGCGTGAAATGCTCGCCTCAATCTCCTTACCCACCGCCATCATCAAATCCGACATCTCATCGATCACTATCACTATGTACGGTATCTTTTTGGGGAACCCGTCTGCTGCCAAATCCTCACCCGGTGCTACCCCCTCATCAGCCGTTTGCTCAAACAGATCCTCCTGTCTCCCAATCTTCCGCTCATTAAAGGCGACAATATTACGTGTCCGGGCAGCCTGAAACATCTTCAATCGCTTGTCCATCTCACCCAGAGCCCAGCGCAGCGCAAAGGCTACTTTCTTTGGGTCAGTTATCACTGGCACCAGTAAGTGCGGTAAGTCGTTATAGGGCGGAAACTCAACCCGCTTGGGATCAACCAGTATCAACCGCAGCTCCTCAGGCGTACGGCTCATCAGCAGCCCAGTGAGAAACGCATTTAAACAAACGCTCTTACCCGACCCCGTCTGTCCCGCCACCAGCATATGTGGCAAACTGGCCAGATCAACCACCAGATCGTTACCGATCACATCTTTACCCATCGCCAGCGGCAATACATGCTTGCCCGAGCACCACGTATCTCCCGACAACACCTGTCGCAGTGTCACCTTCTGCGGCACAGGGTTGGGCACCTCAATACCACACACTTTTTTATTCGGTATCGGAGCCTGTACCCGCAAACTGGCCACCCCTAGCGCCAATTGGAGATTCCGCACCTCAGCCGCTATCTTCTCCACCCGCACCCCCGGCCCCGGCAACACCTCGTATTGTGTCACTACCGGTCCTGGTACAATGTTGGTCACTTCAACCTGTATGTTAAACTCATCAAATTTAGCCACCAGATTCGCCGCTGTCTGCTCCATATCTCCCAACTTAGCACTGTCCTGTGGCAACGGATCGAGCAGATCAAGGGGCGGTAGCGAATATGGCGGCAGAGGGTCGTCCTCACCCTCGGCGTCTTTCGCCTGCTCCTCCACCTCATTCACTCTCTGCGGTGCCGTCTCCGCCGCTTTTGCCTCATGCTGCTCCCGTGCCGCCGCGGCCCGCATCGCTGCCGCCTGGCGTCGCAGCTCATCTTCCTCTCTGGATGCCTCTGCACGTTCTGCAGCTTCACGCTGCTTGCGCTCCTCAACCCCCTGCTGCTCACGCTCCTTGGCCAGACGCCGCTCCTCACGCTCTGCCTCTTTGGCCTCCCGTGCCGCCACCGAAATCGCCCGGGCACGATCCCGCGCTGCCTCACGTGCCGCCCGTGATGCCTCTTTGGCCGCTCTGGCCTGCTCACGTGCCGCCTCACGCTCCGCCCGCTCTGCCTCTTTTTTCTGCCGCTCTGCATCACTCATATGCCGCTCATAGCGCTCGCGCAGTATACAAAAACCCTCCCAGATTGTGCTCGTCCCTATCGTCATCACCGCAAAAATAAAACAGAGCACTGCTGCCACAATACCGCCGCCCACCGGGTTTAACCAGCGCTCCAGAAAACAAGTCATTAACCATTGACCAATCACCCCGCCGGCATTGGGTGTAATGTTAGTCTCTATCATAAGCTCAGTAAAACACCGCTGTGCCAATTGTAACAGCGCACTTAAGCTCAACAACAGCAACACGCCCCAGGCGAGCCGCCTCTGTAAGTGAACCGGTCGGCCAAATGCCATTAATGCCCCCACCAGTGCTATGGCCACCGGTATCAGCCAAACCCCGAAACCTATAAGCGCATACCCGCAAAAAGTAAGCCATGCACCAACAATCCCCATTAAATTTGTCGGCGGGGAGTTGGCCGGTACATGCAACAGCGATATATCAGTAAAATCATAGGTCAGCAACGCCAGTAATGGACACAAACTGGCCGGAATTAAAACTACACCCATAATGCGCCTGCCCAATGTTGGCGCAATCACTAAATCGGCTGTTTTACTGTTGGTTCTCTCTTTTTGCATAATCTCCTATTCCCCGTCAGTCGCTCCTGCCCCATTTGTCGTACTGACCGGTGCTACAAAAACCTCTGCCGGCACTATCTCTACAAGCTCCACCGTAAGATCAAATGGCAACACCAGCTTCACCGGCAGTGCGTTCGATGCCACACCTGCTTTGCAATCACGCAAGTCAACCAATGCCGATACCTGATTGGTCGCCAAAGCATTAACCGCCTCAACTCGCCCGCTCAAACGTATATCTACCGTCGGCGGTGTCGCCACCATCGGTGGCCAACTCACCGTCTCTCCGGCCAGTAAAACCGGCACCGCCATAAACTCACGGGTGAAGCGATCGGTAATAATCCGCACTTCAGCTTCAATCTCAGGCGGATCAAACTTCAGTAACCTGCTCATACTGGGCTGCAATACCGGCAATATCTTGGTGAACGACTGCACACGCCCATCCACATCCACCGACTCCGTCTGTAACTGTAACCCGCTCTCTACCATGGCGCGTATCTGGTCTTGCGACCCTATCACCTTCACTTTTTTAGGCTTGTACACCACCTCCACCCGCCCCCGATACGGCCTCCCAGTCACCACCGGCTCAGCCACCGGCACCTCAGCCTCACTGCGTACGTCGTAGATCGCTTTGGCTTGTTTCGGCTCAATTTTAATTACTTTAAGTTTACCACGACTCCCCTGTAATTGCCGCATCGAGAGCCTGAACACCTCTTCATTGCCGCTCACTTCCGAATCACGGCCCAATATTGAGCGTAACCACCAGCGTACACCAAAATCGCTACGTGCACCGTTCGGCTTGTAGGTCGGTCTTACCACAAAATGTAACCCCTTGCCGTCAAACTGCTGCAGCTCACCCACCGTACCCTGAACCGTAAGTTCCACACTCAAAGGGTCAATCGTCGTCGCCGCTATCGCCGCATGTGGGTCGATCGCAATCGGCACTCTGATGACCTTGGTGTGCCGGATACTGCCGCGTATCAGAAAAAAAAGCATACACCCCAGCAATAGCGATGCCAGTTTCCAGCGCCAGTCGTTAAGCAGACCACGCCACATCCGCCGCCATAACTCCCTCAATGTGAGATCATCACCCTGATTCATCTCTTACTCACCTCATCTTTACGCTTAAATGCCATACGCAAACGCCGCATATTCCAATTTTCAGGAGTCTGATTCAGCCGCTCCAGAAAACGCCCCAGTGTCATTGGCTCATAAGTGTCGATCGGATCAAGTGCTCGCAGATAACGACGCAACGCCTCAGCACGCATATTGCGGTAGAGACGCCCGTCATGAGCCACTGAGATCGTCCCTGTCTCTTCTGAAACCACCAGCACTACCGCATCGCTCGCCTCGCTCAATCCCACCGCAGCCTGATGCCGCGTCCCCAGTCCGCGCAGCTCCGGCCGTAACCGCTCTGCTAACGGGAAAATACACCCCGCTGCCAAAATACGCTCTCCGCGTACTATCACCCCGCCATCGTGTAATGGTGCCGGTGGATAAAAAATCGTCTGTAATAACTCAGGAACAAGTGGCGCATCGAGCCACACCCCTGTCTCTTGATAAGTATTGAGTGACTCCGACCTCGCCACCGCTATCAGAGCCCCGATATTCCGCGCTGCCAAACTCTCTACCACATCGTACAGTTTCTCCGATATCTTCTCCGGTTGCCGCACTTGCGACATATGCCAGGGCAACGAGCTGAAAAACGGGTGTTTCCCGAGCATAGATAAGCCACGCCGAAACTCCGGCTGAAAAATAATCACCACTGAAAGTGCCAGATACAGCGCCACCCCACCAAACAACCACCCTATTACATCTAAATCAAATAGATGTATCGCAATGAAAACAACCAGAATAGTCGTCGCGACCCCCATCAGCATCGTCGCCGCTCTGGAGCCGCGTATATAACGGAGACCATAATATAGTATCACCGTTAATATTATTATCTGTAATATATCTCTCAGCTCTAATTGCATAAATTCAAATACCCAACTTATCCCGATTATTACTCTCCACTGCCCGCTGTACTTTCAGACCCTCAACTGTCTCACGCACATCGTGCACCCTCACCACCGCCGCCCCCCGCTGTACCGCCAGCAGTGCCGCTGCCACACTACCCGCTATCCGCTGCGAAGGCTCCTCCACACCACTCCAGGCACCAATGCAACGCTTGCGTGATAATCCCGCCAATACCGGCGCAATCTCCCTGAAACGCCCTAACTCACGCAATAACTCCCCATTCTGCTCGACATTTTTAGCAAAGCCAAAACCCGGATCTATCACCACCGATTCTGCCGCTACCCCATTGGCCACTACCCGCTCCACAGCCTCATCCAGAAAGCGGTAGACCTCCCCCACCACATCTTCGTAAACTGCCAATGTGTTCATTGTCTGCGGTGTGCCACGCATGTGCATTAACACCACCCCGGCTCCCGTCGCCGCGGCCACCTCTACCATCTCCACCCTGTTCAGTGCCGTAATATCGTTGATAATTACCGCACCCGCCGCCAGTGCTGCTTCAGCTACCGCCGCCTTACTGGTGTCAACCGAGATCGGTACACTCAGCCGCCCCGCCAAAGCCTCAACTACCGGCACCACTCGCTCAATCTCTGCCGCCGCACTAACCGCCACCGCACCCGGCCGTGTCGACTCCCCACCAACATCAATAATATCGGCTCCCGCTTCCGCCAGAGCCACCCCGTGCGCCACCGCCCGCTCATGATCTCCACTGCACCATAAACCGTCTGCCGTAAAACTGTCCGGGGTCACATTGAGTATACCCATCACCAGCGGTCGATCAAACACGATTTTCCGCCCTGCGCAGTACCACACCCGCCTCCCCTGACTATCTCCTCTTTGCACCATCTCTCTTCCGTTATTTATCGTCCGGTAGTGGTGGCGGCTGTGGTGTTGCATTATCGTCACCACTACCATCACCCATACTATCGCACACACCTGCAGCACCATCATCGCCCTCAGAAGCTGACACCTCACACCCCTCCTTACGCTCCGCCGCCTCAGCCTCCGCTGCCTCAGCCGCTGCCGCTTCACGCTGAGCTTTAGCAGCCTCCTCCCTGGCCGCCCGCTCCAGAGCCTCGCCCGCCTCACGTTCGGCCAACTCCTCCTCCGTCATAAACCTGCCCAGTTTCACCAAATCAGCAACCTCACGCCCGTCAATCGTCTCAACCTCCAGCAACCGCTCTACTAATAACAGCAACTCATTACTGTGATCGGTCAGTAAACCTTCCGCCCGTTCGCACGCCTCACTGATTAAGCGCGATATCTCCCCATCAATCTTCGCTGCTGTCGCCTCGCTGTGCGACTGTGAGCGCGACACCTCACGCCCCAGAAACATCAACTCCTGGTTCTCACCAAAAGCCTGCGGCCCCAACAGATCGCTCATCCCCAACTCACACACCATACTACGTGCAATCTGACTCGCCATCCGTATATCCATCCGTGCCCCGGTCGAGATATCACCAGTGTGTATCCGTTCCGCAATCCGTCCCCCCATCAACACCACCAGCATGTCACGCAGCTCACTGCGTGTCCGGTTCAACACATCACGCTCCGGCAACGACATCGTCGCCCCTAACGCCTGCCCCCGCGGAATGATCGTCACCTTGTGCACCGGCTCCGTATGCTCCAGCAACACCTGTGTCAACGCATGACCGGCCTCGTGCCAGGCGGTGATCTTCCGCTCACTGTCGCTCATCGCATGGCTGCGACGCTCACGCCCCCACAAAACCTTATCGCGCGCCTCTTCTAAATCATCCTGCTCCACCGCCTCTTTACCGTGACGCGCCGCCAACAGTGCCGCCTCATTAAGTAGGTTAGCCAGATCAGCCCCCGAAAATCCCGGAGTCCCCCGCGCCGCCCGTCTCAGGTCGGCCGTCGCCGCCAGCTTCACCCCTTTGGCATGCATCCGCAAAATCTCCTCCCGCCCGTCCAACGTCGGCAGGTCTATCATGATCTGACGGTCAAACCGCCCCGGACGCAACAGCGCCGAATCCAGCACATCCGACCTGTTCGTGGCGGCAATAATAATCACCCCCTCCGAGGTCTCAAAACCATCCATCTCCACCAACAGCGCATTGAGTGTCTGCTCCCGCTCATCATGACCACCACCAATCCCGGTAAACCTGCTCCGTCCCACTGCATCAATCTCATCGATAAAGATGATACAAGGCGCATTTTTCTTACCCTGATCAAACATATCACGCACCCGCGATGCGCCCACACCCACAAACATCTCCACAAAGTCCGAACCACTGATACTGAAAAACGGCACCCCCGCCTCTCCGGCAATCGCCTTTGCCAATAAAGTCTTACCCGTCCCCGGAGGCCCCATCAGCAAAACCCCCTTCGGGATCCGACCTCCAAGCTTGGAATACTTCTGCGGTGCCTTGAGAAACTCAACTATCTCCGACACCTCCTCCTTCGCCTCTTTAATCCCCGCCACATTGGAGAAATTAAGCTTTTTTTTCTCCTGATTAAGCATCCGCGCCCGGCTCTTGCCAAAGTTCATCGCCCCCATACCGCCACGTGCCTGACGCATAAACAGAAAATAGAGCAGCCCGATAAACAACACCACCGGCAACAATTGAAACGCCAGTGAAGTCCAGAATGAGTTATTCGGAACCGTCTTTGGTGCCACGCCATGAGTACGCAACACCTCACTTATCCGCACCGCATCCGACTCCAATACATCGAGCTTCAACCGCTCCTTGTTTTTGGTCGTCGCCCTCACATGGAGTATCCCGCTGGCCGGAGCCGGCACCAACTCCACCTTCTCTATCGCACCATCCTCCGCCAATTGGCCAAGCTCCGCTTCCGTCACTTCACGCACACCGCTGTTGCCGCTGCGTCCTGAAAGTAGAAAAAAGGTTACCCCCAATAGCAACAACGCCATCAGCCATGCCAGTACCATCCTCCTGGGTGCACCACCTTCAGGCTGATTATTACGCTGCCCGCCATCCGGGCCGGACGGGTTATCTCTCTCTTCCCGTTTATTTGGTTCGTTCGTCATTCTTTAGCACTCTCCTGTTAAGTCCTGTAAGTATAGTATCCTTCCCTATCAGGGTCAATGATACGCTTAGTTTTTTACGGTAAATTGTGGTTTTCGGGTCAACCCGATAAAGTTTTGACACCTCATAACACCAAGTATATCATAATTGCCATGTCAGATAGTAGAAATACCTTAATCCAACCCCCATCAAACCCTCGCTTTATGTTCGATTTCCACAACCACCTCCAAGACCCACGCCTCCGCCCCCATCTCACCTCCGTCATCACCGCCGCCCTCGCCGCCGGTGTCCACGGCTGTTGCTGTAGCTCCACCTCCCCTGCCGACTGGCCCGACGTCGCCCATATCACCTCTCTCCACCCCCGATTCACCATCATCCCCGCCTTTGGTATCCACCCCTGGTACCTCGCCCCACTCCCAACCGACTGGCCCGAACACCTCGAGGCCCTCCTCGTCACCCACCCCCACGCCGCTGTAGGCGAATCTGGCCTCTGCGGCGTCAATCGCCTCCACCCCCCCGACCTCCAACTCACCATCCTCCGCCAGCAGCTCACTATCGCCGCCCGCTACCAACGCCCCGTCATCCTCCACGGTGCCCGCGCCTGGGGTCATCTGCTCGCTGCCGTCAAACCCTTTGCCCACCGCATACCGGCACTTATCGCCCACAGCTTTGGCGGCTCCGCCGACATACTCCGCCAATGGCTCCAACTCGGCGGGTTTGTCTCCTTCTCCGGC
>JAAYNR010000113.1 GCA_012520735.1 Lentisphaerota bacterium | reverse complement strand
CTCCCCCCCTTCTCAGCAGCTTGAGCCTCCGTGCCCTGTGCCTCTGTAAGATTTCCCTTCCCATATGGGAGCATTTACTTTAACAAGCCAACTCCCTAAGACCCTCCCAATTTGACTACTCATACCATTATACGCTATACTTGAAACGAACATAAAAAAAGGAGCCCGTAAATGAAACCCATAACAACAAGCTTATTCTGCCACCTCCTTCTAGTGCAGCTATCTCTCTCTATTCTCTCAACATATGCCAGTCAAACTTGCATCTGGAGTGGCCTTGGTGATGGTGTAAGCTGGCACGATGCCGCCAACTGGTCACCAGCACCACCCGCAACTGGTGACAGCGTTACCATTGATGCCGGCACGCTACTTCTCTCTGCATCCACGCCACAACTTAATGCCTTTACCATGAGCGGCGGCACACTCACTTTCACCAACTGGACCACCACGCTGCAAGCCTCGATCATCACTCTCAGCGGTAATGCACTTTTCACCCTCCCTGCCCCTTTCAGCGACACCGATATGTCCAACAGGGTCTCAATTGTCTGCGACTCCCTCCATATCGACTCTACCTCTAAAATTGATGTCTCCGGTCAGGGCTTTCTCGCTCTCAGTGGCCCTGCCATCACTGCGTAAAACCAGGCAGCCAAAGTCCCAACCACCACTCTCATAGCTCATCGGCACCGCCGGCTTCACCCTGACTAACGGATGCGACCCCGCAATAAACAACTTCTGCTCCAGATAGTAATATCCGGAACCTGTCTCTACAAAAACCTCATGCGGCAGTGCCTTCCCCTCTTCTGCCAAATCATCACATAACCCCGACACCCCCACCTTAATCGACTTACCGCTTGAAAACGCCTCCCCAAGCTCATCAATCGACCCCGACTCCACCTCGCCCTGCTCATCGTGACTCAACACCATGCGCCACTTGTCACGGACAAAATAACGGCAAACTCCGCCACCTCCCTTATCCGCTCCGCACTATCCGATGTCACATCGATATGCTCATTATGGATAAACTCCGTCCCCACCCTTCATCGTCGTCTTACACCGCCCTCACGGTTTACTTGCCTAAAATTTAAACTCTGATAATATGTAGTGGCGTACAGGAGATTTGATCTATGGCTCTGAAAACACCTCTATATAGTGCTCACGTTGCGCTTAAAGCGCGAATGGTCGAGTTTGGTGGCTGGGATATGCCGGTGCAGTACGATAGTGTTCTGGCCGAACATAATGCGGTCCGTAACTCTGTCGGCCTGTTCGACACCTCCCATATGTCTCTGTTTGCCGTTGAAGGGAGCAATAGCCTTGATGCTCTCTCAAGGGTAGTCACTCAGGATCTCCGCACACTCGCTATCGGGGCCTGCCGCTACGGGTTTATGCTCGATGAGAGCGGTGGGGTGATCGATGATCTGATCGTCTACCGCATGGGTGAGGAGTCATGGTTGCCGGTCGCTAATGCCGGTACCGCACAGAGCAATTTCGCCTGGCTAAAGCAACATTGTGAAATCCCGGGCTCTACGGTCCGTTATCTTCGCGATGAGATGGCTAAAATCGACCTTCAAGGCCCTGCTGCTATCACTACGCTCAAAGGTGTTCTCAACATCAATGCCACCACCTTGCGCCGTTTTCGCTGGGTTAAAGTGACCGCCTCCGGTCACGAATGGCTCATCAGTCGTACCGGCTATACCGGTGAGGATGGCATTGAAATATACGCCTCGCATGAGGCTATCGCCAGTGCCTGGAACGCCTTTGTCGAGGCCGGTGTCAAGCCTTGCGGCCTAGGCGCACGCGATACTCTCCGCCTCGAAGCCGGTTTTCCTCTCTATGGTCATGAGCTAGACCTTACCCACTCTCCCGCCGAAGCCGGGTTGATGCGCTATGCTAGAAAAGAGGAGCCGTTTATCGGGCGTGATGTACTACTGCAGCGAGCCGTCTCACCGGAGCTGCTGCTGGCTCCGTTTCTGATGAAAGGACGCCAAACCGCCCGCCATAATCAGCCCGTACTAAATGCAGCACACGAGACGATCGGGCTTGTCACTAGTGGCACTTACGCCCCTACTGTTGGCCGGGCTATCGGTTTTGCCTATCTTAACCCGACTGCCGCCGTAGCAGGCACACCGCTCTTTATCGACAATGGACGGACACACCTCCCGGCCGTTGTCACCACACTACCGTTTCTTAACCAACAGGAGAAATAACAGATGACACGCTATACAGTTGAGCATGAGTGGGTCCGTATTGAAGGAACCATTGCTACCGTCGGAATCTCAGTCCACGCCCAGAATGAACTCGGCGACATCACCTTTGTCGAGATGCCGGCGATCGGGACTCCCCTTAAAAAGGGTGATGCCCTCGGCGTTATCGAATCGGTTAAAGCCGCCAGTGAAATTTTCGCCCCTGTCGGTGGGACAGTCGCCTCAATTAATGAAGCCCTTAATGACACCCCGGAAGCCGTTAATGACGATGCCGAAGGTGCCGGCTGGATATGCACACTTGAGGGCGTCGATGCCTCCGACCTCAACGATCTGATGACCGCTGAGGAATACGCTAAGTTCTGCAACTGATCCCAAAACAGTCTGCATTACTGCAGAGTCGCTTTAAAAGCAGGTTAATGCGTTGGCTGTGTCTCATAACGGCCAACCCAAAACAGTGTGTATTGTATTGAGCCATATGGCAGTTGCCGAAAATGGAGGAGAAGTGATATGTCGTATATTCCACATACTAAACAACAGCGTGAAGAGATGCTTGCCGCTATCGGTGTAGCTTCGCTTGACGATCTTTTCACCGATATCCCACCCGCCAAGCGGATCCCCCACCTCAATATACCCGATGGCATCTCTGAGCATGAGGTGCTTACTCATATGCGTCAGCTTGCCAATCGTAATGCCACTGACCTGACCTGCTTTCTGGGTGGCGGTTTTTACGATCACACCATCCCCGCTGCCGTCGATGCCCTCGCCTCCCGTGGTGAGTTTTTCACCGCCTATACACCATATCAGCCTGAAGTCGCTCAAGGTACACTTCAGGCGATCTTCGAGTACCAGTCAATGGTCTGCCGTCTTACCGGCCTCGATGTTGCCAATGCCTCGCTTTACGACGGTGGCACCGCCCTCAATGAGGCCGTTCTCACCGCTGTCAACGCCACCGGTCGTAATACCGTCCTTTTCAGCGGTAATGTGAACCCTCTCTATCGCCAGATTGTCCACACCCACACCGCCAATCTCGGTCTCAATATCGTTGAGCTCCCCCACACCATCGGCCAACAGATCGACCGCCACGCCATCACCGCTGCCATAACCGCCGATACCGCCGCAGTAGTCGTACAAAACCCCGATTTTTTCGGTACTGTCGACGACTTCACCGACATCGCCGCTCTCGCCCATCAGGCCGGTGCTTTGCTGATCACCTCATTTTATCCGGTTTCACTCGGCATCCTCAAACGCCCCGCCGATATGGGCACCGATATCGCCACTGCCGAAGGCCAGAGCCTGGGACTCCCCCTCTCGTTTGGCGGCCCCTATCTCGGCATCTACGCTGCCCGTCAGGCTCTGGTACGCCGTATCCCCGGGCGTGTTGTCGGTGAGTCGCTCGACCGCCACGGCAATCGCTCATTTGTCCTCACCCTCCAAGCCCGTGAACAACACATCCGCCGTGAACGTGCTACCTCCAATATATGCACCAACCAAGCTCTCTGCGCCCTCCGCTCCACCATCCACCTCTCCCTGCTTGGTAAAGCCGGACTCGTCGAGCAAGCCGAGACTTGTCTCCATAAGGCACACTATGCCCGCGAGCGTCTCGCGGCTGTCAAAGGGGTCACCCTGCGCAGTCAGGCACCCACTTTCAACGAGTTTGTTATCGATCTCCCCGACAACGCCGACACCATCGCTACTGCCTTGAGCGAACGTGGCATTGCCGCCGGACTGCCGCTTGGTAAACTCTTCCCCGATGCCCACAATTCACTGCTAGTTGCTGTCACCGAAAAACGGTCGCAAACTGAAATCGATGCGCTGGCCAATACACTCCAGGAGGTTCTGTCATGAGTAAACTTATCTTTGAAAAATCGGTCACCGGACGTCGCGCCTATCTGATGCCACGCCTCACTGCCGCCGAGGCAGCAGCTACCGCCACCCTCCCCGCTAACCTCTGTGCCACCATACCACCGGCACTGCCCGAAGTGAGCGAACTCGATGTAGTCCGCCACTTTACCCAACTCTCACAGCATAACTTCAGTGTCGATACCAACTTCTACCCCCTCGGTTCGTGCACCATGAAGTACAACCCGCGCCTCACCGAAAAAGCCGCCTCGTTAGACGGTTTTATCTCCGGCCACCCCCTGCTCACACAGCTCAACGGCAACGGCACCCTCACTCAAGGAGCTCTCGAGGCTCTATGGCACACCGAACAACTCCTCTGTGAACTCACCGGCATGGATGCCTACACCACCCAACCCATGGCCGGTGCCCACGGTGAACTCACCGGGCTGCTCCTTATTGCCGCCTACCACCGCGCCCGTAACGACAAACGAACCAAAGTGCTTGTTCCCGACTCCGCCCACGGCACCAACCCTGCCAGTGCCGCCATGGCCGGCTTTACTGTTGTACCGGTTGCCACCGATCCCGACGGCAACGTCGATCTGACCGACTTCAAAGCCAAGCTAAGCCCCGACATCGCCGCAGTCATGCTCACCTGTCCCAGTACCCTCGGACTCTTCGAGCAACACGTTGTTGAAATGGCCGATCTCGCCCACGCCTGTGGGGCTCTCCTCTACTACGACGGAGCCAACCTCAACGCCCTCATGGGGCGCGCCCGCCCCGGCGATCTCGGCTTCGACGTCCTCCACCTCAACCTACACAAAACCCTCTCCACCCCCCACGGCGGAGGCGGCCCCGGTTCCGGTACGGTCGGCATCAAATCAGCCCTCCTCCCCTTCCTCCCCATGCCTGTAGTGGTGAAAAATGGCAGCAGCTTCACCCTAGACACCAACCGTCCCCAATCGATCGGCCGCATCGCCCCCCTCTTCGGCAACTTCGGTGTTATCCTCCGCGCTTACGCCTACATGCTCCACCTTGGCGGCAACGGCCTGCGCGAAGCTACCGATCACGCCGTACTCAACGCCAACTACCTCCGCGTCAAACTCCAGGAGGCCTTCGACATCCCCTACCACCGTATCTGCATGCACGAGGTACTCCTCTCAGGCGAACGTCAGGCTAAAAAACACGGTGTCCGCGCTATCGACTTTGCCAAAGGCCTCATCGATGCCGGCCACCATCCACCCACCATCTATTTCCCACTGACAGTTGGCGAAGCTATTATGATTGAGCCCACTGAAACCGAGTCCAAGGAGACCCTCGACACCTTCATCGCCGACCTCCTCCGCCTCGCCACTCTGGCCGAAACCAACCCCTCTGCCTTCGCCACCATGCCAGAGACAACTACCATCTCCCGCATCGACGAAACCCGCGCTGCCCGCTCCCCCATCCTCAAAGCAGCGGTCACGCCACAAACTTAAACGCACCACTTAACTTGCCCCTAAAACTGCTTACAGCCGTAACCAAATGTGGTACAGCATAGAAATCTTATTCCCTTAACATATCTGG
>JAAYNR010000051.1 GCA_012520735.1 Lentisphaerota bacterium | reverse complement strand
GTATATGGATCAGCTATTTGAGATAACTAATATGACAGCATTTGGCTCTATCTCCAACTCTACCTTTACCACCAGCTATTTGTATTACCCTGACAGCACCAGCGCAGGCTGGACAACCGCCCTCACAAACGGCACAATAGTCTCATCTATGACGACCTGTGATCCATATCGTGGCTTGGTTATGGCAGTCAGCAACACTGTCAATGATGTATTGGTGTCGGCGTACCTTTATAACCACGACGCTCTGGGGTGCGTCGTCAGCCGCAATGACGATATTTTTGGCTACAACCCCTTTTCGGAGTTGACCAGTGCGGCTATTGGCAGCAACGTCTGCCACTACGCCTACGACGGCATCGGCAACGCCCAATGGACCGATATTAACGGCATTCTCACTTTGTATCACACCAACCCACTCAACCAATACACCAATATCCTACGCACCACCTCACCGCCGTGCGAGTTGGAATATGATCTTGACGGCAATCTGCTTAATCTCCCTTCTCCCTCTGGGAGAGGGGGCGGGGGTGAGGGTTGGCTCTGCCAATGGAATGGCGAGAACCGCCTAATCGTGGCATCCAACGATACGGCACAGGTCGCTTATGCCTATGACCACCGCGGACGCATGGTCAATAAAACTATCAGCCCTGCCAGTGCAGCAGCGGAAAAGGTCATCTCTTACCTGTGGGATGACTACAATAGCATCGCCGAGACCGTTGTCCAGGGCGGCGTGACGAGCGTCACCTACAACGTCTGGGGGCTGGACATCTCCGGCACCATGCAAGGTGCTGGCGGCATTGGAGGGTTATTACTGGTGGTGCGCGACGGCGAGCCGTTCATCCCCTGCTACAATGCCAATGGTAACATTACCGAGTATCTTGACACCAACGGTGTTGTTGTCGCCCATTACGGGTACGACCCGTTCGGAAACATAATTATAGAATCCGGTAGCTTAGCCAATGCCTTCACCCACCGCTTTTCGACCAAGCCGTGGTGCGAGGTGACGGGGCTGAGCGAATATGTTTACCGCAAATACTTGCCGCCGATGGGGAGGTGGCTGAGCAGGGATCCGATAGGAGAGAAGGGGGGAATGAATATAAATGCGTTCGTGGGTAACGAACCGCTTGCACGAAATGATAAACTAGGGCTTATTTTTGGTTTTCTTAAAGGTTGCTGTACAACCACTATCAGGGGACAGAGAAGCTATGGCATCACTATTTCTCTGTCCCCAGATAACAGATATAGTCCCCTGAATATGTTTCTCTGTCCCCGGATATGCTTATTACTTAATTAAATCGCCTAAAGCTTGCCTAAACTTCTCATTTAGGCGAAAATACGCCGCATCTCTTGAAGTTATTGGCTTCAAGTATGACTTTTAGTTTCACTCTAACACAAGGATGAGAAAAATGTCTGGAAAAATCGGCTGGGGTATTTTAGGTGCTGGAGCCATTGCCAACGCTTTTGCTGATGGAGTCACACGCTCTGAAACCGGCAAGCTTGTAGCCATAGGTTCACGCACTCAGGCTAAGGCCAATGAGTTTGCCGCTAAATGGGGTAATATCAAGGCGCACGGCTCTTATGAGGCTCTCTTGGCCGACCCCGCAGTGCAGGCTGTCTATGTGGCTACACCACACCCACACCACCCCGAATGGGCTATCAAAGCCGCTGAGGCAGGTAAACACCTGCTGGTGGAGAAACCCATGGCGATCAACTCATGGCAAGTGCAAACAATCATTGAAGCCGCTGTGGCTAATAAGGTCTTCCTTATGGAGGCATATATGTACCGCTGTCATCCGCAAACTGCCCGTCTGGTGCAGTTGCTGCATGATAAAACCATCGGTGAGGTCGCTGTAATCAAAGCTACTTTCTCTTTCCGCTCGGGCTACTCCCCCGATAGCCGCCTCTGGAATAACGCTCTGGCCGGTGGCGGTATACTCGATGTCGGCGGTTATACTACCTCTATCACCCGCCTCATCGCCGGTGCCGCACTAGGCAAACCATTTGCCAACCCTATCTCTGTCACTGGCAGTGGACAACTGC
>JAAYNR010000092.1 GCA_012520735.1 Lentisphaerota bacterium | reverse complement strand
TGTCGTCACCCGTAACGATCAACACGCTACCATGGTTTGTGATGCTCTCAATGCCGGCTCTCATGTGGTGGTCACCAAGCCGTGGGCCGTTAATGTCGCCGAAGCTGAAACCATGATCACCACCGCTTTCGCCTCGATGCAGGCCGAACCGGCCGAGATCACCGAAGAGACCGTCAGTGGTGCCGTCTATGGCGATGAACACATCATCTATCAGGAGATTGCCGACTCCCTCGCTAACGTCAAGCCGTATCCCGTCACCCCGGCTGATGCTCTGGGTGTCTCGCGTATCCTTGAAGCAATCAAAATCTCATCAAAGGAAGACCGTGTGGTCAACCTCTAACGCTAACTAACCCAACCAATAAGGAGAGAATCCATGCTTTACTCTTTTATGACTTTCTCAACCCCGGAGCTGACTCTGGCCGAAAATATCGAAGTCGCCAAACGTTTTGGCTACCAGGGAATCGAGCCGCGTATCGATGCCAAACATGCCCACGGTATTGAAGTCGATGCCTCTGCCGAAACACGTGCCACTCTGCGCCGTCAGGCTGAAGAGTCCGGCATCAAACTCTGCTGTCTGGCGACCTCACTCCGTTACGCCGACCCCACCGAAGAGTCAACCATCATGGCGCAAACCCACGAGCGAATCGACCTCGCTGGTGATATGGGTATCCCCACCATGCGGGTCTTTGGCGGCGGTTTCCCCCAGGCTATGTCACGTCAGCAGGCTGTTGATCAGGTCGTCAAATGCTTAAAAGCCATAGCCAGCCACGCTGCCGACCGTAACGTCACCATCTGCATGGAGACCCACGACTCATGGTGCAACCCCACCGATGTCGCCACTGTCCTCGCCGCTGTTGACCACCCCTCTATAGCCTGTAACTGGGATGTCATGCACCCCGTGCGCATGGGCTTTGCTACTGTCGAAGAGTCTTTTAACGCCTTAAGCCGCTGGATACGCCACACCCACCTGCACGATGGCTCCACTACAGATGGCAAACTCTCGCTGGTCCCAATCGGCGACGGTGAAATCGATCACCGTCCCTTTATCCGCCTCCTTAAAGCGAACAACTATCAGGGCTTCCTCAGCGGTGAGTGGATCGGCTGGGAAGCATGGGAAACCCACCTGCCCCGCGAGATCGCCACACTCAAGAGTTACGAATAATACCAACTGTATCGGTCACCGGTTGTCAGCAACCGGATGACCGATAAAATCATCATCTCCCAGATAAGTGTAGGTGAAGGTTTTATTATCACCTACCTGTACCAGATCAGGCAATGACCCTGGCTCACCGGCACTCCGTGGCAGATACCGCACCGCTCTTGCCGTCCGCGCCCGTCCCAGTTCATCCCACGTCTCTACTAACATCCCGTGAGCTGTAAAAGAGTCCTCGATACTGCCCCGACTCCTCTGCCAGCCACACACTCGCCCTTTGGCATCGTACTTGTAAACATCGCGCCACTGCCGCCGGTATGAGAGCATAGGGTCGACATACCCGCTCCCTGCTCCGCCATACTCAACTGAGACAATACGGTTGTCGCTGTCATATTCACGCTGCTCGTTGGCCAGAAAATAAAACGAGATCATAGCCGGCGCCGACGGGTAAGTACCGTTATGGGCAAACACCCCAATATCGACCCGACTCGATTTAATCTCGGAATTTGCCGCGCCCGGAAACTGTGGCACATGATAAGCCACACTGATCTCAGCCATCTGCCCACCCGTCCCCAATGGCCGTATATTCACCAGTTTTTCATCACCCTGTAATAATGCCCAGCGCCATGTCAGATTAGTCACCCCCGGCAAAACTACACCACTGGCTCTGACAGTCATCGTATGTTGCCACGCTGTACCGCGAAACACCCGCGTCACCAGAGCCGGCGAATCGTA
>JAAYNR010000226.1 GCA_012520735.1 Lentisphaerota bacterium | reverse complement strand
GAAAATAAGATTTCTATGCTGTATAACATTTGGTTACGGCTGTAAGCAGTTTTAGTTTATTCCCTTTAAAATCATGTAACACATCATGCCGAAAGACAGGAGAGAAGCCAATCACAACTCACCGCACAATAACCGCGCCACTTCACGCCGCCAGGGGATCGCCGTAGCGGCACCGAGCCGGGAGACAGTTACCGCTGCTGCGGCTGCCGCCAACTCCATCGCCTCTCGAATCGTTTTCCCCTCTATAATACCGGCCAGCAAGTAACCTATAAAGGTATCGCCTGCCGCTGTAGTATCGACAACTTTCGTCTCAATTGCCGGCACACTGAAGCTCGTCTCTTTATCAATATATCGGGCGCCGTCGCTCCCCAGCGTCAGCACTATCCTTACCTTCGTCAGACGTTGCAACAGCCGCTCAATGCCTCTCTCCATATCGTCACAATCGGAGAGTTGCACCAGCTCAGTCTCGTTAACTATCAGCCAGTCGACCAGACCCAGCGGATAACCATTTACTTCAGGTCCACACGGTGCCGGATTAAAAACCACCGTCATCCCTCGCTGCTGCCCCAACTCCATTAAATGCGCAATATCGCTCACCTCATTCTGCAGCAAAAGGAAGTCGGCCCGGCCATACGCCGCAAAGAGTGATGTAAAACTGGCGGCACACACCTTACCATTACTACCGGCATCCACCACTATGGCATTCTGCCCCCTCTTGTCGACCTGAATAAAAGCACTGCCACTCACCTCGCCAGTCACTGCTACATGCTCACAACCCACCCCCGACTCCTCCAGAACTTTGCGCAACCATACACCGTCACTGCCAATACACCCCGCATGAACCACCTCCACCCCCGCTCTGGCCAGCGCCAGACTCTGATTCAACCCTTTACCCCCAGCAAAACGGTGTACGCCATGCCCCTGTATAGTCTCACCCGGCTGCACCACATGCGGCACATTAAACACAATATCAACATTAAGCGACCCAACATTAAGTACCATCCCCAACCTCCAATATCACCTACTACCTACTTTTACCCTTCCACCTTCACTCTTCTCTACTTCGTTTAAGTCTATACATCCATTCACTTATTACCTACACTCCACTCTCTTCCCCTTCTCAGGACATGAGCTCTTTGCTTTCTTTGCATTCCCTGGGGTTAATTCATCATCGGCGACATGAGTTTCGCCCATTTCGTAATTAACTCCCTCATTTGCCACCTTTTTTATATTGCTTGCCTTGACTCTAGAGCAACAAGCGGCTATGATACCTGTATTGCATCTGATACCGTTGTGTTTAACGGTTAATTCGGCAAGGAGACTTTATGACATCAGCAATAATTGTGGCAGCAGGACGTAGTGAGCGAATGGGGAGTGGCACCGATAAAGCCTTTCTCAGTCTCGGCTCTAAACCGGTGGTTGTGTGGGCTTTATTGGCTTTTGAGGGGTGCACCGCTATCGACAGGATAGTTCTGGTGGTGCGGAAAGACCAGATGGTCGCCGCCAAAACCGTGGTGCAAATGTTTGGTCTGGCCAAGGTCACCGAAATTGTAGCCGGTGGACCAAAACGGCAGGAGTCGGTCAGGCGTGGACTCGAAGCAGTCGATCCCGATACCCGTATTGTTGTTGTGCATGACGGCGCCCGCCCTTGTGTCTCTTCTGAGCTTATCGTTGAGACAATCAATGCCGCAAAAAAACACGGCACAGGGATCGCCGCTACGCGTATCGTCGATACTGTCAAGTATGTGGAGCGCGGCTCGCTGGTCGGTCATACTGTCGACCGCTCCAAGCTGTGGGCGGTGCAAACGCCGCAGGCTTTTAAATTAGATATACTGACGCGTGCGTATAAGAAGCTCGAAGAAGATGGTGCTACTGTCACTGATGAAGCCACAGCCGTGGAGCTGCTCGGTGAACCTGTCCGTCTGGTCGAGTGGCAAAAACCAAACATGAAGATCACCGTTGTTGAAGATCTGGCAATTGCTGCGGCATTGCTGCGAATCAATGGCTAATAAAGGTTTTCAGGCCGGATAATGGAAAAAAGCTTTGCCATATTGGGCGACATTCACTCAAACATCGATGCCTTGCGGGCCGTCATCGACGATGCACGTAGTCAGTCAGTGACTGACTTCCTCTGTGTTGGCGATGTAGTAGGTTATAACGCCGCACCGGCTGAGTGTATCTCAGTAATTCGTGATGAACTTAATGCCGTAACCGTACGCGGCAATCACGACCACTACTGCTCGCATGATGCACGCTTGGACGACTTCCAGCCGTTGGCAGCCAGTGTCATCGACTGGACCCGACGCCAACTCTCCAGCGATGATGCCACCTGGCTGCGGGATCTCCCGCTGCAAAAGCTCTCCATGGGGATTGGCTTAGTACATAGTACACTCGATATGCCCGGGCGGTGGGGCTATGTGTTTGATCTCCTCGATGCCGAAGCACACTTCAGCTATCAAGCCACTACGATATCGTTCCATGGCCATACGCACGTGCCGCTTACGTTTGTCAAACAGGGTGCCGATGTCTACCGTTACGACCCCTCAAACCTGCAGCTTGTTATCGGCACTAAATATTTCATTAATGTCGGCAGTGTCGGCCAGCCACGTGATGGTGATCCTCGCAGCTCATATGTAATCTTTAAACCACGTTCACGTGTAGCCGAATTCCGCCGTATCGAATATGATGTTGAAACTGCTATGGAACGAAACCGCCTGGCTAATCTCCCCGACAGGCTTATCAAGCGCCTGGCGGCCGGTCGCTAAGCGTGAACTCCTTGGCCAGCCGAACCATCAGCCTGTAATTCTCCAGCACATCCGGACCAATATGCCGTCCATATGGACAAGCCGACGGCATCAGTACAAAGCCGCGCCCCGCACCATATGTCCCCTGTTCCAATGCCCGGCGCACCTTGGGCTCAAACTGTAACGGTGTCAGATTCTCGATATCGGCCGCTTCAATATTGCCGAATAAAACGGTATCACGTCCAATAGCCTGACGTACCTCGTATAATTCCATGTCACCCTGCGGCGGCGGTTCAACCGGATCCAAACCATCAGCCTCCATCGCTGCAATGTGTTGCAAAATCCCGCGCAGACGGCCATGGCTGTGTATTCTGGCAAAGCCGCCCGTTGCCCTGATAGCATGCACCAGATGCCCGGTATACCCATTAACATATTCACAAAACAGGCGTGGCGGTAAATATGGCTCTGAGGCGTATTCCGAACCGCAAATCCGCCAAAGACGTCCAGGAAACTGCTGTGCCACGGACTCTGTCACCGGCAACTGGCACTCCAGAAAATGGGCCAGCAAGCGATGAAAACGCTCCCCTTCGGTCATCGCTACAACCGTATAGTCAGCCATGGAGAACATCGCAGCCGCCGAGCACAATGGGTCGCCGGTATCGACACATACAATGCCGGCCTCACCCAATGCCGTCTCCACTTCTAACATCGCTGTACAATCAACTGCTACCGCCCACTCCTCTGCCGGCACCTCCAGAAAAGCATCAATATCACCCGGTTCTTTCATCAGGTGTTCCACAGTCCAGACAGTATCTGTGGCGGCATCGCGCCGCGTAAGCTGTGTCAAGGTACGACGCGGTAACTTAAGCGTAGCTCTGGTAAGGGTTGATTCCCCCTTCACCTCTGACTCATAGTGCCATAATGAATGCCCCGTAGTACCTTCCACTGCAGTCGTGCGCGGATAAACAGCCCGTATAATATCGGTCTGGTTATAAGCCAGTTCTAATAGCGGCCGCCATGAAGGGTCGTTGTGGACATTGTAGGGGTTGGGGTCGTCGGCGTTGTAGTTAAAAAAGCCGATCTCGTAAAAACTCACCGGCGGACGATCTACCGGCTGACCACGCATCGTACGCATGAGTCGCTCGCGCCGTGTCATAGGTGATCGCCCTCCTCAACAGCCATGGTTACTGCTATATCTCCGGGCGTGATGCTGCCACATGCAGTAACACCCAACACCAACCGCAAAGGGAGATGATCCGGGATAGTAAAACCACGCTTTATTTTAGCAGTTTCGCATAGCAGCGTCAGCCGGTTATATGAGAAATGCTTCATGATCCGCAATTTTGTTTCAGCCAGTATCAGCGGCACTTCAGCCGATGCTATCAGTTTATTGTCAGCCACTGTATATACCGCTACACACGCCCGCGGTGCGCTCTTAAAATCACGGCCAGCCACCGCGCTTCGGAAAATCACATCAGCCACCAATTGCCGACTGTCACGCAACCGCCAGACTACTCCCTGTCCCAGCCACTGTTCACCACTATCAACCGCTGCGGCACCATGAAAATAGGCCCGATACCCCTTAGGCATGGCGTTTATCTTTAAACTATCCGATACCACCGCACTGCCAAACTTCCAACTGTCAGACGACAACCCACCCACTGCCTCAAAAACCCACTCTGTAAAAGCAGGAGGCCACTCTTTATCATATTCCGGCACCTGTTGCAGAAACTTCTTCACCGGTTCCGGTAGCGGCTTGACCTTTTGAGGCGACGGTTCTTCCGCAACCACCGTTACACCACTGGCTATAAGTGCACTACACACCACGGCACGGGTCGTTATCACAAACCGCGCTATACTAGTTTTACCTGTGCTGCTACTCATGGCCACCCCCTTAAAAAAGATCAGGCCAACTCTACCTGTGACCTCTTGGCGGTCACAGAGACCCCTTGCCCAATCATGTTAACTGTCAGTACCACGCGCATCGAACTGGCCAGCCGCTCCACTACCCCCTCTGCTCCCATAAATGGACCGCTCTTGATCCTGATCTTTTGTCCAGTAACGAGCTCTACGACCGGTTGTAAATCGGGTGTTATGGCAAGTGCACGGCGTACCTGCACTAAATCCCGTAACAGAGAAACCGAATGCCGCGGTGTCAATGTCCTGATCAGGTGATTGGTACGCAATATCGGCATGCGATTTTCAGGGGTAACCGCAGCAAAAATATAACCGGGAAAGAGGGGCAGAGTTACATTAAAGCGGCGCCGCTGACTAACCCGCGGCACTGTGCGCAGTGGCAGGTAGTGAGGTATGCCGTAAATAGAGCAAACCTCAGCAACCTTTTTTTCACTGCGCGGCTTTAAAAATAAAACCTGCCAGTTAGCCAAAGGCGAAAGCCTGGTGACCTCCTCCATGCATTCGCCATCCATATTTCCCGGTCTCCCCAAGACTCAGCCGGCATTAAGCACCGAGCTGGAAACGGACAAAACGGGTAATCGATATCTCGCCACCAGCTTTTTTGGCAGCGTCGTTTACTACATCGGCGACCGACTGCTTGGGCTCTTTCACAAAGGGCTGATTTACCAGACACACTTCAGAGAAGAACTTGTTCACAATCCCCTTCATGGCATTCTCAACAATGTTAGCCGGTTTACCCTTAAAACGATCACTGTTACGGGCGATCTCGCGCTCGGTCTCAACAATATCAGCCGGAACCTCACTAGAGTTCAAATAACGCGGTGCCGAAGCCGCAATCTGCAAAGCCAGATCGTGGATCATCTCAGTTACGGCCTCATGCTTAACAACCTCAGCACTCGAGCAACCAACCTCAACAATTACGCCAACTTTGCCACCCATATGAATGTACGACTCCAGCAAAGCATTCTCCGCGGCTTCAAAACGAGCCACACGGCGTATTTTCACGTTCTCGCCAGTAGCAGCAACAATCGCTACCAGCTCTTCGTTCATCACTTCAATAGCAGTAGCCTCGTTCTCCAGAGCTTTGTCAGCCACAGCCGCCGCAAACTCTTTAAACTTGTCGGTCTTAGCCACAAAGTCGGTCTCGCAATTAATCTCAGCCATGGCAATCGCTTTGCCATCTGCCGCCACCACTGCGGAAATCACGCCCTCTTTCGACTCTTTATCGGCGCGTTTGACCTGAATAGCCAACCCTTTTTCACGTAAAATTTTAATGGCGGCATCCATGTCACCATTGGTGTCAATCAACGCCTTTTTACAATCCATCATCCCGGCATTGGTGCGGGTACGGAGATCATTGATCATAGCTACAGTAATGTTAGCCATAAAATTACCTTTCTTATGTTGGTAGTGTGGTGGTGCGTAGGCAAGATCAGCCCCGCACCTCGATTTTAAACACCTTACGCCTCAGCCTTCAGCCTGGGCAACATCATCAGTAGCCGCTGCAGCCGGTGCGCTTTCAACAACCGGAGTCTCGACAGGTGCAGCTTCAGCCACAACAGTTTCAACCGGAGCAGCTTCAACCACAACAGCTTCAGCAGGTGCGGCCTCAACCGGGGCAGCTTCAGCAGTAACCGCCTCAACTGCAGCCACCTGCGCAGCTACGGCCTCCTGTGCCGCTTTGGCAGCCGAACGGCGCGTCTTGGCCAGTTTCTCCCTGGCATTGGCAGAAG
>JAAYNR010000171.1 GCA_012520735.1 Lentisphaerota bacterium | reverse complement strand
TTCACTGGTCACGCGTGTGTAGGACATTTTGTTACCCTTTCTTTGTTTGCAAATAATTAAAAGGGAGTGTACTTCACCGCGTGGCTTTTTTCAAAACCTTATTGTTGCGTTAGCCACTTGCGTGTGCACATTACGTTGCGTAGTTCGTGGGGTTTTGCTATGATATCGGCTCTTTCTAATTTTTGTTCATGGGTGTAACTGTTATGGAGTTTTTATGTCACTGGAACTCAGCGCTGTTACTGGTTTTATATCTTGTGTCGGGCCTGATGCCTGGGGCACCTTGCGTGGTTTGGCATGGTATGGGGCACAGATGCCTGAAGGGGTGGCGTGTTTGTTTGTGGTGGATGATCTGGAGGGGTCGAAGCAGGCGGCTGATGTGATGCGCCGAGTGGCGGCCAAGCGTTGGCCGCGTTTGCGGGTGATTGTTCCGGGCGACACCACATCCAATACGCCGGGGGCCTTTGCACGCCGCTTTGCCGACTGGAAGGTGTTCAGGCCGGAGTTAGAGAGGTGGGTGATTGATGTTTCGAGTGCTACCATGCCGGTACGGGAGGCGGTAGTTGCGGCAGCACGTGGCGATGCTGCGGTGACGATTCTGGCTTGTGAGGCAGATGGATCGTGGTGGTGTCATCAGCGCGAAAATGAGGGGGTCGGGATGCTGGCGTGTAGGGTGGAGCTCCCTTATGCCGCAGGCCTTGATCAGGGTTTAATCAGTGATATTCTTGAGCCGTTCAGTCAGGGTGTGGCTGAAGTACGCTGGCGCGACAGCCGGGCACCGCTGGCACTTGATGCGGCGGCAGTGGCGCGTATGGTGACGGCAGGTGTGGCAAACAACTGGAACTGGCGTTTGATGGTGGAGACGGCTACGGGTGCTCCCTACACAAAGGGTGAGTATGATTTGAAGGACTTTCTGGCCACGACGCTATTTGCTATGGGGATTAAAAATGTGCGGCTTAATGTGGCACTGGCGTGGAGTGGGAGCAAGGAAGAGCCACTGATAATAGATGTGATAGCGTGTTATAAAGGGAGGATATTTATCTTTGACTGTCAGGCGGCAGATGCCCGTGAGAGCGAGCATCCGGCGAGAGTGGCCGATATGGCGCGTAAAGTTTTTGGGGCGGTAGGGGCGACGGGTGTAGTTTTGCGGCCTAGTCGCTGGGCGACAGGGGCAGAGCGGGCGTTGGCGACTCTGACACCGGCGGCGGTGGTATTTGATGCTGATGCCTGTAGGCAGTTGTTTTCACGGCTGGGTGAGCTATTCGGGATAGAAGTGCCGCAGGAGTTACGCGAGACAGAGCGGACGGCACTGCGCTTCGGGGGGCGGAAGCTGCCGGTAATGAGTGCGGCTAGTGATGCTCAGCGAGTAGGTGCAGCGGTGACTGTAGACGAACGGATATTTGACGTTTGGCGTGGGGCACTCACGGCTGATGCGTCGACTAACTGGCCGTGGCGGGCGGTACGGGTGACGCCTGACAGGTGGTTTGTGCAGGGGCGTGTCATGCAGGGGGGGAGCACTGAAGAGTTGCGTCGCCGGTTGGTGTCACGGCTGTCGGCGGAGCGGGTCAATGCGGAAGTGCGATTTTTTGAGTTATCGGGGAACCGCAGGTACTGGCACGCAATATTGACTGTGCCGGGTGATCCGCAAGCTTTTCCGCGTTGGTTGCGCAAGTGGGAAAAGGTGCCACTGATAGTGTAAAGTGTGTAAAACGATAGTGTTTGGTGTTTTGAAAATTAAACAGGTATAGGGTGATATGAAACGGATAGCTCTGATTGGTGCGGGATCGGTAGTATTTGGTAAAAACGTGATGGCTGATGTGTTGTGGCACGATGCACTCAAGGGTTGCGAGCTGCGGCTGATGGACATTAATGAAGAGCGGCTTGATACTGCGCGGCGGACGGCGGAGTCGGTAAACCGAGTTTTGAAAGGTGGGGCGAAGATTGTGGCGACCACTGACCGCAAACGGGCGGTGGATGGAGCTGATGTGGTGATCTGCACTATTAATGTGGGAGGGTACGAGGCGACCAAAGTGGACCATGCCATACCACGGCGTTTTGGGGTACAGCAGACGGTTGGCGACACAATGGGGCCTGGCGGAGTTTTCAGAGCGGCACGGAATATCCCCGAGGTGTTGCGGATATGTGACGATATGGCACTCTATTGTCCTGATGCACTGTTGATCAACTACTCCAACCCGATGGCGATGCATTGTCTGGCAATTGAACGCTCGCGGCGGACTTTTCATGTGGGACTTTGTCATGGGGTACAGAATACGGCTATGACACTGCGGGCTATTGTCGGCATGAAAAAAGCGGGGGTTACAGCGGCAGCGGTGGATACACATTTCAAACGGCGGCGTGACACAAAAGAGCGTGTACGTGAGTGGCTGGAGTGGATGGCGATGGGAGAAGACAGCGATCTCAGTTACCTCTGCGCCGGTATCAACCATATGGCTTTTTTCCTTAAATTCAGCTCAGGTGGGCGTGATCTTTACGAGGATATTCGGGAGATTTTAGAGATGCCGCACTTACGGCGGCTCGATCCGGTACGCTTTGACTTATGCGAGCGGCTAGGTTATTTCATGACAGAGACTAGCGGGCACACCTCGGAGTATGTCCCTTACTACTTGCGGTCTAAGGCAGGGATTGAGGAGATGGCGTTGCGTCCGGGGAGCTATCTGCAGGCGTGCCGTCAGCAGGATAAGTGGTATCACAGCTTGCGCAATGAGCTGCTGGCAGGTAAAGAGGCGGTTGAGACCCCCTATACTCCAAGTGTTGAGCACGTAAGCCGGATACTTAACGCTATGGCTACAGGAGAACCGTACGTTTTCAATGGAAACGTCCACAATGCCGGTGGGGCGCTGATATCGAACCTGCCGGGAGATGCCTGTGTAGAGGTTCCCTGTACGGCGGATCGTAACGGTATTACACCGCACCATATTGGTGAGTTGCCACCGGCTTGTGCGGCGATGATAGGGACAAATATAAATGTTCAGGACCTGGCGGTGCGCGGGATACTTGAGGGAGACCGTGAATACATCAAGCAGGCTCTACTGCTTGACCCTAATACAGCAAGTACATTGGCTCCAAGGAAAATTTGGGCGATGGCCGATGCGATGTTTGAGGCGCATAAAGAGTGGTTACCGCAGTTTCAGTAACAGCCAGTGGGTGTGTGCGGCAGAGAGGTAGTGATGGAGGTGTGTCTGGCTATGGGTGGTCGAAGAGTGGATCGAGTTCTTCTTTTATCCGGTCATGAATAACGGCGTTTGTAGTGAGTACGGCCATACGGTAGTTTTCATAACTGCGTAAGATTTCACATTTGCCACCGGCGCGTTCCAGAATCAGACGGGCAGCGGCGATATCCCAGAGGTAGATGCCAGGCTCGAAGTAGGCCTCGGCGTTACCGGCGGCGACCATGCAGATATCGAGAGCAGCGGCACCGGTGATACGCATACGTTGTGCTATGGCACCGATAGCACGCATAAACTTAAAGGAGCGTCCACTGACATCAGATTTATCGGCACCGGTATGGATAAGAGCCAGAGAGGGGTCGGCGATATGGGAGACGGTGATGGGGATGCCATTACAGAGAGCGGGGGTGTCGATACTGGCCTCAAACAGGAGGCCAAGTTGGGGGGCATAGACGGCACCAGCCAGCGAGCGTCCATTGGCTTGGATTGCGACAGAGCTGCACCACCAAGGGAGACCGTGGAAAAAGTTTACGGTGCCATCAATGGGGTCGATTACCCACTGCGCCGGGGCATCGGGGAGCGGGGTGTCACAGGTCTCCTCACCGAGAATGGGGTAGTCGGGACAGGCTGCGAGGATAGTGGCGGTGGCGACCTCTTGTGACTCCACATCGAGACGGTGTTTGACATCGTGTCGCGACAGAGAGTCGGTCTCATCACGGCGGTCGAGATTGGCAATCACGTGTTCGCCGGCACGGCGTGCGGCGAGTGAGGCGATAGCGAGGAGAGCAGCGGGGGTATATTTCATTGGTATTGAGTGGTAATGGTTTATGGTACGGTGCAACATCGGTGAGAGGCTGCGTGTGGGTTTGCTTAGAGAGTAGCAGGTTAGAGGCTGAAGTGTCAAAGTGTGGCTTAAAGGGAAAGGGTAAAATTCCTGGTTGACAGGATTGTGGTATTTTAGTACCTTTATCTGTCAAAGGAGGTTTTAGCGAATTTTATGTCGGCACCAGTAAGAATTTCAGAGGCGGCAACATTGGCGTTACACGCCTGTTTCTGGCTAGCGAGTTCGCCAGGGGAGTATAACCCGACGCGAAAAATTTGCGATGACCTGCAATGCTCACAGGCTCATCTGGCTAAAGTGGTGCAGTCACTGGCCAGGGCGAAGCTGGTGGAGTCGTTGCGTGGGCCGTCAGGCGGGGTGCGGCTGGCAAGTCCGGCATCAGAGATCACCTTGCTTGATATTTACAAGGCGATTGAGGGTGAGACTTCACTGATGCCGGGGTGTTTGTTACCGCCGTCGATCTGTCCGGGCCGAGCCTGCACGCTGGGTAATGCAATTTACAGCTTAAACCGTCAGTTTGTGGAGATGTTGGGGAGTACAACTTTAGAGACGATACGTCAGGAGTTTGAGAAGAGCAGATGATTTTACGTAAAATTATAGAGATTGATGAAGAGAAGTGCAATGGATGCGGTATTTGCATAACGGCGTGCCATGAGGGAGCATTGAAGATGGTTAACGGCAAGGCCAAGTTGGTTGCTGATAACATCTGCGACGGTTTGGGTGATTGTCTGCCGGAGTGTCCGACCGGAGCTATCTCCATTATAGAGCGTGAGGCGGCACCTTTTGATGTAGCGGCAGTTGAGGCTGCCAAAAAAGCGGCAGGAGGAGCGGTCGAGCCGATAGCGTGTGGGTGTCCGGGGACTATGGCTAAAGCGATAGAGCGAAAACCTGTAGCAGCGGTGGCAGCACCGTTGGCAGGTGAGGCTATAGAGCCGCAGCTCGGCAACTGGCCGGTACAGCTAAAGTTGGTATCGGTAACGGCACCCTACCTGCGTGGTGCAGCAATATTGATTGCGGCTGACTGTACGGCTTTTGCATATCCTGATATTCACCGTAAATTTATGAGTGGTAAAGTGACATTGATTGGGTGTCCTAAGCTTGATGAGGGTGATTACAGCGAGAAACTGGCAGCAATTTTCAGTACTAACGAACCGCGTAGCATAACTGTTTTACGGATGGAGGTGCCGTGTTGCAGCGGCATAACCAATGCTGTTAAAAAAGGGCTGGAGATGAGTGGCAAGGTGATTCCATGGCGAGTTATCACTGTGACAACGGATGGCCAATTGATTGAAGAGTAACGCACACAAATACAAACACAAAACCTAACCAAACCTAACCAAAAAAAGGAGAAACAACATGAACGATATGTTCTGTTTTCAGTGCGAGCAGGCGGCCGGTGGAACCGGTTGCACTAAAGTTGGCGTATGTGGCAAGAAGCCTGAGGTCTCTAGGCTGCAGGATGAGATTACGGCGGCGTTGATTACGCTGGCACGGGCATTGGAGGGTAAAAAATCGTGCCCTGAGTGTGAGAAACTCTTTGAGAGTGCTCTATTCATGACAGTGACAAACGTGAACTTTGATCCGGAACCTCTGACAGCAATGCGCGATGCTATTCTGGCTCAGGCGGCCAAAGTGGGCGGGGCTGTGGCTTATAATGCCGACGATCTTTTCAGTGGCAACGAGGATATAGTGTCGTTGCGTTCAACGCTACTCTTCGGTATGCGCGGTATGGCCGCATATGCCGAGCACGCCCGTGTGTTAGGTAAGACCGATCCTGAGGTTTCGGCCTGGTTCCAAAAAGGGATGAAGGCACTGGGCGATGAGCACAGTGTTGATGAGTGGCTTGGCCTGATTCTTGAATTTGGCTCGATAAACCTCAAGTGCATGGGGTTGCTTGATGCCGCTAATACCAGTGCCTACGGTGATCCTGAGCCAGCAACAGTGGCTGCCGGGTATGTTAAGGGGCCTTTTGTGGTGGTGACCGGTCATGATTTGCGCGATCTGAAGATGTTGCTGGAGCAGAGTGCAGGTAAGGGTGTGAATGTTTATACCCATGGCGAGATGTTGCCGGCACATGCATATCCGGAACTGAAAAAGTATCCGCAGCTTAAAGGCAATTTCGGTACTGCCTGGCAGAACCAACAGAAAGAGTTTGATGGTATCCCAGGTGTTGTGCTTTACACGACTAACTGCATTATGCCGCCGAAACCGACCTATGCCGGTAATCTCTACACCACCGCTCAGGTAGGGTGGCCCGGGGTTACGCACATTGAGGCCGATGCTGACGGCAATAAGGATTTCTCGGCAATGATCGACCATGCTATTAAGCTGGGTGGCTGGCAGGATGAGAAGCTGGGCGACCCACTGATGACCGGCTTTGCGCACAAGGCGGTGCTGTCGGTAGCAGATAAGGTGGTAGACGCTGTGAAATCGGGTGCTGTGAAGCATATCTTCCTGGTTGGCGGCTGTGACGGTGCCAAGCTGGGGCGTGACTACTACACGCAGTTTGTGGAGCAAGCACCCAAGGATACCCTTATCCTGACACTGGCTTGTGGCAAATTCCGCTTTAATCACCTGCAGACAAAACTCGGTGATATAGGCGGGATTCCGCGTCTGCTCGACATGGGGCAGTGCAACGACGCTTACTCGGCTATTCAGGTAGCAGTGGCGTTATCAAAGGTGTTTGATTGTGGTGTGAACGATCTGCCGCTGACGCTGATACTCTCCTGGTACGAGCAGAAGGCTGTATGCATTCTGCTGACACTTCTGGCTCTGGGTATCACCAATATTCGTATTGGGCCGACACTCCCGGCTTTTATCTCACCCACAGTTCTTAATGTACTGGTTGAGAAATTTAAGCTCACGCCGATCGGTACCGCTGCGGACGACCTGAAGGCGATTCTCGATCCAGCCGTTTAAGGCTAATGCAAAAGGAGCTGTCCTGTATTAAACGGGGCAGCTTTTATGAACGGGTCTCTGTGTGGCTGCTATGCAGTGATACAGAGACCCCACCTTTTTAATTACCGTTCTTGTGCGCAAGTGGTTAGCGCAACAGTAAGGCTTTGAAAAAAGCCACGCGGTGAAGTACACTCCCCTGACAGCCCATTTGACTCAAGACCCAGAACTCAGCAACCGGACTTTGGACCTCGGCTCCGGATTCATTCTCATCCCATAATCCCACCCGTTGTAGAATTTTGTGCATCGCTGATTGACTTTTAACTCATTTTACAACAAGATTGTTGGTGTTGGCCGTTATGGCTAATTTGTGTTGTCTGGTCGTAAAGAGTTATTAATGGGGAAACATGCACGTAGTTCAGTTATTGCCAGCGTTAAATGAGGGTGGTGTAGAGCGGGGGGTGGTTGAGATCAACCGTGAACTGGTCAAGCGCGGTATTAAAAACACCGTGATTTCGGCTGGGGGGAGATTAGCAGCTCAGATTGTTATTGATGGCGGACACCACGTTACTTTTGATGTTAAATCGAAGAATCCATTAACAGTCCCCTGGCGGGTGCGGAAGTTGCGTAAGCTGATAAATCGCCTCAATCCAGACATTTTGCATGTACGGAGTCGGGTTCCGGCCTGGTTGGTTCACTTTGCCAATAAAAACCCGCGTCGGCCAGTGGTCTCGACGGCACATGGTTTTAACAGTGTCAGTGCTTACAGCCGGATTATGACCAGAGCCGATCTGGTGATATGCGGGAGTGGGGCGGTGATCGACCATATACGCAAGGCCTACGATACACCGCCTTCTCTGATACGGCTGGTGCATCGTGGTATAGATGCTGAAACCTTTGACCCTGAGCGGTTAAATCAGCAATTTATTGATGAGTTTCGTCAACGCTATGATCTCAATGGCAAATATGTGATCTTGGCGGTGGGGCGTATCACCTCATGGAAAGGTTATGCCGAACTGATTGAGGCGGTAGCAAAGGCTGCTACGTATTTACCGCCGTATCGTCTGGTGATAGTAGGCGGGGTACAGGAGGGGCAGGAGGGGTATGCGGCCGAGCTGAGAGAACAGGCGAAGCGGCTGGGGATAGGCGATACGGTTGTTTTTGCTGGCAGTCAGACAAACATGGCCGAGATATATCATATGGCCGATGTGGTGGTTTCAAATTGTACGTCTAAGCCGGAGACGTTTGGGCGCACCATGGTAGAGGCATTGGTGATGGAGCGTCCGGTAATAGCTACAGCACACGGAGGGGCACTTGATATTATGCGTGAGGGTCTTACCGGTTGGTTGCTGCAGCCGGGTGATACAGCGAGACTGGCAGAGATATTAAAAGAGGCACCTGGTAAAAAGTTTAACAGTTTGCGAGATTATGCTCTGGAGAATTTCTCTCTGGGAGCCATGGTAGAGCACAATCTCGCCATATATAACGAAGTGCTGGAGTTATATAAATAGGCGAGGTGGTCTTTTCAGGGCAGGGGTGGGAGTTGTGCAGCGAGCTGCACAACGTAAGTGGTAAATTGTGAATTAACCTATTGGAAGGCAGGCGGGACTACAGGGGTTGGCCAGCCTTGGGCACCATTACGGCCTTTACCAAAGGCGGCGACAGTAGTGGCCAGTTGTTTGATGGTCTCTGGTGAAAGCGTCAGTTTAATGCTCACTTTTTGTCCGGCATGGGTGATTTTCAAAGTTTTGGTGAGAGCCATCAGGTCGGGGTTGTTGGCACCTTGCATCTGTGCCATGGCTTGCATACCATTAAGCATTGTGGCGAGTTGCTCAGCGGCTTCGGCTGAGATGGCACCGAGGTCGACATCGATATTAACGCCGTTTCCGCCAACAGCCTCTTCTACTTGGAGGGAGATGGTGGAGACCTGCTGTGCTGCTGCGGCACGCTGATCATTGGCGGCCATGGCATTGACATCTTTGACACGGGCAATGATAAACGGTTTTTTGGCAACCGGGTTGAAGTCGACAAAAGCCGGGTCACTGGCGATATTAGGTATTTTGCCGTCGAGGGTGTCGAGGGCCTTCTTTAGGACTGTCTCTGAGGCTGCCATAATAGCGAGTGAGTTATTTACCAGACAGGCGTAGAGGGTGGTGTTGTCGTCCCAGTTCATGATCACATACTTGCCATATTCTCTGGTGGCGAAGTTTTTGGCCTTGGGGAAAGCTGCCGCCACGGCGGCTACATCCCATTGACCATTAAGGATCACAAAGCCGGCGTTTTCGCGCTCTTTCTGTCCATCACCACAGAAGGTGATAGAGGTGACATCCTTAGCTACATTGATACCGGTTTGCTGGGTAAAATTGTCGAAGATATTTTTGCCGGGCAGGGTATCGCCCATATTCTGCTTTAAATACTTGCCGGTTTCAGACTCTGCTGCAGCCTTGATGTTGATTTCAGCGACTACCTTAGTACCTTGAGGCACAAGTTTCAAGTCAACTGCACTGGCAGAAAATGCCGCACAAAGTGCAAAAACCGTTACTATTCTTTTTGTCATGGCTTAACTCCCTGATTTTACCTTAAACAACTGACGGCTTTGGCCGTGTTTTGTTGTAAAACTAATTTAATGCAATGCCTGCATGTCATTATATGAAACCATAATGGGGCAGTTTTGTCCACACATTATGTAGTATTTGCTAGGGGCAAATTTGTCAGTTTTACTCTTGGCTTTTAATTGACAAATGGAGACATGGCGCGCAATTTGGCTATTATAGCGGGGAGGTGTTTCAGCACATAGTCGATGTCGGCATCGGTGGTATAGCGGCTGAGGCTGAAACGTATTGAGCCGTGTACGGCTGTGAACGGTACGCCCATGGCACGGATCACGTGTGATGGCTCGAGTGAGCCTGATGAGCAGGCTGAGCCCGAAGCGGCGCAGATACCGAGATCACTCATATGGTAAAGGATAGCTTCACCTTCAATGTATTCAAAGCTGATGTTAAGGGTATTAGGGAGGCGGTTTCTCCGATCGCCATTTACCCGTGAGTCAGGGCATGTGGCCAGCAGGCCGGCTTCGAGTTTGTCGCGCAGGGCGGCTACACGGTGCTCTTCCTCCGCGATACCTGCCATGG
Organism: Lentisphaerota bacterium; assembly: GCA_012520735.1. GTDB lineage: Bacteria > Verrucomicrobiota > Kiritimatiellia > RFP12 > JAAYNR01 > JAAYNR01. The sequence goes on along the minus strand of JAAYNR010000171.1, from coordinate 12,363 downwards.
CCAGTTCGGCGGCCTTGCCCAGACCGACAATATAGGGGACATTTTCTGTGCCGCCGCGTCGGCCGTTTTCCTGATGGCCGCCAATAAGGAAAGTCTGCAAGCGAGTGCCGCGGCGCACATAGAGCACACCTATCCCTTTAGGAGCATATAGTTTATGACCGGAGAGTGAGAGTAAATCTACGGGTATTTTCTGCACATCAATAGGGAGTTTGCCAACGGCTTGTACAGCATCGGTATGGAGCACGCCGCCGACAGACTTGACGATTTCGGCAATTTCCGAGATAGGGAAGATGGTTCCGGTTTCGTTATTAGCCCACATCAGGCTTACCAGACTTGGTCCGCCATAGAGTGCTTCACGCAGGGCGGCAAGATCGAGCTGGCCGACACCGTCAACAGGCAATTCGACCACATCATAGCCGTGCTGACGGAAGTGGCGGCAAGGGCCCAGCACAGCCGGGTGTTCAACGCGGCTGGTGATAATTTTGGCCCCATCCCCCAGTATTTCGGCCACGCCATAGATAGCGGCATTGTTGCTCTCAGTGCCACAACTGGTGAAGACGATCTCTGAGGGGTCGGCATTAATCAGGGCGGCTATTTTTTCACGTGCTTCTTCAACATAGCGCATTACCTGACCGCCAAAGTTGTGCATACTTGAGGGGTTGCCCCAGAGTTCATCAAAGAAGGGGAGCATCGCCTCTTTCACTTCAGGTGCGACACGAGTAGTGGCATTATTATCGAGATAGATCAATGGGTTCATTATTTACCCTCCTCGACCACAGTGATAGATGGTGCTACATACTCACGTAATTTGGCTTCGATAAAGCCCTGACGGGTGGCACCGGACGCCTGACAGCCGGCGCACATACCACGAAAAGCGATTGTCACGATGTCACCGTTAATATCGACCAGATCGATGTCGCCATGATCGCGTTTAAGTACCGGGCGTATCTCATTTTCGATGATCTCTTCAATCATCTTTATTTTTTGCAGATTGGTGAGTTTGCGAGTCGGCTCCGGCTTGGTAGCTTGCTCGGCAGTACGCTCGGCGACAACGCTATCGACGATTTTTTTGATATCGCCCTTACACATGCCACAGCCACCGCCAGCTTTGCAGAAATTGGTGACCTCTTCGACAGTCGAGAGGTTGTTTTCCCTTGTGACGCGCCAGATCTCATTTTCAGAGACACCGAAACAGGTACAGACGATGTGTTCGTCGAGGTTTACGGGCTGTTCCTCACCGGTGCGGTAGTTGTAGATGGCGGCTTCGAGAGCTTCACGACCCATGACGGAGCAGTGCATCTTCTGATCGGGCAGGCCGCCAAGGTACTCGGCAATCTGTTTATTGGTGATTTGGGCAGCCTCTTCGACGCTCATCCCTACGACCATCTCAGTAAGGGCGGATGAAGAGGCGATAGCACTGGCACAGCCGAACGTCTGGAATTTAGCCTCGGTGATACGCTGGTCAGAGCCTAGTTTAAACATGAAGGTAAGGGCATCGCCACAAGCCAATGAGCCCACAGTAGCAACGCCGTCGGGATTTTCGATCCTGCCGACATTACGCGGATTACGGAAATGATCCATTACTTTATCTGTATAATCCCACATGGTAAACCCTCTCACAATGACACCCCTTTTGGGGTTTGGTAATTCACCTACTTTAGCACAATTCTAACACCATTGAAAGAGTAGAGTTACAGGCTTTGTAGCCGGATGTTAGCGCCAACCCGTTAGCTACTGTCAAAAAACAAGAAATTTAAGCAGCTATCTTCATAAGTTGTTGCGTTGAAGCAGCTAAGGCAGCATCTGTTTTCCAAACGCATAGCGTTTTTATTAAAACTGCGGGAGTCCATACAAGTCCAGATATGTTACGGGAATAAGATTCCTATGCTGTATAACATTTGGTTACGGCTGTAAGCAGTTTTAGGTGTTTAAAAATTGACGGGTGACAGTAGGGGGGGAGTTGGGGTATAGTAGTTTATTTACAAGAGTTTATATGCCGCTAAGGGCGGACGTATTTAAGGAGTGCAATGGCCAAAACGCTTTATCAAAAAATCTGGGATAGCCATGTGGTTAAACAGCTTGAAGGTGGAATGAGTTTAATCTATATCGACCGTCATTTGGTTCATGAGGTGACGAGTCCGCAGGCTTTTGAAGGGCTACGATTGGCAGGGCGTAAAGTGCGGCGGCCGGAGCTGACTGTGGCGACAATGGATCATAATGTGCCTACAGAGGAGAGTCGCGAGATTACCGAGGAGGTTGCGCAACAGCAGGTTGATGCTTTGGCTGAGAATTGCCGGGAGTTTGGGGTGCGTCTTTATGATATGGAGAGCTCGTTGCAGGGGGTTGTCCATATTATCGGGCCGGAGATGGGGTTGACACTGCCGGGGACAACTATTGTTTGCGGGGACTCCCATACCGCGACTCACGGTGCTTTTGGTGCGCTGGCTTTTGGCATTGGTACCTCGGAGGTGGAGCATGTGCTGGCAACACAGACTTTGCGGCAATCGTTGTCGCGCACATTTAAGGTCGATTTCACCGGCATATTGCCGCCTCACCTCACAGGGAAGGACATGATATTGAAGTTTATCGGCACTATCGGTGCGGCCGGAGCTACCGGCACGGTGCTTGAGTATGCTGGTGAGGCGATCCGCACCCTCTCGATGGAGGGGAGGATGACAATCTGCAATATGAGTATTGAGGCGGGGGCACGGGCTGGTTTGATTGCACCGGATGAGACGACTTTTGAGTATATTGCCAGTGGTGACCGGCCATTTGCACCGCGTGGTGCAGCTTTAGAAGAGGCGATTAAGGAGTGGCGTAAATTACCCAGTGACTCTGAAGCCCGCTTTGATCGTGAGATGACGATTGACGTTAGTAAGTTAGCACCACAGGTGTCGTGGGGGACGAGTCCGGGGATGATGGCCGATGTTGATGCGGTAGTGCCGGATCCTGCGGCAGTGGCCAATTACAGTCGGCTTGACTGTGATAATGCCCTCTCTTACATGGGATTGACACCCGGAACACGGATTACTGATATAGCGCTGGATACGGTGTTTATCGGCAGTTGTACCAATGGCCGGATCAGCGACCTGCGTGAGGCGGCGGCAATATTGCGTGGGCGTAAGGTGCATGACGGAATGCGGGTGTTGGTGGTACCGGGATCGGAACAGGTGCGGGCACAAGCCGAGGCTGAAGGGCTCGACCGTGTATTTATCGAGGCGGGCGCACAGTGGCGGCGTGCCGGTTGCAGCATGTGTTTGGGGATGAACCCGGACAGGCTGTCGCCGGGCGAACGCTGTGCCTCAACCTCCAACCGCAATTTTGAGGGGCGTCAGGGCAAAGGTGGGCGGACACACCTCTGTGGCCCGGCCATGGCGGCAGCGGCTGCTGTAGCAGGACGGTTTGTCGATATTCGTACTTGGAAATAGAGACCTAACCAACCTTAAATTGAAACAATTACACATGGAGACTAAATGACACCTTTTACACAACACACCGGTATTGTGGCTACGTTGGAGCGGGCCAATGTAGACACCGATGCGATAATACCCAAACAGTACTTGAAGTCGATCAAACGGACCGGCTTTGAGGCGGGGCTGTTCAGCGATTGGAGATATTTGAGCGATGGCAGCGACGATCCCGACTTTGAGTTGAACCGTGCAGAATTTAAGGGGGCCAGTATTCTGCTGACACGCCATAATTTCGGTTGTGGATCGAGTCGGGAACATGCGGTTTGGGCTGTTTGTCAGTATGGTTTCAGGGTGATTATTGCCCCTTATGCCGGGAGTGGTGAGGAGCGTGTGCCGGCTTTTGCCGATATTTTCCGCGGTAACAGTATCCGTAACGGACTGTTGTGCATTGAGCTCGAACCGCAAACAGTGGAGAGCCTTTTCAAGGCAGTGGCGCAGAGTCCCGGAGTAGAGGCTAAAGTTGACCTTGAGGCGCAGACTATCACCTTACCGGCGGTGGAGGGGCGAGTGATAAAGTTTGAGATTGAGCCGGGTGTGAGGTCGATACTGTTACAGGGGTTGGACGACATTGCCACCACACTGACCTCTGAGGCTGATATCAATAACTTTGAAGAGCGTCATAACAATCAGCTTAGCGGATGCTGTAGGGGTTTTTAAACCACGTACGACACCCCCCAGTTCGCCGTGGAGTCTATTCAAACGTGGTGGCGTGAATTCGGCAGGCGTAATTATCCCGATGCGGACCACCTGCTAACCCTGGCTGATTGCGGAGGAAGCAACATTTATAAGGCACGGCCCTGGAAACTAAAGCTGCGGCAAAACGTCGCGAACCGTTTCGGGATCAATGTTACCGTGACCCACTATCACCAGAGGCATCAAAATGGAACCCTATCGAACACAGGATGTTTCCTTCATAAGCAGGAACTGGGCGGCTCAGCCGCTGGAAAGTTATGATACGATTTTGAACCTCGTCCGCTCAACCACAACAAAGAGTGGCCTGCGTATCTGTGTAAGGCTGGGTACAAAAAATTATGACAAGGGTATTGAGGTGTCGGACAAGCAAATGAAGCAGACAAATCTCGCGCCTCATACCGACAGGCAAAATTGGAATTACATGATAGCGCCAACGTAAAATGGGAAATTATTTTTGCCCTATCCTTAGTCGCCGCCCTTAGTCGTATCGTACTCTTAATCGTAAATACCCTTGTTCGAAGAGTGAAGGTGGAGGAGTGAAAGAAAGTAATATGTGAATTCACCTCAGAGAACGTATAAAGAGGAGCAAAGATGAAAAGGAGATTGGGAGGGTGACTCGGGACGCGTGACTCGGGATGCGGAATGGTTGTCTCTTTCCAAGTCCCAGGTCTGAAGTTCGGAGTCAAAAGGCTGATGGGAGGGTTAACCACGAATGGACACGAATGGGCACGAATTAGAATGCCTTAATGGGGAAATGCCTTAGTGGTAAAATGGCAAGCACATGGCGGTAGGGCGTGTTTCTCCGAAACCGCCGCGTCTCGGTGCGGTTATGCCGCATTGCAACAAGGTGTAATGTCGCTGGGAGCTGATACAGTCGACAAAGCTCACGACAAAGAAAAAAGAACAGATACTCTGTGAACAATGAAGACGCGAGGTGGTTTTCGTTTAAGAGTGGGTGGGGAGGTGGGAGGTGATGGCAGTGGTGACGAGGGTACCGAGTTGGTAGTTGCCGGTTTGGTTGAAGTGGCATTGGTCGGCGGAGAGCCACTCAGCGGCGTGGGGTATAACGTATGAATAGAGGTCGACAATAGGGACGTGGTGGAGTTGCATGACCTCGTCGGCGATGCGGTTGAGGCGGGGGATGGTTTCAAAGCGTTCGCCTTTGCGGTAGGTGATGGGGGTGGTGGATATCCAGATGAGTGATTTGCAGCGTGCTTGCAGGCGGGTGGTGATTTCGGTGAGGTTTTCACGGTATTGCTCAGGTGTGTGGCGGATGTGGGCATCGTCACAGCCGGTGATGCCGGTGCCGTCCTTATCCAGCAGAAGGTTGCCCTTGGAGTCGAGCAGGTGGGTGTCCCAGATACCAAAGTTAAAGCTTATGACGTCCCAGCCGATATCGCTGAGCCAGGTGTCGAGCAGGGCCATACCGATGCCGGTGTGCTGGCAGTTTATATTGGGACGATATACGTTGGCCTGATTTGCGAGTAGTTGGCGGACAACTGGGGTGTAGCCGATAGAGATGGAGTCGCCCAGAATAAGGACGTTTGGCAGTGCGGCGTTGATCTCGGCAGCGGCGGTAATGTTATCACTGCGTAATTCAGCTTCAACAACAGCGGGAGCTTTGGTGTTTGGGTGCGGTGACATCTCTCTTCTCCTGATTGGTAAAAAATACATTTTACCCTTTTTGGCTTACAGTGGGTAGTGTAAATTTGGTAATATCTGAACATTGAGTGTGTTATATAGGAGTGAAATATGATGTTAGTGATTTTTCTTGTGCTGGTAGTGATTCTTTTAATAGTGGGTTATGTCCTTTATCGGGTTGTCAGTGAGGGGCCGGATAGGGCGGAGTTGTTGCATTTGCGGAGTCAGGAGGCGGATTTTGCGGCGGCAAATTGTGAGCTGGCTGAGCAGCGTCGCTTGATAGGGGAGTTGAGGGTGGAGCGGGAGGTGCTGAAGGTGAAGTTAGAGGGAGAGCAGCGGGTGACAGCAGAGAAAATAGCTTTGTTGACAGAGGCTGAGGAGCGTCTGAAGCGTGAGTTTGAGAATCTGGCTAATAAGATATTTGACGATAAAGGGCGGGTGTTTCGTGAGCAGAATAAAGATGGGTTAGGTAGTTTGCTACAACCCTTGAGAGAGCAGCTAGATGGATTTCGGAGTAGGATTGATGAGGTCCATAGAGACGATACAGAGCAGTCGGCAAGGCTGATAGAGCAGGTGCGGCAATTGCAGGAGTTGAGTAATAGAGTGAGTGGAGAGGCTAACAATCTGGCGAAGGCGATCAAGGGTGACGCTAAAGTACAGGGCGACTGGGGGGAGTTGATCGTAGAGCGGTTACTGGAAGCGTCGGGACTTGAGAAGGGGCGGGAGTTTGAGAGTCAGGTTTCGATGCGGACGGGTGAGGGGGAGCTGCTGAGGCCTGATTTTATCGTGAACCTCCCTGGAGAGCGGGTGGTGGTGATAGATTCAAAGGTCTCCCTAACGGCTTATGAGCGTTATGTTAATGCAGAAGATGAGGCGGTAACTGAGGCAGAGCTTGCGGCACATTTGGCATCAGTTAAAGGACATGTGACAGAGCTGGCGGCAAAAAACTACGAGAATCTGCTGGGCAACAAAGCACTCGATTTTGTGTTGATGTGTATTCCGCTGGAAGCGGCTTATCAGGCAGCGTTACAAGCTGACACTGAGCTGATGTATACAGCGGCCAAAACGAATATTGTGATTGTGTCGCCGGCGACACTGATGGTGGCGTTGAAGTTGGTAGCGCAGATGTGGCGACGGGATAATGAGAATAGGAATGTGGAGCAGATTGCTGACCGTGCAGGGCGGATGTATGATCAGGTGGCGCTGGTTATCGAGGCATTGGAAGAGACACGGCGTAAATTTGGTGGAGCAGCGGAGTCGTTGGATTTGGTGATACGGCGGATTAGTGAAGGGCGAGGGAATCTGGTAGGGCGGATTGAAGAGATGAAGCGACTTGGAGCAAAGGTGAGTCGGCAATTACCGGAGGGGTATGGGGGAGAAGAGTGAAGGGTGACAGGGGAGGGTAATTTTCATCACGAATGGGCACGAATGGGGGCTGATAATACGCTGAAGGCGTAAGGCCGTTAAGTATGAAGTATGAATGATGAATTGTGGCCAAGGTAAGTGCAATAGGCAGAGAGGAGGGCAAATACACTTAATCGTAGAAGGAAGGGGGTTTCGTTTAAGCGTACGCGTTCAAGTGTGACATTTAAGTGTACGGTGTGAATGGCATAGTTTCTCTATCCTCGGATATGTGTATGTGCCCCCAGATCTTTTGAATGGAGGCAATGATGTCGGCAACAGTGTAGTTGTGGTGTCCGGGTGAGACTTCGCATTGAAGGGTGGTGAGGCGGGGGGCTGATTTCAACAGGCGGGTTATGTGAGGCCAGTTGATATCGCCGTGGCCGGGTGCGAGGTGGACATCGAAGTCGCCATGGTTATCCTGCAGGTGAGCTGAGGTGACATGGGGGAGGACTTTTTCAAGTATCTGGTTGTCCCAGCCAATCCGGCCGAGTCGCTCCCATGGTTCGCCTGGTCTGAAGTTGGTGTAGTTACGGTTTTCCCGCAGCAGATTGGCATGGCCGGTATCGTAGCAGATACCGAGGTGTGGTGAGCTGAAGGCGGTGATCATAGCGAGAAGTTTTTCGGCGACGTTGGTAGGGTGCCAGATGTTTTCGATGGCGATGATCAGATCGAGTTCCTCTGCGAGAGGCATCAGTTCATGGAGGGTGGCGAGAGAGAAGTTGTAGAGTTGGTCGAGAGGGTAGTTGTCCCAGTAGCTGCCATTATTGCCGACGTGGATGGTGATGGTGCGGATATTGAAATCGGCGGTGATTTTGAGTGCCTCGCGGAGGTGCTTAAGGGTGTCGGTACGTTCAGAGCCGGGGCGAGCCTGCAGAGAGTGCGGGGCGTGGGCATCGGTAAAGGTTAGACCGGCGGTCTGGGCTTCACGCAGGAGTTGGGTTGCCTGTGAAGGGGAGGAGAAGATGAGTGTGAGGAGTTTGGTGGTGAGGGTAAGGTGGCGAGCACCGTGGTCGGCAAACTCCTGCATAATTCCGGCACGTTGCGAACTGGGATAGAGATCGGCATCAAAATTAAAAGCGATGGGAATATTTGTCATAAGTCATTATGAGTGGCCGCAGAGATTACAGCAGTAGCCGATTTTAACAGGGAGGGTCAGGGTGCTGTGGGGATTTGGAAGGGGGCGTAGTTGCGGTTGTTCATATAGGCGCGGGTGCTGCCGAAGGCTGTTTGAGGGGTGAGCTTTTTTTGGGGGTCAGTTGAGGTGACCTGTGCCTCGAGGAGTATGGTTTTGGCGTTGGGGTCGAGTGTAAGAAGGGCGAGAGGGATGAGAGCCGATATCTCATAACCATTGTCGCATGGTTGACTAGTAACTTTTATCGCAGGATTGGCGATTTGTTTGCCACCGTCCTGACGGTAGGCTACGGCTGGTTTGTCATTAGCACCGGGGACGAGGAATATTTGCCCGACAGTGGTTGCTTCGGGGAGGGAGCCGAAGATCTCAACACAGGAGCCACGCCAGGGAGTGAGGTTGGGGCGGATATCGGAATCGACAACATTGGCGGTGACCGCAAGAGCGTTGTCGGTCACTCCGAAACGGATATCGGCAATATGGCGTTTGCCATCAGCGACGCTACTGGCTTCGGTATCGGCGAGGGCTGCGCTGATAGCGGCAGGGTCGATAGTGTCAGCCAGTTTTTTCAGTGTCTGTGGTGGTTTTGGGGGCGTCGGTTTGGCACCAGGCTCACCGACGTATGGGGTGAGGGTGTATTCAAATGAAATATCGCGAGCGTGGGTGCGTTGGGTGATCAGCTCGATGAGAACAGTGTTGTTCTGGCCGAGCTGGATGTTGCGGGTTTCGTTGAAGTTGATGGTGACACCATACCCTTTGCGGTCGATGATGAAGCCGTTAGCGGGGGTTAGTGTTTTGGTGAGCACCTCTGAATTGCCTTCAGCATCGAGCAGAGCCACAGTAGTTGGCTGGCGTGTGGTTGAGGGGATGAAGGGGATCATCTCGTAAGCCTCTTTGAGGTGGGCGGTAGGACCATGATTCCAGAGAGCGGCGCGGTAGTGGGTATCGGCCAGTGAGACACGGCAGGTAATGGAGTGGTCACCGAAGGTGTAACTGCGGGCAGAGCGGACGGCGCGGTCGCGTACTTCGCCACTGCCGCTGACGGTGAGGTTGTCGAGGGCGGCATTAAGGTGTTCGCTGTCGGCGCCGACAAACGGGGTGTCGTCGGCCATAGTGCCGACAACAGAGTGGATGTGGAAATTACGCCAGTTGCGTGGCTGCATACCGCTGCCATAAGCGGCCTGGAGGTTTGAGGCGATCACTGTGCCGTGTTCCGGTATAGTGATCTGGCAGAGGATCCCGCCGCCGTATCCGATGCGGGTATCGTAGTAGTTATTGAGCCAGGTAGGGCAGAGATGGCCAAAGAAGGTTAAGGCATAGTAGTTTTGACGGCGGGCTGCGAACCATTCATCGCCGTTGTTAACGTTGACAGTGAAGTCGGGGCCGGGGTTGGCTTTCCAGGCATCAGCGGGATTAAAGCCTTGTTGGTGGGTGCGGGAACCCCAGGGGTAGGCAGGGAGTTCACGGCAGTAGAGGTAGCTGTAGAGGTCGATCATCCGCTGGCGGGCGTTGGTGAAGCGATCGTCTTTCAGGTCGACGGATATGGCGCGGAAGTTAGAGATAATATAAGAGCCGTAGTGGTAGTCGTGGGCAAAGTGTTCCTGGCAGTCACCGGAGCGGCTGAGACCGACACCGCGACCCCAGCTGCCATTACTGAAACGCTCAAAAAACTGGTCGCTGAGGGCAGTGAGCATGGGGTCGTCGGCACCTGCAGCGGCATAGCGTAAAGCCATGGCGATGTGACCAAAGGCGTTACCGTTGGTACGTTCGATGCCGCGGCAGAAGGCGATGCGGTCGCCGCAGAGGATGAGAGCTTCACGGATAATAGCTTTGAGCTCAGCGGGGGCATCGGACTGCTGCAAAATGCGCCACATAGGGCGCCAGTAGTGGAAGCTGTAAGTGCCGAAAACATAGCCCATATTGGCAGTCCATGTTTTGGTTACCGGGAGATCGCCGACAGCGATGGAGTTGAGGCCGATTTGCAAGTCGCGCACAGCATTATTGAGGATACCCGGGTTTTTATAACCGAGGTACTGGTGCATAAGTAAGTCGGAAGAGGGGGGGGCTTCGTGGTTGCCATTGAGTGGGGCGAACCAGATTGGTGGTTTAGGGAGGCCGGCATATGATAACTGTTCTTTTTTCTCGCGTTTATCGATGGCGATGGTTGGCTCGATCACTTTGCCATCGGGGCCATGCACAATAAAATCTTCGGGTTTTAATTTTTTGAGCCACTCATGAAGACGGATCTGAAAGCCGTGCCAGAATACTTTGTTGTCGTGGTAGATGGCTCCGCCTCGGAGGGCTTTGGCGGTAGTGGGGTCGGGGGTGAGCACAGCGGGGGGGCCGCCGATACCGCGGTAGAAACGGACATCGGGACGTCCGAGTTGGCAGTGGAGCATATAGGCACCAGAGCCATCGGAGACTTCGACAGTGAGTATTTGGTCGTCGTACTTATTAGGAGGGTCAAAGGTTACCATAGTTTCGCGGAAACCGCCGCGTGCTGAGCCGTCGAAGAGGATCTCTCCGGCTGCGTCTTTAACGGTGAAGTTGCGAGTGACGGGTTGGTCGTATTCGAGAAAACCGAGGTGGAGATTTACTGTACCTTTAGGGACATAGATATAGGCTTGCTTAAACATATCGCCATGCCCGTGTAACCAGTTGGGGTGGCCGGCGAGACCATATTTGAGATTAGGGCTGAGGCGCATATTTACCACATGGTCACGACTGCCACTGAGGAGAATACGGTAGACGCCTTTAGCGGTACCTTTAACGTTATAGGTGAAAGTGCGGTGGGCGAGCATGGCGACACGGCCGGGGTCGGAGTAGGCACTCCAGCGGGTCATAGGGACTGTGCCACGGCTATAGCAGAGGGTATAGTACCACATCTCATGATCCCAGCCGCCGGTCTCGGGCATAAAAGCCTCACCAGTGATGCCATCATCGGGGACTACTTCACGCACCACGGGGTAGCCTTCGGGGTCGTATATTTTAAGAAGCAGTTCCCGGGGGCCGTTTTCCAGCATATTCCAGTCGCGGACATCGAGAGTGACATTGAAGTCGACCCCTTCAGGATTATCGACATAGGCGGTCAGCCCCTGATAAAAGCGAAACTGCGACTCATTTTGCGCAAAAGAGGTCAATGAAACGGCGCACAATAATAGAAGTGCGGTGGTGAGTTTTAGCTTCATATGGGCGGCTCCTTTTATCTCTGCCAATATTAACGGTGACAGAACCGCTATCCGATGGGGAAACGGTATGAGTTCCACCAGCCAAACGTCTACCAAAGGATACAGTAGGTACCCTTTGATTAAATCATATATACAATTGCATAATTTGTGCCAAAGTGCGGGGTTAGCCCTGCCATAAGTGGTCACTCCATTGAGGCACCGGTAGAGGCATTGCCAACATGCATGGCATAACGGCGCAACCAGCCGCTGACAAAGCGCGGTTCCCATTCGGGTGCGGCGGCACGGCGGCGGGCGATCTCGGCGGCATCGATCATCACATCGAGTTGGCCTTGAAGGATATCGAGGCGGATGCGGTCACCATCCCTAACGAGCCCGATGAGCCCACCTTCGGCGGCTTCCGGGGAGACATGGCCGATACAGGCACCGCGGGTGCCGCCGGAGAAGCGCCCGTCGGTAATCAGGGCAACCGACTCACCGAGGCCGGCACCCATGATATAAGAGGTTGGGGCGAGCATCTCCTGCATACCGGGACCGCCACGTGGGCCTTCATAGCGGATAATCACAACATGGCCGGCTTTGACTTTCCCGGCAAGGATACCGTCACAAGCATCTTCCTGAGAGTCAAAGCAGATGGCATCGCCTTCAAAGGTGAGCATAGAGTTAGCGACACCGGCTTTTTTGACTACAGCTCCCTGTTCGGCGAGGTTGCCGCGGAGGATTGCCAGACCGCCATCAACAGAGTAGGCGTTATCGATAGTACGGATGACTTGCTCATTTTTAATTGTGGCGGCAGCGGCAATTTCACCGATAGTGAGGCCGCTGACAGTGGGGCATGAGA
>JAAYNR010000117.1 GCA_012520735.1 Lentisphaerota bacterium | reverse complement strand
TCACTGGTCACGCGTGTGTAGGACATTTTGTTACCCTTTCTTTGTTTGCAAATAATTAAAAGGGAGTGTACTTCACCGCGTGGCTTTTTTCAAAACCTTATTGTTGCGTTAGCCACTTGCGTGTGCGATTCCAGTTTCACAAAAACCTACTCTTTTATCTCCATCAAAAAAAGCCAGTATACCATAACCACCTCCCCACCGCTATCTCAAGATAAACGGCTCCAGTAATTCTAATTTTGAGCAATAGGTGCGGCCGAAATCGAAATCGGTATCGATATCGGGGCCGAATTATGTCTTTGTTATTCGATTTCGATCCCGATAGCGATTTCGACCCTATGGGGGCAGCCATATTTAGAATTGCTGAAACGGCTCTATGATGGCACATCACCCGGTCGCGTGTCGTATGTCACCCGGCCACTTGCCATCCTCACATCCAACAGCACTGGCGTTTACGCCACCCTATCACCCCCCCGCTACCTCAAAATCAATACCGTCGCCCTTGGTGCCGGCAGTTCGTAACACCCCATGTCTGGCTTGCCGCGGGCGATTCGCGAGTTGCCGTCAAGATCAAACGCCCCGTCCATCCTTTCATGGGCCGCTTCTACAGGCGCAGCAGGACGAAGCGGCGGCCACGCGGGGTGCGCAGCTTGAGCAGCACCTTGCCGTCTTTGGACACGCCCTGGCGCTGGACCTCGGCTGGCGCGCCCACGGGCTGGCGGTTGACCTCTTCTATTATATCGCCGGGCTGTATCCCCTCGCGCGCCGCCGGCGAGCCGGGCTCGACCGCGGCCACCAGCACGCCGCGACCGCCTTCCTGCCCGAATTGCCGCGCCAGCTCGGGCGTCAGCTCCTGCAGCGTAAGCCCCATCTTCTCCACCACCGTCTCACCCTCCGGCCCGCCGCCGCCACCCTCGCCATCGCCGGGCGTCTCCCCTATCGTCACTTTGTAGGTCAACTCCTTGCCCTCGCGGAACACTTTCAGATTGGCCGCGCTACCGGGACGCAATCGGGCGACGGCCTGGCGGAACTGGCTGGTCTCGGCCGTGCCAACGCCGTTGAGCTCCACAATGATGTCACCGGCCCTCAGCCCGGCCTTGGCCGCCGGCCCGTCGGCCAGCACGTCGGCCAGCAACACGCCGCTGCCGCTTTTCAAACCAAACGAGCGCGCCATCTCGGCGTCAAGGTCGCCGGGGTTGAGCAACACCCCCAGGTAACCGCGGATGACCTTGCCGTTGTTGGCCACGAGCTGTTCCTTGATGTCCATCGCCATGTCGATCGGCACGGCAAAGCCGATCCCCATGTAACCGCCGCTGCGACTGAATATCGCCGTGTTGATCCCCACCACCTCGCCGTCGATGTTGAGCAACGGGCCGCCGGAGTTGCCCGGATTGATGGCGGCATCGGTCTGGATAAAATCCTCATAGTCGGTGATCCCCATCCCATTACGCCCCTTGGCGCTGACCACGCCCACAGTCAGAGTGGCGGTCAGGCCAAAGGGGTTACCAATTGCCACCACCCACTCACCGATGCTCAATTTATCGGTATTGCCGATCTTGGCGGTCGGCAGGTCGTCGGCCTCGATTTTGATCACCGCCACCTCAGTGCGCGGGTCGGCACCGATACGCTTGGCCTCATACTCCTTGCCATTGTGCAGCCGTACCGTGATGTGGTCGGCATCGCCCACAACATGGGTGTTGGTCAATATGTAGCCATCCTTGGAGATGATAAAGCCCGACCCCTGGCCGGTCTGCACAAAAAACCGCTCATCGCGCTGATTGCGCCGCGGGTTGTTGGGCTGCTGACGTCCCCGCTGCCCAAAGAAACGCTCGAAGAAATCCTCGCCAAACAGATCGTAAGGGTTGTTGAAGAAAAACCCGCCCATGTTGCCTGCGGGCACCTTTTTCTCCACCTGGATAAACACTACCGCCGGGGTCGCCTCCTGCGCCACATGCGTGAAACCGCGTGAGAAATCGGTCGGGGCCGCGGCGGCCGGCTCGCTCAGCCAGGCGGCGCAGCTCACCATCAAAAACGCGACAGCCACAACTCGCTTGCACATAATCAACACTCCATCTCCGCAAAAAACCATGATCCCGATTTTGACAGCCTGATACCCCAACACCGGGAATCGGGATCATGGCGCACGGACCTGTCCAACACCTCGACTGCCTCCCGCACCCGCGGGAAATCCCGGCATTGCCTGTCACTCTATCCGCAACCTCCGTGCCAAACAGCGAAAATCACCTGTATCAACATAAAACGACCCGATCCGACACCATAAAGGCCGTAAAACACTTTACCGACCAGCCAAATTGCCATGCTGACGCGACATATTGTCGTGGTGCGCTAGACTAACGCAGGCAACGCCCGCAATCCAAATTCTCACACGAAGGCACGAAGACACGAAGAAAACTTTTTTTTATTGGCGTTGGTGGCTTGGTAAGGCGCTAAAACACCCACTGCGGAGGGCGTTGCGCCGTCAACGCCGCACCACCTGCGGCTACCCCAGCCACCCAGCGGTCTGAGCCGACTAAGCGTATGGGACTAAGCGTAACCGAGTAAGCGTGGGACTAAGTGCAGGTGGCGGGGATGGCTTCCAGGGTGGCACGGGGGTCAGTGGCAGCGCCACACTCATAGTCTTCTACGCTTAGTCATCTACGCTTAGTCGCTTGTCTTAGTCGTTTATCCTTAGTCGTGCTCTATCGGCAAGAATTGTTAACCACGAATAAACACGAATGGGGACTGAAGATGCGCTTCCAGCGCATTTTCAACCCACATTCGTGCCCATTTGTGTCCATTTGTGGTTAAATTCTCCGAGCATGAGCTCTTTGTTTTCCTTGCGTTCTCTGAGGTCATTTCCCTCCCCAACAGATTGTTTCTGTGGTTTATCCAAATACTCCATTTGACTCATACCCCTAGTTTACCTTATAATCACAACATCATAAATGTTGTTTAATATTGATATTAAAGTAGTGACAACCTTGCCGTATATCATGCACAAACTCGCCCTTGGGTTCGCCTTATTGGTGACACCTGTAGCTCTATTTTGTCTGATAATGTGGCTATGGACCTCCCCCGGCTGGCGATTGACATTTGCAACTATAAAACAACACTACCGCAAACTAACCCCCATGGGACGGTTTATTGTCATAGCACTACTTGCCGTTTTTCTGGTTAAGGGGAGTACTAAATCAAACAGTCAGGGCTTTTCGCCTCCCCCCCCCACCAACTGCTCAACAACAAAGTCCCGTTTCACCAGCCCCAGAACCGCTACCCGCCGCAACTCCCCCAACTCCACTACAACTCTCCACCAACCAATACCGCGCCGGATTTGCGCTGACCACTGTCACCACTAACTTCGTCATCGGTGCCCAGCACAACCACGGTGGTGAGACTTACACTCTTGGCAATACCAACGCCGTTGTGCATGGCTTAAACCTCCACTGGCGAGCTTTTGGTATTCTCGACCCAGCCATCGACGACCACGATGGCGATGGCCTCTCCACCTATGATGAAGTGATGCTTTACGGCACCGATCCCAACCGTACCGACACCGATGGCGACGGGTTAAGCGATTATGACGAGATATTTGTCTATGGGACAAACCCGAATAATCCCGATAGTCGAGGCATAGGAGTACCGGACTGCTACGATGTGGCAGGTTATGATCTGTCAGACACCAATCTTCCCTTCAGGCTGGCCAATGGCATTGCACCGGAAGTTGACCTCTTTCTGGATAACGACGATGATGGTTGGCCGGATTGGCTTGAAGAGCTTTTTGGCACCGACCCGATGTCGCCATCTGACACTCCCGAGGGTAAAGATAGTTACTTTCTGCTGACTGCTACGCTAAATACCGCACCAAACACTCCCGGTGTATTGACGGTAGGAGACCGACGTGTGTTGGCAACCGGTGCAGGTGTATGGCGTTTTTGGCTCCCCGCCGGTGCCTTGCATAATATCTCCTTTGCCACCAAGGGTAACAACATTAAACCCTTCTTCACGTTCTCTTTAGGCAACCCGGCAGCAACATTGACTCAATGGCCAACTACAACCGGCTTTGGTTATGGTGCGTCATTTCTCCCACTGTTGACTGTAGAACCGTCTGAAG
>JAAYNR010000008.1 GCA_012520735.1 Lentisphaerota bacterium | reverse complement strand
TTAAAACTGCGGGAGTCCATGCAAGTGCCAGATATGTTAAGAAAATAAGATTTCTATGCTGTACAACATTTGGTTACGGCTGTAAGCAGTTTTAGTTATCTTTGTAATCCCTGCCCTGAGCGGTGGTATCTTGCGCCGCATGTCGAATGATTTATGGTGAATCAACTTATGTTTTTAGGTTCAGGGCTCTCCAGTAGAATTGTCACTGGACCATCGTTTACCAAACTTACCGCCATTTTAGCACCAAATTGCCCACACCCCACCCGCTTCTCGCCCAGGGTTGAGCGCAGCTCTTTAAGCAACTCTTCATAGAGTGGCTCAGCATGTTCGGGTCGTGCCGCACCTGAAAAGCCGGGTCTGTTGCCCTTGCGGGCATCACCATAAAGGGTAAATTGCGACACCACAATCACTGCTCCATCGATGTCACTGAGTGCGAGGTTCATCGCCCCGGTATCATCACTGAAAATCCGCAAATTTACCAGTTTACGCACCATCCACGATACATCCACACCGCTGTCGGCATGGCATATTCCAAGCAGTACCAACAACCCCTGACCAATCGCGGCCACCTCCACCCCGTCAATCTCCACCGCTGCCGCTGTAACCCGTTGTACTACCGCCTTCACAAAACCCTCAATTTACATCACCAATCGCCGCATCGGTGCGTGTCGCGATATTACCAAGATGGCGCACAATCGCCTCTACCAGCGATAACACCTCTACGTAGACAATCCCACGCTCAATAGTACACTCACCACGTTGCAGACGCACCACATGCCCCTGACTCCCAAGCTGGCTCAATATCTTCACCTGTCCCTCCAGGCGCACGGCCGTCTCAATCGGGTTTTTACCTATGCCACGCAAGCCGTTAAGTACACTCTCACCAAGCTGCTTAGTCTTGTCTAATATCTCATCAAGTTCCGCCTTGGCCGCTGGGGTCAGGGAGTCATCATCGCACGCTTGCGGAATCAGCTCGGCAATAGATACCCCAATATCGGCAATCCGCTCTGCGTCCGATACACAGTGCATTAATGCCGGTATGGCAGCCGCCTGACTCGCCGACAACTTACATCTGGTCAGCAACATCAGGTAATCCATAATCTGCCGTTGCATCTCGTCTGTCTCGCCCTCAGCCTGCTCCATCTCAGCCAACGGTACTGCTTCCCCCTTATGATAAGACTCCAGCGCTGTTAAAGCCACCCAGCAGGCACGCTCCGTAATAACCGTAGTAGCACGCAGGGCACCATCAAGGGCCAGTGACGGCGTCGCCAGCCAACTGCGATCGAGTCGTACCAGTTGCGGTCGCGGTGCCACGCGCACCGGGATAATCTTAGTGCAAACCCAGGCTAACACCCCTATCAAAGGGGTAAACGTCACCACGCATACAATATTGAACAAACTGTGTGCCGCCGCTATATGACGCCCCACATTCTCTCCGGCAAACACATCACCACTTGTAATCCGATCAACCGCATAGAAAAAACACGGCATCCCATTTATCGGTACATAAAAAAGAGCCACCATTACCGAGACACCCAACACATTAAACAGTGTGTGCGCAACAGCCGCCTGCTTGGCCGGACGGCTCGCTGTAATAGCCGCCAGATTGGCCGTAACAGTGGTACCAATATTATCACCCATTATAATCGGCACCGCCGTCCAGATATTCAGCAACCCACTGTTGGCCAAAGCAATTGCCAATCCAATTGTTGCGGCACTGCTCTGTACGATTGTTGTAGTTAAAACCCCAATCCCTATGGCAGCGATCATCGCTCCAATCGGTAAATCTGCACCAATATAAGCAGGGCTGCAATCTATAGCCTGAAATATCCGGACAAAACTGGGAAATGTACTCACCGCCTTCAATTGGCTCGACATTAAACCCATACCAAAGAAAAGCAGCCCGAATCCGAGTATCGCTCGGGCCAAGCCCTGCCCTGCCGGACGCCGCAATGTCAGCAACAGAACCACACCAAGTGTAATAGCCGGTAAAGCTATATTACCTATATTGAAAGAGACGATCTGACCACTGGCAGTAGTACCAATGTTAGCTCCAAATATCACCCCTATTGCCTGTTTTAATGTCAAAAGTCCGGCATTTACAAACCCTACGGTCATTACTGTAGTGCTACTAGAAGATTGAATTAATCCTGCTACCATAGCACCAGCGCATACTGCCCGCACATGATTGCCCGTAATATAAGCCAACACCCGGCGCAACCGATTGCCTGCCACCTGTTGCAACCCCTCGCTCATCAGAGTAATGCCAAATACAAATATTGCTAATCCACCAAGCACCCCTACCACCAAACTAGCTATGTGCATAGCATCAGCCTCAAGAACAATCGATCTGGTGGTGCGCCTACCGGCCGTATCGGCTACCTCCACCCCAACCCGATACACACCAATCGATGATGGTGCCGTCTGCAGCTCAATCTCTACCGCCCCCTCATCATCAGTCACCCCCATCGATTTCACCAGTGAGCCACTCTTGCCTGGTGAAGCGATCAAGGTAAAGTATACCGGCACACCAGTTATTGGCATCTGGGCATCGTCAAACAGAGTAACCCTAAAAGGTTTCGGTAACAACTGCCCCGCCACCACCTCTTGTTTATTATTATCAATACGGATACCTGAAACAAAACGGAGCCGCTTCTTCACCGTAGGCCGGCTGGCACATACCACCTCAAGATACTGATCACCAAAAGCAGAACCAAGCGTCACGTCAAAGTCCAAACGCCCGCCTGAATCGGTTACCCCCTCGGTAACAGACGGTGCCAACCCCGACTCCGGTGTCAAAGTTCTGATCAACAAACGCTCGCCGGCCATCGGATACCGTGTACCGGAACCGCCCAGTAATCCAGGTATCTGTGCGGTCTGAACTTCTACGCTCACCCGCTTTACATCCGATGTCCCTGCCACGCCATACTGTGGATCAGGAGAGATCACTCTGATCATATCCGGCTCATGAGCCCCACCCTGACGCTCACAACCGGAAAACAACAAAACCAGCAACGCCGAAAACGTTACTGTAAAAATCCCACGAATATTTAGTTTCATAAGTTATGCTTTAAAAGACTACAAATGTGGCACCACATTACATCCGCATGAGACACCACTTTTCCAAGTAAGATGGAATTTACCAGAGCTGCAAAAGATGCACAAGTGTAAAACAATAAAAAATTCGCCAACAATTTTGCCCTCAAAGTACGGTTTGACAAACACACCTTACTTCTTCTATAATATTCCGCCTGTATGCAAAAGCGTACAGGGTGTTTAGTGAAGGGAAAAGTTATGCTTGAGTTCAGTAATCGTTCAAACTTATTAGAACAGACAGAGTACAAATATCGGTTGCAGGATGTCGATAAGCCAAAGCTCTATCGCGACCTGTACGACTATACCAGCATTCCTAAAACCCCGTTCAATCATCGCATGGTGCCGATGAATGTCGCCAAAAATATCTGGATCACCGACACCACCTTCCGCGATGGCCAACAGAGCTGCTCGCCTTTCACCGTGCAGCAAATCGTCGATATCTTCCGCCTCCTCTCGCGCCTCGCCGGACCAAATGGAATTGTCCGGCAGAGTGAGTTTTTTATCTATACCGAAAAAGACCGCGAGGCTGTACGCAAATGCCGTGAGCTGGGACTCCGTTTCCCGGAGATCACCAGTTGGATCCGTGCCAGTGAAAAAGACTTCTCCTTGGCCAAGGAGATGGAGATGGCAGAGACCGGTATCCTGGTCTCGTGCTCCGACTATCATATCTTCAAAAAAATGAAGCTGACCCGCCGTGAAGCGTTTGATAAATACCTCGGGGTAGTCAAAACAGCCCTCTCTACCGGTATCAGGCCGCGCTGTCACTTTGAAGATATCACCCGCGCCGATTTTTACGGTTTTGTTGTCCCCCTCGCTACCGAGCTGATGAAGCTCTCACGCGAGTCGGGCATACCTATCAAAATCCGTGCCTGTGATACGCTGGGATATGGTGTCACTTACCCCGGTGTGGCTCTGCCACGCTCTGTCCCCGGTATCATCTATGGCCTTAACCATTATGCCGATGTCCCCTCAGAGCATCTCGAGTGGCATGGCCATAACGACTTCTATAAAGTAGTCACCAATGCCGCTACCGCCTGGCTTTATGGTTGCTCCGCCGTAAACTGTGCCTTGCTCGGTATCGGTGAGCGTACCGGTAACTGCCCCGTTGAAGCCATGGCTATCGAGTACGCCTCGCTCCGCGGCTCTACCGATGGCATGGACCTCAGCGTCATAACCGAAATCGCCGAATACTTTGAGCGTGAACTCGGCTATGCCATTCCACCCCGTACACCGTTTGTCGGGCGTAACTTCAACTGCACCCGTGCCGGTATCCATGCCGATGGCATGCTCAAGGATGAAGAGATATACAATATCTTCGACACCTCCCTGATCCTCAACCGCCCCGCAACCGTGGCCGTTGACTCACACTCGGGACTTGCCGGTATTGCCCACTGGATGAACGGCTTCTACCGCCGCCAGGGTGAACATGCACTCAACAAGCAGACTCCTATTATTCAGGCGATCAAAGAGCGCGTTGATACCCTTTATGCCGCAGGCCGTAATACCGTGATGGGCGATGAAGAGCTTGAGCTGATATTTAAAGATCTCGACCCTGAGATGTATAAGCAGTTTGTCTGGCACCGCCGCGGTGTCCTGTAAGTCTGGCCAGCACGATGGCTCTGCTCAGTGTTAAACAGGTATCGCTCCGCTTTGGTGGAGCTCCACTCCTAGATGGCGTGGAGCTCCATATTGAAGGGAATGAGCGTATTGCGCTGTTGGGAGCCAACGGTGCCGGCAAAAGCTCGTTGCTGCGCCTGATCGCCGGTGATCTCACCCCTGATAGCGGTGAGATCGCCTGTCAGGCCGGTGTGCGTGTCAGTGCTATGCCACAACAAATACCCGAACACCTTTGTGGCCCGGTCATCGATATCGTCTCTCCCGGCCACCAACACGATGCCGATGCCACCACCGCTCTCGAGGCCGATCAAATCATCAGCCGCCTTAACCTCTCCCCCACCGACATCTTTGAAAACCTCTCCGGCGGCTCCAAACGACGCACCCTTCTGGCTCGGGCTCTCCTCGGCAGCCCCGATATTGTTCTGCTCGACGAACCCACCAACCACCTCGATATCGACTCTATCACCTGGCTTGAAAGTTTCCTCCCCCGCTTCTGTAAAACTATCCTCTTTATCACCCACGACCGCGCCTTTTTGCGCCGCATGGCTACCCGCATCGTAGAACTCGACCGCGGCCGTATTGTCGATTGGGCCTGTGATTACGATACCTTTCTGAAGCGTAAGGAAGAGGTCCTCGCCGACGAAGCCAAAGAGTGGTTCCGACTCGATCGAAAACTCGAACAGGAAGAGGCCTGGCTACGCCGCGGCATCAAGGCACGCCGCACCCGTAATGAGGGTCGTGTCCGTGCTCTCGAGGCACTGCGTGCAGAGCGTGCCCTGCGCCGAGAACACAGTGGTACAGCGCAAATATCGATTCAGGAGGCCGACCGCACCGGACGCCTCGTTGTCCGTGCCGACAATATCTCTTTCAGTTATGACCAAACCCCGCTGATCAGAAAATGCTCAATCGACATCCTGCGTGGTGATAAAATAGGTGTCATCGGCCCCAACGGCTGCGGCAAAACTACCCTGCTACGACTCCTGCTTGAAGGCGAAAACCCACAAGGCCTCCGCCCCGCCAGTGGCACCGTCCGTCTCGGCGCTAATGTGCAGGTAGCCTACTCCGACCAGCTCCGCACCATCAATCGGGAAGATACTGTTATCGAAACCCTCGCCGACGGACGTGAATTTATCACTATTAACAACACCCGCCGTCACGTTCTCGGCTATCTCGGCGACTTCCTCTTCACCCCCGACCGTGCCCGCCAACCTGTCCACTCACTCTCCGGTGGTGAACGTAATCGCCTCCTGCTGGCGCGTCTTTTTGCCCACCCCTCAAACGTTCTGGTCCTTGACGAACCAACCAACGACCTCGACCTCGAAACCCTCACCCTGCTCGAAGAACAAGTTGCCGACTATAACGGCACCGTCATCATTGTCAGCCACGACCGCGACTTCCTCAATGCCGTTGCCGACCGCACCCTTGTTTTCGAACACTACGACTCCTCTGTCAGCAACTCCCCCTGGCTCACCCCTGCCGAAGGGTGGTTTGTTAACGAATACGCCGGCGGCTACAACGATTGGCTCTCACAACGACGCACCCCACCACCTCCACCAACCGCCACCAAAGCAACAACAACCTCACGCCCGGCTCCCAATCGGCCACCACGCCTCACTTACGCTCAACGCCAGGAGCTCGAAAAACTGCCGCACCAGATAGAGACCCTCGAAAAAGAACAAGCCGACCTCCACGACCTTCTGGCCAACCCTGAAACTTACCGTAGCGGCAGCGGCACAGAAGTAACTACCACCCGCGACCGCCTCACCGAGATCGAAGAGACCCTCACCCAGGCCTACACCCGCTGGGAAGAACTCGACCAACTCGCACAGCCCACTTAAACGGAAAAAAAGGGTGAAGGCGGGAGAGTACAAAGCCTGCCCTGAAAGAGCTATACATACCAGCCCGTGGCAACGCCACGGGATTACGTAACATAATAAATTTAGCCCTGTAGGGGCGTGACATAACTCAGTTCATTTTCGATCAAGTGTAAAATACGACTAAGAGTGCAATTAAGGGTTTTTGCCTCCACCGGGAACGCAGGACTCCGTACCTGCAGCCGGGCATGAGCCCTGGGAACACCAAACGCCTGCTCGGTCCGAGCCTGCGGTGCGCCAAAAACGCCACCGCGGTAGGACGTGTACTTGCATTAAACCATTAAGGCACTAAAACTGCTTACAGCCGTAACCAAATGTTGTACAGCATAGAAATCTTGTTCCCTTAACATATCTGGCACTTTCATGGACTCACGCAGTTTTAATAAAAACGCTACGCGTTTGGAAAACAGATTT
>JAAYNR010000207.1 GCA_012520735.1 Lentisphaerota bacterium | reverse complement strand
TACAAAGGACTCGAAACCCAGATCCCCGACAACCAGGAACGCCTCAAACACATTCTGGAAAACCAGATTCACGGCTTTGCCCCCACCGAGATCATCTACAACATTGCCAAAAACTACATCTTCGGCAATTTTGCCAACATCAACCACACAAACTTAAAACACCACGACCTCACCCCCGCCGCCAAACAAGGAGACCCCCTCAATATGAAATTCGACGTAATCGTAGGCAACCCACCGTATCAGGAGGATGATAGGGGGGCACAAGCAAGTGCTAAACCTATATATCAGCTGTTTGTTGAACAGGCAAAAAAGATAAACCCTCATTTTATAACAATGATAACTCCTTCGCGGTGGTTTACAGGCGGAAAAGGGCTTGATGATTTTCGAGCTAATATGCTTAAAGATGAAAGGATTCGTAAATTAGTTGATTATCCTAATCCAAACGAATGTTTTCCAGGTGTGCCAATAAAAGGTGGCGTATGCTATTTTATCTGGGACAGGGAAAATCCAGGCATTTGCGAAGTAACAACTATCAGAGGTAATGCCATATCGAAAATTGTACGCCCTCTTGCTGAAAAAAACGCTAGCACTTTTATTCGCTATAATGAAGCAATAACAATTTTGGGGAAAATAGCTCCAGAACCAGGAAAAACATTTGATACCCTTATAAGTTCTCGTAAACCTTTTGGGTTAAAAAGTAATTTTAAGGATTTTAAACAAAATGAAGAGGTGAAATTATATGCAAACAAAGAAGTTGGATATATTTCAAAAGAACAAATAAACCACCATGTAGAATGGATAAACAAATGGAAGGTATTCATAAGCTATGCATACGGTGCAGGGGAAGATTTTCCACACCAAATAATAAACAAACCTTTTGTTGGTGAGCCTGGTAGCGCATGCACCGAAACCTATCTATTAATAGGCCCGTTTGAACGTAAAATGATTGCCAGAAACGTAATGACTTATATGGCTACACGCTTTTTTAGGTTTTTGGTACTACAACTAAAAAATACACAACACGCTACAAGCAAAGTGTACTCTTTTGTACCAATGCAGGACTTTTCCAAGCCATGGACCGATGACGAGCTTTATAAAAAATACGGCTTAGACGATGATGAAATTGCATTTATTGAATCAATGATCCGCCCGATGGAGATTGATTAATGGTACTGCTCTACACCAAATACGGCCTGGATGAGAAAGAGATTGCCTTTATTGAGGAAAAGGTGAGGGAGATGGAGTGAGCTATGACAAATGTAGAATTGTGTCGATATCATAAAATTATATGGTATGATTAACCGTGATTTCGACTCTAACTTTCATGAGTTCTTTTAGTGCCTAATTGATGAGATACTTTGGAGAAAGAATATGATGCATATCAACAAGCTGAAGCTACACAATTTCCGTGGTGCAGACCGGTTAGAATTGGAACTGCACCCCACCCTCAACCTATTTGTCGGGCTTAACGGCGCAGGTAAGTCAACCATATTGGACGCTTCAGCGATCCTGCTTTCGTGGGTTGCCAATCGCATAAAAAACCCTAAAGTATCAGGGCGCCAAATTGTCGAGAACGACATTAGAAATGGAGAGTCAGCTACCGCACTGGGTGCGGAACTACTATACTATAACCACTCGATCAAGTGGGAAGTGGTGAAAGCCCGCCAGGGTATGCATTCAGGTGACAAGCGTACCTCACTGGAGGAGGTTTCACAGCTTGCCAACCAGTTGCGAGAGAAGATCACTTTTGAAGAGGGGTACACTAACTTGCCTCTCTTTGTCTACTATCCCGTTAATCGTGCCGTGCTCGATATACCGCTGCGAATTCGCGATAAACACAAGTTCGACCTTCTTGCCGCATACGATGAGTCGCTCACCCGTGGGGCTAACTTCAGACTCTTTTTTGAGTGGTTTCGTGAGCGCGAGGACCTTGAAAACGAGGCACGTCGAGACCGCGAGGAGCTGTTTCGCAAAGGACAGGAGGTTCAATTCCCTGATCCACAACTGGAGGCTGTTCGTCTTGCACTACTGCATTTTATGCCCGAGTTTAGTCGTCTTACAGTAAGACGCAACCCCTTGCGCATGGAGGTACTTAAGGGCGACAAACGACTTCTGGTTAATCAGCTCTCCGATGGCGAAAAATGCCTTATGGCTATGGTAGGCGACATGGCACGGCGCATGGCAATTGCCAACCCTAAGACCCGTAATCCACTTGCAGGTGAGGCTCTCTTCATTATTGATGAAATTGATCTGCACCTCCACCCTGAGTGGCAGCGCATGGTTGTGCCAAGGCTTCTTGAAATATTCCCCAACAGTCAGTTCCTTATTTCCACTCACTCGCCACACGTAATTACCCATATACAACCAGAATCCCTCTTTTTGTTGGAGATGAACAGAGAGGGAGTGTTGCGATGCCGCAAGGCCGCAGAATCCTACGGCAAATCGGTTGAGCGCATTCTGGTGGATTTGATGGGGTTGAGTACCACACGCCCCGACACGATACAAAAGTCAATCAATAAGATGTTTCGCTTGATTGATCGCGGCGCGCTGGAGGATGCTAAACTGGAGATTAGTCGTTTGAGGGAAGAGATAGGCAGTGATCCCGAGCTGGTGAAGGCTGACGTACTGATCAAACGCAAGGAGTTGATCGGCAAATGAAGCATATTAACAAGAGCAAAGAGCCTGACGAGTTTGAAAAATGGAAGGCATTAGCCAATGAAGAGTGGCAACCTTGCTACAGCAATCTGGATGGCAAAACCAAAAGACATCTCAAGGACTCCCTGATGCGCGAGCAGGGTTACATTTGCTGTTACTGTGAACGCCGCTTAATTGAGAATGATTCTCACATTGAACATTTACGTCCACAAAGTGATTATCCGGACGAGTCGCTCAACTATAGCAACCTGTTATGCTCATGCCTTAGAGATGGCCGCAAGGGAGAGCCAATACATTGCGGGCACTCAAAGGGAGATTGGTTTGATGAGACTCTATTGGTTTCACCGCTAGACCCAAGCTGCGAATCCCGCTTTGCCTATGGTTCGGATGGCACAATCGGATCTGCTGATCCACATGATAAGGGTGTCGCAGAAACTATAGCGCGGCTTGGTCTGAATATCCCTAAGTTAAATGAGATGCGAGCAAATGCAATTGCTCCCTTTTTAGATGCAACCTTGTCAGATTCTGAGTTTTACGACTTCGTTGCCGGCTATTTGCGAACAGATCCAAAGAGCGGTTATTTCGGTGAATTCTGGACGACGATAAAGTGGTTGTTTGGAGCTGTTTGTAAGTAGCATCAAACAGGTTTGTGTATCGTTTTTTGTAAATTTGCGATACACAAGCCCCTTCCATGAGTTCGTCCATACTGATGAGTTTAGTGTGAGCGTAACCTATGCAAAATGCTCAAATAGATTTCGTTGATGACCGAGAAGGGTGTCTCTTTATTGCAATAGTTCATCGCAAATCAATAGAGGAACTAGCCTTTATAAAAAATGTCGCTAATGGTTCCATTGATACAGCAAAAGTGTCGGGAAAGAGACCCAGAAATGTCGGGAAAGAGCTGAAAGCGTCGGTAAAGAGAGCCAAAAACGTCGGGAAAGAGCTGAAAAAGTGCCAGGAAAGAGCTGGAAGTGTCGGGAAAGAGAGCCGAAAACGTCGGGTAAGGACTGAGAAAACAACAGATAAAATACTGAACATGTGTCGTGAAAGACCGTCTATTACTATCTCCGAATTGGCTGAGGTAATTGGAGTAACTGAGCGCACAATACAAAGAAACATTCAAAAATTACAAGCCGATCAACTCTTAATACGCAGTGGCGGCCGAAAAACTGGCTTCTGGGAAGTGGTGGAATGAGACATCAACCGGATAAAACCCAATCCCCGAGATCGACCAGCAGCTCTACGCCAAATACGGCCTCGACGAGCAAGAGATCACCTTTATAGAAGAGAAAGTAAAACCCATGGCACCGTAGTGGCACCCCTTGCGGGTGCCCAACCCACGGGTGCCCAATCCGTAGGGGCACCCCTTGCGGGTGCCCAATCCACGGGTGGCCAATCCATGGAAACAGCAGCCGAATATGGCATGGAGAAATGGATGATATGAAAACCCCGCCCCACAATTGCAAGGCAGGCGCCGTAGGGGCACCCCTTGCGGGTGCCCTCTCCTCCCCTGGGAACACCGAGCACCTGCTCGGTCCTCAGTTTGGTGCTAGGAGTCTTGCAAACGTGGGGCGTTTTCATTATAATATGAGCGAATTTTGATAAAGGAATATAGCAATGTCAACTGTCGCAAAGATAGATCAGATGTCACTGGCACAAAAGCTCCAGTTTATGGAGTCTTTGTGGGAGTCGCTTACGCATCATGAAGAGGAGTATATTTCTCCTGCATGGCATGAACAAATTTTGAAAGAAACTGAAGTATCTTTTGCAAACGGCCAAGAAACTGCCATTGACTGGAAAACAGCCAAGCAAGAGCTTCGGAATCTTTTTGAATGAAAATCAAAATCTTACAATCTGCCGTTAAAGACCTTTATGCAGGACGTATGTTTTATGAGCGGCAAGGTTCTGGGGTTGGTGAATATTTTTTTAATTCACTGTTTTCGGATATTGATTCTTTGGTGCTCTATGCTGGAATTCATCAACAAACTTACGGTTTTTACCGCCTTCTGGCTAAACGGTTCCCTTATGCAATTTATTACAAGATTCACGAAAATACAGCTATCGTTTTCAGGGTGTTAGACCTGCGCCAGAATCCTAATAAGACTAGCAAGGCGTTAAGAGGCAGGTGAAATGACATCAACCGACAAAACCCAATCCCCGAGATCGACCAGCAACTCTACGCCAAATACGGCCTCGATGAAAAAGAGAGCGCCTTTATAGATGCTTCCGGATTTTCCGGGTGATTTTTTCTTTGTCGCGAGCTTTGTCGTGAGCTTTGTCGCCTGTATCATAGTTTTATCCCCGCAATCATCGACGAGGTCATGACGGAAACCCTTGCCAGCAGTGCCTTCCATCCAATGACCTCTGGCTAGCTCCGACAAAGCTCACGACAAAGTTT